>JADHUT010000010.1 GCA_016784385.1 Candidatus Microgenomates bacterium | reverse complement strand
GAACTTTTTGAATTCGCACCAGATCAAATGTTACTTTTTCCTGCCAAACTAGCTTCAAGAAGAACTAGGTGGAATGAAATTGCTCCCTGAAGTTTTTTAATAATTCCTTCCAACAATTTCCGTTTCTATGGTAACTGCTCCTGCTTCAGAGCCAGTTGAATTCATGTCTGTTGCTGTTACCGAAATGGATATAATGGGGGGGTAGTTACTCTCTTCTTGTACACAGGAAATTGAACAAGATGTAACTACTATATCGGTTGACGTCAGTCTGGCAGAACCTGAAGCAATGTATCCTGTATCTGATGTTAGAATGCACGAAAACGTTGATATTTCACCCTCCAGAGAGGTATATGAAATGGTTGTAGTATCTGGGTTAGGACAAGGTAGAATTGATTCAGAACTCCGCAGATTTCTTTCCATAACTGAAAATGCATAGTTTATATTTTCCTTTACTTGAATTTGAGATTCACTCTTTCGAGCTCCTTTTAGTGTAGTAACAATAGCTCTTGTTGTAAGTATTCCAAGAACGGCAAAGACAGAGATAACTATTAGTATCTCTACCAAACTCATTCCTTTTAAATTATTCCCTTTAGATTTTTTCTTCATTGTTCTCTCGAATCTGCAAAACTAGTAGTACTTCTGGCTTCATGGTAACCTTGAGAATCATCCCAAGAAACTACAACTTGTGCTTCTGTTATGTTTTTACCTGAAAGCAGAGAAGTTGTAAATAAAACTTCTCGAGTCAAATTTGTTCCAGCTATATACTCATCAACACAAGCACCTACATTTGTCCATGAAAGATCATCTAAACAATAAACTCCGCCACCATAAACGACATTATCTAAAAATTCAGAACTATTCTTTTCTCTTTCTCCTCGCACCCATTCAATTGCTTCTTGTGCATACTTGGACGCCAAAGTTTTGTTTTTAGAAAACGTTGAATTTCTAATAGAATTTATTGTTAATATCACAATTCCCACAGTAATTAGGGTGACTACTCCCAATGCTATTACCACTTCAAAAAGAGATTGACCTTTTTTCATTTTATTTCTCCTCCCGGACCTATTGTTATATCCACACTCCCACCTGCAATGGAATGGGATAGATTTAAAACAGAATCAGAACTTAGGTTTGTACCAAGTCCCAGCACTTTAAATAAAATTGACGTTCCAGTTAGGGTAATTTCATCTTCTAAATTAACCGTTTTTACTATTCTGTCCCCATCAGGCGAACAATTGGCAACTAAAGTGTAACTGTCTGAACTGGGAGCAAAGGTGTACCCTTGCAGGGTTGTGCATGCTCCAACAGCGGGTTTTTCACCAGTTAATGCCAACTGCTGAGCAAGTCTTAGGTCTCCTTTAATGATTTTTGTAATACCAGTTAGGGCTTGTCGTCTTGAAAACTCTCTAAATGAAGCATACCCAATAGTGAAAACTATTGAAATTATAGTAATACCTACCAGAAGTTCAATAAGGGTATAACCCTTGCAAGCTTTGCTTATAAGGGTATAACCCTTGCAAGCTTTGCTTATAAGGGTATAACCTCTATTGATTTTATACGAAGTTGTAAGTTTGTGTCTTTGCAGACTTTTTCTTCTCATGGATTTATAACCTTGTAATTACAGGTCTCACCACAGTTTGATGACCCCCCACAAGTCTCTGTGCCACTACCTTGCTCTAGTGATGAACAAATCTCATATGATATCCCATCTGAAAAATAACGGTAGGACCTGACACCACTAACAGGGTCATCTGGTATATCAGCTATGTAGGTGTTGGCAACAGCACAACCAGATGGTGTACCAGATCCAACCAGGGTAGCTCCAGTGGTTAGAGTTGTTGGATATATATTACAATCGGCTTTATATATTTCAAGACCAGATCTAATCAGTTCCAAGTCAGATTTTCTTCTTGCGTCTCGAGATAGCTGCCTAGCTCCAGCAAGACCAAAAATAGAAATACCAATCAAAACTCCTATTATAGAAATAACTACCAGTAGTTCAATCAAGGTGAATCCTTTTTGTAAACCAGAAGATTTATTTATAATGGACATACTGCCCCTCCTGCAGGCGCTGTGGCTGTTTCTCCAACTTTTCCAGTGGAACAAGTTACCCAATAAGTACTGATTTTCCCTTCCAGTGTTGTCCACAAACTATATTCTGTAGCAGTATTACCAGCTGTCCCGTCTGTTATATATCTATACAAATAGGGGGTTTCATTTTTAGGATCAGCTGGACAATTTGTTAAAGACATATCACCACAAAGCGTTGTATCTGCACTTGTCCCAGTGGGGTAGGCAGGATATAAACTACTACTCTTGGTTGCATATTCTTCCAAAGAAGTTTGATACTGCTTAAGATCAGATTTTCTTCTTGTATCCCTTGCTTGTTTTTGTGTTCCAGTGAATGAAGCAAGAGCAAGAGTGGTTAAAATTCCAATAATTGATATTACTACCAACATCTCAATCAAAGTGAATCCTAATTTATATTTGTTTTTCAAAACACTACTTTTGTTTTGTATGAATGTTTTTTTCATGGGCTTACCTCATATTTCCACTCACTGACACACCAATCAGAATCTACCTCGACTTCTCCCTTGTCGTCACTGGCGTTTTCAAGGCAAGACTTCAGTGTATATGAATCATCATCAACATATGTATAAACATAGCTTTGGTCTGAAAGAGGATCACTAGGAAGTGTGTTCATATAGGTAATGCTGTCATTTATCCAAGCCTCGCCCCATGTACAAGTACCATCACAGGCAACAACATCTCCAGAGCTGGAGAGTGGGAATTGCCCAATGTCATTATAGTAAAGACGCAAGCCAGTCTGAATATTTCTAAGGTCTGATTTTCTAGATGCATCCCGAGCTCTCTCTCTTGCAGAGTTTAGATTTGCCACCACAAGTGTTGTCAGAATACCTATCAAAGATACTACAACCAAAAGCTCAACAAGAGTAAATCCAGAACTTATTTTTGTCTTCATGTTCCTCATATAACAATATATCACAACAACAAATTACTACTCAGTTTCATCTGTATTACTACTGGTAATTGAAATATTACAAAGTCCCGCCGTACCACAAGTATATGGTGTGGTAACTATTTGAGGATCTTGTTCATTTTCAACTCTTGCAAACAATTGAAACTTTCTGTTTGAAGAGGAGGGGACTATTCGGTACAAATAAGAACCACTTGAAGTTGGATCTTCTGGAATGGTCTTAAAGTAAACTGTTTTACCATCAGTCATGCTGTCTGTTCCCCAGCCGCATGTTGTACCCGTAGAAAGAGCTGGGTCGTATGGACATGCAGAAATTGAACCGGATGCTTCAGCAGGATACCTTCCGTAATCTGCATAGAAAAGCTCTAATGAATTGGCAATTTGTTTTAAATCTGCCTTTCTTTTTGCATCTCTTCCTCTTATTTGTGCCGTTCTAAAATTGCCAGCCACCAATGCCACCAAAACTCCCAATATTGCCATTACCACTAATAGTTCTACAAGGGTAAATCCTTTTTCATTTTTCTTAATTTTGTTCATTGTCTGGTAGTGTTACATTAAGTGGAATATCTCCATAGTTTTTTCCAAAATTACAAATTGACTCTCCACAACTCAACCCTCTTTCTACTATACTTTCAGTATATTCTGCTTCGCCTCTTCCTTCAAGCGATGTAAAAACTTGGAAGTGTTTTATATTGGATAAATACAAATACGATCTACCATCTTCGTGCGAGGGGTCTATTGGAAGCCTTTCCAAATTTTCAAATTTGTCTTCACCCCACTCACATTCCACTAAATTAAGGTGGCGCTCTAAATCTTGATCATAGTAAGTATCTTTAGAAAAACAACCGACTATTTTGCCGTTTTTGCTTTCAGGAAACACGTGATATTTCTGTTGATAGCTCTCCAGGGCTCCTTGCAAGCCCCCCAAATCAGACTTTCTAACATTATCTCTTCCTCTTCTTATACTAACTTTTAAATTAATCCCTATAAAAATTATCAGAACAACAAATATCCAAGCAATCGCTTTAGTATCTTTTCGTGTAAAAAATTTCATACAATTTCTAATTCCAACTCTGGCATTCATTTACTGGATTGACACATTGACCATAACAGGTTGCATTTTGAAAATTTGGATCACATTCAGGTCCAGGACGAGTGGGATCCCATAAAATGGGTGTACAGGCTCCACTAAAACAACCATAAAAATCAGTGCCGGGTATTCCACCGCCGCCGCCGCCACTTGGCGGTGTAGTCTCCACTATTACTAAATCGGGTGCATTTGAACTTTGGTATACATAACTATATACTCCGGCAGGGCCAAGCCCATTAATATAATCAGGGTCTAAGGTGTTTTCTAAATTAGAATAAATCCTATACCAGGAAGGGCACACCGAATCCTCATGTTCATAAAAGTACGAAGAATTATTGATAGGATTACATGGAACTTTATCTAAATACGGCTGCAATCCTGTACCTGGTTTACAAATGACAAGATTTGGTAGGGGATAGCAATTATTGTCTTTTTCATACTCCTCAGCAGCAATTCCTATTCTTCTCATTTCTGCTTTTCTCCTGGCATCATTTGCTTTAAATATCTGACTTCTCAGAAAAGCTGTAATTAATACTATCAGCGCAGTAATAATGACCATTACCACAAGGAGTTCAATTAAGGTCATCCCAGCTTGCCGATTAACACGCAGCTTCATCTTTTTCATATGTGTTTATTATAAAAGCAGTGCTATCCAAAAACCAATTATCAAAAATGGACCAAATGCTATTTTTTGTTTTAATTTAGCCCTACCTGTTAATAACAGTATGGAAGCCACAACCCCACCTGTCAAGAATGACGCAAAAATCCATATCATACCTTTATATAGACCCAACAAAGTGCCCATCCCCAGAGCCAACTTAACATCCCCCAGACCCATACCACGCCCTTTTGTTACTAGATGTATGAAAAGAAGAAAAAAAGCATACAGAAAGCCTGCAAACAAATTTGCATATATGTTTAAATTACTGTAAAAATTAAAAATTATAAATAGTATTAATACCAACACAAGAAAGCTCCACGAAAGCTCGTCTGGAATTATTTGATGTTCCAAATCAATTACAAAAATAGTAAGACTAATTAAAAAAAGAAAATAATACACAAAAGCCGAAGAAATAGGAAAAGCAGAGAAAAAATAAACAGCACCAACCATGGACATAAGTTCGATAAGTGGATAACGCAAACTTATTTTTTTACTACAACAAATCGACCTTCCTTTCATATATATATATGAAAATACAGGAATATTTACTTTCCAAGAAAGAGGTTTCTTGCAACTGTCACAAAAAGATCTTCCACGGTTATTGCTTATGCCCTTCGGTAAACGATAAGTTAGTGCTGAAACAAATGATCCCAGCACTAACCCCACTACACTACTCAGGAATACAAACATATTGCGGTGCACTAATCCAAGTTGTACTATCAGCTGCACAATCAGCTGCATCAGCAGCTAAAGCTGTTCTAGACGACGTGGACAATGTATAAACTTTTCCAGCCGCACATGCCTTGTCTCTTGTTGACTTTGCAAGTGGTATGAAACATGCGTAAACCGATGAGGATGAACCTATGGCTTTCCCTATGAGAAGTTGTTCATCTACCGCAGTTGCATCTTGTATAAAGTCTCTGTTTCTAAATTCTGTCTTCAACTCATTGTTGGTAATTAGTGCACCATCAAAAGCAGCACCATTACCTATACAACCAGCTGCAGAACAAAGCCCCACTTCAGGGTCTACTGCTGAGACAAAGCCAAAAGCATCATCAGTCGTATAAGCAGGAGTGAGCGTCTGCCAAGGAAATTCAGAAATTATAGCGAAGTACCTATCAATTGCAGAAACAAGTTGTCCTCCATCAGCTTTGAATCTGGTATCTCTTGCTCTGTTTGCTTGTTCAATAGGATTAATTGCAGCAATAACAATCAGTGCAATTGCACCCAATAGTCCAATAACAATCAAGAGTTCAACAAGTGTAAAACCTTTATTTAGTGTTTTTTTTATTCTTTTTAAATTATTAATAATTCCTCACCTCTATTCTATTCTATTCTATTCTATTCTATATTTAGTATCATCTTTTTAGAACTGACTTGTCAAGTTATATATAGGTAGTATTATTGCAATCACTAAAAATCCTACTCCAAGACCCAGTATTATCATAACAACAGGCTCTATTGCAGCAGTTAGACCTTTTACTTTTTGGTCTGACTCTACTTCAAATACGTGACTTACTTTTGAAAGTACTTCTTCCATTTTTCCAGTTTCCTCACCAACTGCTATCATTTGAGACAATATAAAAGGAAAAGTCTCGGGATGTTTTGCAAATGCAAAAGAAACAGGAAGTCCTTTTTCAACTTGTATGGCAACATCTTTTAGAGCATCTGAAATAATGGAATTTACAACAACACCTGCGGTAATACCAAGCCCCTCTAGTATTGAAACACCGGCCCCTACCATCAAAGAAAGGGTTCTTGTCAGGTCTGTCAATATAACTTGTTTTTGAAGTTCTCCAATAATTGGAATCTTAAACATCAAACTATCAATTTTTCTTCTTCCAGCAGGAGTTTTTTTGTAAACTCTAAAACCGTAAAATCCCAATACCAACAACAAAATGGTAATTGGCCAAAATCTAATTACCGCATCGCTCATTCCAATTAATATTTTAGTAGGTAGGGGAAGCTCTGCATTAAACTCATCATAAAGAGAAGTTAGTCTTGGAATTACAAAAATCATCATAATAAAAGCAACAATAACCATTCCTACTATAATAATGGCAGGATAGATTAAAGCTCCCTTAACTTTTCCTTTAAACTCCTGCTGTTTTTCCAGGTCATCAGCCAATCTAACTAACACATTATCTAAAACCCCACCTATCTCTCCTGACTTGGTCAGTGCAACATATGAAGGAGTAAAAACTTTAGGGTGTTTTGCAAAAGCTTTTGATAAAGGCTCTCCACCTTCTACATCTGCCAATATTTGAGACACAACTCTACCCATAGAATCTTTTGCTTGAGATCTCAAAATAAGCAAAGCCTCGGTAATAGGAAGACCTGCATTTACCATAGTTGCAAACTGTCTAGTAAAAGTAGCTATATCATCCTGTGTTATTTTGTCTTTTAGTTTCTCAAGTATGGTAAAAGGGGACTCAATTTTTTGTTTCATGCTAAGTACAACAAGACCCTGTTTTCTAACTAGTCTTGCTGCTGTGTACTCATTTGCAGCCTCTACTTCACCTTTGATTAGTTTCCCATCTTTGTCTTTGGCTTTGTAATTGTATCGTTTCATGAGTGTTAATAACTATTTGTGTGTTTAATCAACTAGTTCACGATCGAACCAATCGTGATAGTTCTTCCGGCCTTATGGACCAAGACTGTGCTATCTCAATGGTAATTTTTCCTGCCTTTACAAGTTCTGCTAAAGATTTTTCCAATGTAGACATTCCAATTTCTTGTGAGGTTTGTATTATGGAATCAATTTGGTGAGACTTTCCCTCTCTAATGGCAGTTTTAATAGCGGAAGAGCCAAGCATAACCTCATGTGCAACAACGCGACCTTTGGTGTTAGCTGCAACAAGTCTTTGAGAAAACGCAGCTTCTAAAACTAACGACAACTGCATTCTTATTTGGCTTTGTTGTTCTTCTGGAAACACATCCACAATTCTGTCAATTGTCTGTGCTGCTGAATTAGTATGAAGTGTTGCAAAAACCAAATGACCAGTTTCTGCAACTGTCAAGGCTGCAGCAATTGTCTCATGATCTCGCATTTCACCAACAAGTACAACATCAGGGTCTTCTCTCAGAACCGAACGAAGTGCTACGGGCCAGGAATGAGTATCAGACCCCATTTCTCTTTGGGAAATTATGGACTTTATTGGCTTAAACACAAATTCGACCGGATCTTCTATCGTCACGATATGAACACTTCTGTTTTTATTGATTTCATTCAAAATTGCAGCCAGTGTGGTTGACTTACCATGCCCGGTTGGCCCTGTAATTAAAATCAAACCCTGCCTTAGTGTTGTGAAATTATGAACAATCTTTGGTAATCCCAAAGCGCTAACATCAGGAAGCTCCAATGGAATCCCTCTAAATGCCACAGCAAATGATCCCTTTTGGGTATATGCATTTACTCTAAATCTAGATATTTCAGAAAACGAAATTGAAAAATCAAGTTCTTTGTTTGCAGACAACTTTTGAAATTGCTCATCGGACAATATTGTTTTCAAGCTTTCAGCAATAAGATCGGGAGTTAATACTTGGCTATTTGGCAAAGAAAAAAGCTCCCCATCTATTCTCACAGTTGGGGATACTCCTGCAACAAGATGCAAGTCTGATGCTTTAAGTTCAACTGTTTGTTGTAGTAAATTTTTTATATCCATAAAATAAATTTTATTCTTGTGCAACTCTCAATACTTCTTCAATTGTAGTTGATCCTTCTAAAACTTTAGAATAACCATCCTGCTTTAAACTTATCATACCTTCTTCTTTTGCTTTTTTATAGATTGTTGATGCAGGTGATCGCTCTAATATTAATTTACTAATTGCATCAGTAACTGGTATGACCTCAAAAATTCCCAACCTCCCGAAATAACCAGAATTACCATCTTCTTGATCACCCTTACCTCTATATAAATTTCCGTCGTGGTTGGCAGGGTACAAGGGCCCCAGAACTTGTTTCATACCCTCTAATATTTCAGGATCGGGTTTGTAACTTTCTTTGCAATCTTCATGAATTTTTCTTACAACTCGTTGTGCTACTATGGCAGTCATTGATGAGGCCAACAAATATGGTTGTGCTCCCATATCAAGAAGCCTTGGAAGTGCACCTGAAGCATCATTGGTGTGAAGTGTAGCAAAAACCAAATGGCCAGTTAAGGCAGCTTGAATTGCCAAATCTGCAGTTTCTTGATCTCTGATTTCTCCCACCAGTATCACGTTTGGATCTTGTCGTAAAAAAGAACGAAGCCCAGATGCAAATGTAAGTCCGACCGCAGAGTTAACTTGAACCTGGTTAACACCCGCGATTTTATACTCAATAGGATCTTCCAAAGTAACAATATTTACCTTAGGAGTATTAATTCTGGAGATAATTGAATAGAGGGTTGTTGTTTTTCCAGAACCGGTTGGGCCACAAATCAATATAATTCCATGTGGTCTTAGTATTGCTTCCTGTAAATTTTTCAAAGCTTTGCCACGAAGACCAAGTTCTGGTAAATCGGGTACGCCTCCTGTTTTTTTGAGAAGCCTCATCACCACTTTTTCACCCCAAGTGGTTGGAAGAGATGATACACGCAGGTCTGTATCTTGATCTGCAACTTTAAAGTTAAATCTACCGTCTTGTGGTAATCGTTTTTCATCAATTTTCATACCAGCTAGTATTTTTATGCGGGAAACAAGAGCACTGTTAAGTGCCTTTGGTATAGTTAGTTTTTCTTGCAAAATTCCATCAATTCTATATCTAACTCTGGTTGATCTCTCTTGTGGTTCGATGTGAATATCAGAAGAACGGGATCTAACTGCAAATTCTAAAATATGATTGACTATTTCGGCAATTTTCTCTTCTCTGATAAAACCTGTTTTTGCACCATCTACAACACTAGTTTTACTTTCTGGCTCAACTTCCTTTAAAGCCTCTGTCACTTCTTGGGAAAGGGAAGTAGCGTAGCGTTGAGTTGTCACTTCTACAATTTTCCCCTCTTCTGCTGCCATTGGTTTTACTCGAAGTCCCGTTTTACTTTCTACAAACTCCAAAGCGGAAAGGTCCAGTGGATCGGCCATTGCCAAATTCAATGTTTTACTGGCTTTATCAATCGAGACCGGAAAAACTTTGAACCGCTCAGCAACTTCTTGTGGAAGAGCAGACATTGCTTCTGGAGAAGAAGGAGCTGTAGAAAGATCTATATAGGCAATGTTGTAAAGAGAGGCTTTGGCTTTGACAAGATCAGTTTCTTTGACTAAATTTTGTTTTGTTAAAATTTCCTCCTGGGTAGATCCATATTGTACTTCTGCCTCCTTGATCTTTTTGGCCCGCTCTTCTGTCAATACCCCCATTGAAACCAGTATTTCTACTAAAGAATTCCCTTTTGATGCAGCATTGTTGGCAGTGGGCATATATCTATAATAGCATAGGTGATATCAATTCTGGTAACATAACTTTTAACTATATGCATGCATTTTTAATGACAGGGCCAAAAGAAGAAAATCTAAATTATTGTATGAGTAGCGCGAAAAAACACAAGGCAAATATAATACCAACTACATTGCAAAAAATAGATGACGTTAGAAGTTTGAAAAGCCTGGTAAAGCTATCTTTTTCACAAAAAACAGCAGTTTTAATCGAAAACATTGATACTGCTACCCCAGAAGCTCAAAATGCTTTTTTAAAAAACCTGGAGGAACCACAAAATAATTTAATATATTTTCTAACTTCCAAAAACATCCATAACGTTCTTCCAACTATCCAATCGAGGTGTCAGGTAATAAACACTGGTCATAAAATCCATACAGGAACTTCTATTAAAGATAAGGTGGAAAACAAGGTTGTATTACAGTTTCTAAAGAGTGGTATTGATATCAAATTTGATATATTAAATAAAATAAAAGATAGGGGAGAAGCCGTCGCATTTGTAGAAAGTTTAATTTTTATTGAAAGAGAACAAAAAACCTTTAAAAATATGAAGGCCTATTTAAATACGCTTAAAAATTTAAAAGCAAATGGAAACATCTCTTTACAGTTAACCAATATGCTGGTATCTTCATAATGTCCTTCATTATATAATTAACTTATGCCTAAAAATAAATATTCAGCAGATCAAATTCAGGTACTGGAAGGCTTAGAACCTGTCAGAAAACGACCCGGCATGTACATTGGTTCCACAGACACAAGGGGACTTCATGAGTGTTTGCGTGAAATTATTGATAACTCTGTAGATGAATCATTCGCAGGAACTGCTACTAATGTCTGGGTAAATGTGCACAAGGACGGTTCTGTAACAGTACGAGACAATGGAAGAGGAATTCCTGTAGACAAACACAAAAGTGGAGTTTCTGCATTGGAGCTGACCATGACAAAGTTGCATGCTGGTGGAAAATTTGGGGGTGGGGCATACAAAGTTTCAGGGGGATTGCACGGAGTTGGTGCATCTGTTGTTAATGCTCTTTCTTCATATTTTAGAGTTGTGGTACTGCGTGATAAAAAAGCATATTACCAGGAATATAAAAGGGGTAAGCCGTATAAATCAGTTAGTTTGGCCTCAGATACACAATTAAAGGAATGGGGGATTAAAAAGAATGGAACTGGAACAATAACCAGCTTTACACCTGACCAACAAGTATTTAAGGACCTGTATTTTGACAGAGATAAAGTAAAGGCACTGCTTAAAGACAGGGCATATTTAGTTGCAAAACTTGGGTTTGATTACAACGATGCCCGAGATGGTGACCAAGCAAGTTATTATTTTGAGGGTGGTATAAAGTCATTAGTAGAACATAGTAACCGGGGGAAAGAAATCATTTCCAAGGTCGTATATATTTCTAAAGACGCTGTTGTACAAAAAGAAAATGACGAAATGAGTTGTGAAGTTGCTATTCAGTACACAGGCAATTACAACGAAAGCATAAAAGGATTTGTAAACGGTATTCACACCATAGACGGGGGAACTCATGTAACAGGATTCAGAACTGCATTAACAAGAGCAGTTGGAGATTACATAAAAAGACAAAGTGCAGATAATAAAAATGGCAAAAGTGAAAATATTCTAACAGGAGAAGATCTGAAAGAAGGCCTGACTGCAGTTATTTACGTTAAAATGCCTTCAGAATCCTTGCAGTTTGAAAGTCAAACAAAAGCAAAGCTCAATAACCCTGAGGTACAAGGTTTTGTCACAACTGCAGTAAAAGAAGGGCTTGATGCATATTTCGAAGAACACCCAAGAGAAACAAAAAAAATTATTGAAAAAGTAACCCTGGCTGCAAGGGCAAGACTGGCAGCCAGAGCTGCAAAAGATGCAGTACTTAGAAAAGGGGCATTAGATGGAGCTTCACTACCTGGAAAGTTGGCAGACTGTCAAAGCAAAGACCCTTCAGTATCTGAACTATATATCGTCGAGGGAGACAGCGCAGGAGGTTGTTTTTCAGGTAACACAAAGGTTGCACTTACTGACGGAAGAGACATTTCATTTAAAAAACTAGTGAAAGAACACAAATCTGGAAAAACAAACTATTGTTACACAATCAATAAAGACGGATCAATAGCTGTTGAAAAGATCAGTCATCCAAGACTTACTAAAAAGAATGCTGAAGTTATACAAATAACTCTAGATAACAATGAAAAAATTATTTGTACCCCAGATCATAAATTCATGCTTCGTGATGGATCATACAAAAAAGCAGAACTATTGACCAAAAATGATTCTTTAAAGTCAAGAGAGCTCGATGAAAAACTTGATATCAAAATTAAAAAAATTACCAAACTTCAAAAAAAGGAGGATGTATATGACTTGGAAGTAACAGGAACTCACAACTTTGCCCTATCTTCAGGCATATTTGTACACAACAGTGCAAAACAAGGAAGGGATAGAAGACATCAAGCAATACTGCCTTTAGGAGGAAAGGTTTTAAACACTGAAAGAGCACACCTGGACAAAATTGTTAAGTTTGAAGAGCTTAAAGATTTAATAGTAGCTCTTGGGGGTGGAATTGGGGAAAGCTTGAACTACGACAAAATTAGATACCACAGAGTAATTATTATGACTGACGCAGATGTTGATGGAGAACACATCAAAACCTTATTACTAACATTCTTTTACAGACACATGCCAGAAATCATACAAAAAGGATATCTCTATATTTCCATGCCACCACTATTTAAAGTTACAGTTGGGAAGTCCTTTTGGTATGCATATTCAGATAAAGAAAGAAACAAAATAATAAACACAAAAGCAAAGGATAAAAAATATACCATAAACAGGTATAAAGGACTTGGAGAAATGAACCCAACACAATTGTGGGATACTACTATGGATCCGGCCACCAGAACTTTAAAAAAAGTAATGATTGAATCAACAGAAGAAGCAGATTCATTGTTTACAAAACTAATGGGTGAAGAAGTACCTCCAAGGAAAAAGTTTATTCAGACAAGGGCCAAGATGGCTACTTTGGATGTTTAAAATAAGTGCTTCAATAAAAGAGAAATAGTTAGAAACTATTTACCTTCTCTGATATTCTACTATCTCATTTATAAACCTGCCAAGTGCTTGCCTGTCCGTGAGATCTATTCCCTCCTCCTTAGCCTTTCGTTTATGACCTTCCATATATCCCTTTAGGGGAGAGATGCCTAAATACGGACCAGTGTAAGGAATAAGTTGCTCATCCGTCATACTACCATCGTCGGGAGTAACATTGTCTTCTGGTGTAGCCATGTGGGAATATTATACATTTTCCTCCTTGAAAAGTAAAGTTGTGGGGTTTAAAATTTGTGCATGAACTTAGTACATGATTATTCTCTTGGAGAAAAGGATAAGACTGTAAACACTTTTATTGAAATACCTCTTGGTTCATCCCACAAAATTGAATATGACTATAAACTAGAGTCTTTTATCTTAGATCGTGTAGAACCATCTATTTTCTCAAAACCAGTTAACTACGGATTTATTCCAAAAACCTGGGATGAAGACAATGATCCCTTGGATACTTTAGTAATAACCACTGAACCACTGTCTACGGGGATCTTGGTGAGTGCTAAAGTTGTTGGAGTATTAAATTTTATTGATGACGGAGAAAATGACCACAAAGTAATTTGTGTGCCTTCTGACGACCGAAATGAAGGAGATGCTATCAACGACCTAGATGACCTCTCTGAAGCCTGGAAAAATAAAGTAGAACATCATTTCAGCCACTACAAAGATTTAAAAAAACCAGGAAGTACAAAAGTAGAAGGTTGGGGAAACAAAGAAGAAGCATGGAAATTGATTAATGAGTGCAACGAACGATATTTAGAAAAATTCAAATAATTTCAAAAAAGTGAAACTTGTTCTTCTGAAGGTTTTTGTTTTTTTTCAATTTCATCTGGTGTGTAGCTAAAATCGATATCAATCTCTCGTATTGTGTTCCAATAATCTTTAAACTTTAATTTTTTGTGTTTTAATCCGTAATCATATATTTCTTTTGTTAATACAACATCTTCTTCACAATATCTTTGAAGCAAGTCAAGTGACTCCTTGTCTTTCTTTCTCCAGTAAATTATTGCGTTTTTAGGGTCATCTACTTTTGCCTTACCTAAAGTTTCTCCTGCAATGGAGTTTAGGGACACTCTTTTTCCGTTTGCAATTCGCACATGGTCCAAAACATCAAAGTGGGGGAGTTTTGTAAGATCAAAGTCTGCATATGGCTTTAGTACTGCAGCATCAAATTTTATGGAGTTAAATCCTATTAATCTATCAACACTTTTAAATATTTCCCAGAGACCAGCTAGGTCATCTTCCCAGAAAGAAATCATGCTCCCACTTATTTCTTTAAAATCTTTGTCTAGTGTTCTTTTGTATATAGAAACAACTGAAGCTCCAAGTATTGTGGCATCAAATTTTCCACGCCCATCTGCGCTTTCGCTTATATCATCGAAAAATTTTTGTGTTTCAAGGTCAAAGATTGCTTCTTCGTACATTTTTTTTAAAAATTAGTCTGGAGAATCATTATACAGGGGAAATTTAATCTTACAAAGATCTTTACTAGTGTTCTTCTTTCTCAGCATCCATTGCTTCTTTTTTAGTTTTGTGTATTGTTCCGTCTGGGTGATGAGCGGGGGAGTAGATTGTATAAAGTTTTAGATAGTCTGTACTGCTGGTGTTAATTATGTTGTGTTTACTTCCTGACTTTACAACCACAGCAGACCCATCTTTAACATCAAATTCCTCCCCCTCAACTATTGCTTTCCCAACACCGCTTTCAAATCTAAAAAATTGATCATTTTCATTGTGTACTTCTTCACCAATATCTTCACCGGGCTTAAGCGCCATTAAAACCAATTGGGAATGATTTCCTGTAAAAAGAACTGTTCGAAAGTTTGTATTTTTTAAAGTTAACTCTTCTATATCTGCAGTGTATCCATCCATATTGTAATCATACATACTTTTTTATAATTTTTCTATTGAAAATAAGTTTATAACCAGATACAATGACTTGAGGCTAAAAAAGCCTCATTTTATGTCGGATATAGGTAAAGTATTAAAAGCAGAAATAACCACAGAGTTGGGCAAATCATATCTTGATTATGCAATGAGTGTTATAGTTTCTCGTGCTCTTCCTGATGTACGCGATGGCCTCAAACCAGTTCATCGTCGGATTTTGTATGCAATGAGCCAGATGGGTTTGAAGCATTCCGGTCCATTTTCAAAGTCTGCCAAAGTGGTAGGTGAAGTACTTGGTAAATACCATCCACACGGTGACATGGCAGTATATGACACTATGGTTCGATTAGTACAAGATTTCTCAATGAGATACCCATTACTAAGAGGTCAAGGAAATTTTGGATCGGTTGACGGAGATTCTGCTGCGGCTATGAGATATTCTGAAGTCAAACTTGCAGCCATGGCTGAGCCTATGCTACAGGATATCGAAAAAGGAACTGTTGACTTCACTGAAAACTTCGATACAACCTTAAAAGAACCAGTATTTTTACCGGCACTTCTTCCTAATTTACTTCTTATGGGGAGTGAGGGAATTGCTGTTGGAATGGCTACTAAAATTCCACCTCATAATTTAACTGAAGTTATTAATGCGGTTGTTGCAACAATTGAAAAAGGAAGAGTGGTAACTGAGAAAAGTAAAGTTGAGGAAAAGGCAGATTTTGTCATAAATAAAATAAACCTTGTAGCCTCTGGTGAAGAGTTACTCCTGAAAGAAGAGGATATTTCCCCTGAAAATGTTTCTTTTGAAACAGATGCAACCATTGAGGACATGATTGAACATATGCCAGCCCCTGATTTTCCAACTGGGGGAGCCATTTATGATGCCAGAAGTTTAATTGAAATGTATTCAACTGGAAGGGGAAGAATAATAGTAAGAGGAATTGCCGAAATTGAAGAAGGAAAAAGAGGAAGAAGCCAAATTATTATTACCGAACTTCCATATCAGGTCAACAAAGCTAATTTGGTTAAAAAGATTGCAGAACTTGTAAAAGACAAGAAGGTAAACGGCATTGCTGACCTTCGTGATGAATCTGATAAAGATGGAATGAGGGTTGCAATTGATCTTAAAAAAGATGCAAAACCAAAATCAGTACTAAATAACATTTACAAACACACAAGACTGCAAACCACATTCCCTGCAAATATAGTAGCTCTTGTAGAAGGAACACCACATGTATTAAATCTAAAACAAATTATCGTTGAATATATAAAACACAGGCAGCGCGTTGTTATTAGAAGAACCATTTTCGAGCTAACCGAAGCCAAAAAGAGAGCACATATTCTGGAAGGGCTTAAAATTGCACTCGATAACTTGGATGCTGTGATAAAAACAATCAGAGCCAGCAAAACCCAAGAAATTGCCAAGCAAAACTTGGTCAAGAAATTTAAACTATCTGAAATTCAAGCAACAGCCATTTTAGACATGCAACTCAGACGTCTTGCTGCACTGGAGCGAGACAAAATTGAAAAAGAATATGATGAAATCAAAAAAATAATAGACCAACTCATTGCAATCTTGAAAAAACCACAAATGGTTTTAGATATCATTGTAAAAGAGTTGGGAGCAATCAAAGAAAAATTTGGAGATGCCAGAAGAACCAAGGTTTACAAAAATCCAATCGGAGAATTTACAGAAGAAGATTTAGTTGCCAAAAAGGACTGCCTTATCACAGTAACCAGAACCGGCTACATCAAAAGGGTTCCAAGAAGTACATACAAGGCACAAAGAAGAGGTGGTAAGGGTGTCATTGGAATGACAACCAAAGAAACAGATGAAATTGACCACCTGGTTTCAGCTACCACCCATGATCAAATTCTGTTTTTCACCAATAAAGGCCGTGTCTTTGGCACAAAAGCATGGGAAATTCCTGAAAG
>JADHUT010000003.1 GCA_016784385.1 Candidatus Microgenomates bacterium | reverse complement strand
TCAGATCAAGGCTATTAATAAATGTTCTGATTCCGTTTGTTGCCAATTTTTTCATATTAGGAAGTATGATTGTCAATAGAAGTGCAATAAAGAGTAGTATTCCTGGAGATTTAGTAAGAATTGAGACTGCACCCCAAATCCCTGCCTTCAGATACTTTTTGTTATTGAAGAAAAATAGTGAGGCAAGCGTACTTGCCAAAAAGAGTGGTTCAGGAGAGCCTATTGAGCGTACTATAAACCACCTTGCGGGAAAAATTGAAAATACGATCGTGAGCCAAAGAGCATTTTTTTCAGTCATAAATTGACTTGCAAGCTTGAAAAAGAACAGCAGTGCAAGAAAAGAAGACGCAACAGTTATGAATAGCATTGCATAAGGAAGGCCCAGAATGGTACCAAAACCGCGGATTAAAGCCGGAAATAGCGGAAAATGTGCTGCATAGTACTGTGTAGGCAGGCCGAATTGGTAGTTGGTTTGCAAGCTTTCAGAATTGTAGAAGGTTTTTGCAACAGCTAAGTATAATGGTCCATCATAGTTGGAAACTATTGTGGCCATACCAGCAACAGGCAATGGAATATTCCAAAAAGTTTTAAATCTTGCAAAAAAAGGAAGCCAAATAAGGACAGTTGGGACTATTGTGAGAGTCAAAATAACAAGCATTCTCTTAACTTTTTTGCTCATAATTTGCCCACTTTCTTGGTCATAGCTTGATATTAGCATATATAGCCTCGCTTGTGTTATGATTTTGATAAATGTGGCAAAGATGTTATTCATATGAGCAAGATTAAACTAGACAAACTATCTGTATTTTTTCCGACCTTTAATGAAGAAGACAATATAGAAAACACAGTTAAAAAAGCAAAAGCGGTTTTAAATAAAGTTGTTGGGGAGTGGGAGATATTGATTGTTAATGATGGTTCAACTGACAAGACTTCTGAAATTTCAAAAAGATTGGTTAGTGATGACAAAAGAATTAAGTTAATAGAGCATGTTGAAAACAAGGGGTATGGTGCAGCTTTTAAAAGTGGTTTTTATGGATCTAAATATCCTTGGATTGCTTTTACTGATTCTGATGGACAGTTTAACTTTTCAGAAATTGTCAATTTTATTGAGAAACAAAAACAAACCAATGCAGATTTAGTAATTGGGTATTATAAAGACAGAAAAGTTTCTCCTTCCAAAAAAATAACTTCCAAAATGTGGGAATTCCTAATATTTTTGATGTTTGGTTTGGGTGTTCGTGATGTTGATTGTGGTTTCAAGTTAGTTTCAAAGAGTGTGATTGATAAATTACCCAAACTAGAGTCTGTCCGGGGAGCTTTCATATCAAGTGAATTTTTAATAAAAGCCAAAAAAGCTGGTTTTAAAATAGTTGAGATTCCAGTAACACACAACCCTAGAACTTTAGGAAAAGGAACAGGAAGGGACTTGAAGGTAATAGTAAAAAGTTTTACTGATTTATTTCGTCTTTGGAAAAAATTACTATAAAAATGAGTATTAATAAAAATAGTTTCAAACAATTCAAAATAAAATCATTTATTTTTTTGAAAAAGAATTACAAAGAACTATTGGTGTTGTTTGTAATTTTGGCGGTGGGAAGTTTTTTTCGCCTTTACAAAATTTCGGAATACATGACTTTTTTGGGAGATGAGGGGAGAGACGCTATTCTGGTCCGGCGTTTTTTGGTTGATTTTGATCTAATGCTAATAGGTCCTGGAACCTCGGTTGGAAATATGTACTTGGGACCCCTGTATTATTATTTCATTTCTATTGGACTTTGGCTTGCTAATTTTTCACCAGTTGGTATGTCTGTTCAGGTAGCAATTGTTGGGATATTAACAATTGCTTTTGTTTATTGGGTTGGTAGAGAATGGTTTTCTAAATTAGCTGGAACAATTGCTGCCACACTGTATGCAATCGCACCAACAACAATTATTTTTTCTCGTTCTTCATGGAATCCTAATATAATGCCATTTTTCTCCCTTCTGTGTGTGTATTCTATTTGGAGAGCATGGAAAAAAGATCAATATAATTGGGTTTTGGTGAGTGCAATCTCATCTGCTTTTGTATTGCAATCTCACTACTTAGGATTGATTTTAATGCCAGTTGTGGCAATTTTTTGGGCAATGACTTTCTTGACATCTTCTGCAAAGTCTCAAGAAATTGACGACAAAGCTCCTATAACTAGATTTATTAAGGTTTCAATGTTTTCATTGATAGCATTTTTGTTTTTAATGTCCCCACTTTTAATTTTCGATATTAGACATGGCTGGATGAACTATAACGCCATGAAAACATTTTTTACTGAGAGATCAACAGTTTCAGTTGGATTGTGGGATTCGGTTTCAAAGTTGCCCGGCATACTAAATAATATTTCAACAAGACTGTTGGCAGGAAGAATGGAGGGGTTGGGTAAAGCAATAGTGGCAGTAGTTTCAATTCCGTCAATACTTCTTTTGTTGGGCAGGAAGAGACTTCACCAAAACGAAGCTTCAGGATTCATGACCTTAACTTTGTGGATGGTAGTCGGGTTAATTGGATTGGGGTTGTATAACCAAAGTTTGCATGACCATTACCTAGGATTTTTATTTGTTCCTCCGTTTCTTTTTCTTGGCGGTTTCATAGATGGAATTTCAGAAAATTTGAGTAAAATAGGTAAGGTTGTTTTAGCCTTAGCCTTTGGTTTTGTTATATACACTAATTTAATAAACAACCCTCTGCAATATCCACCAAACAGGCAAATGCAAAGAGCACAACAGGTATCAGAAAAGATTATAGTTGAGTCGAATGGAGAAGCCTTTAACTTAGCTGTTTTAGCAGAACGTAATTATGAGGATGGTTATGGTTATTTTTTGGAAAAAAATGGTCAAAGTATCCTACACGCTGACATTTGGGCCAAAGATACAATCTCTGATCAATTATTTGTAGTATGTGAGAAACTGAAAGAGGAGTGTGACCCAACACATTCTGCAAAGGCAGAAGTTGCAAACTTTGGGTGGAGTGATATTGAAAGTACTTGGGAAGTTATGGGTGTTACAATATACAAACTAGTACACAGTAAGGCAGTAAACTAAAATACATGAATTACAAACAATCAAAGCAAATTTTGGAGGAAATTGAAAAAGCTGACAAAATTTTACTTAACTGTCACAGAAATCCAGACCCTGATTCTATAGGAAGTGCACTTGCTCTTAGAGGATTACTTGTGGATATGAGTAAACAGGTCGAAGTAATTTGCCCGAGTAAAGAACTTTTTGAAAATGTAAACTATCTTTCTG
This sequence comes from Candidatus Microgenomates bacterium, assembly GCA_016784385.1. GTDB lineage: Bacteria > Patescibacteriota > Microgenomatia > UBA8517 > UBA8517 > BS150m-G53. The sequence continues at coordinate 65,431 of JADHUT010000003.1, read as the reverse complement.
GATTCGACAAAATTAAAAAAGATGTAGATTTTTCAAAATTTGATTTTACAAAATTTGATTTATTAATAACTCTCGATTCTTCAAGTTGGGATATGGTGTCAAACAAAAGAGAAAGTTCTATACCTAAGATTAAAACAATTGCAATTGATCACCACATAACAAACACAAACTATGCAGATATAAATTTAGTAGATGATCAAACTACCTCTGTCGGGCAGTTACTTTATATGTTGATTGAGGATTGGGGGATGGAAGTAAATAAAGATGTTGCTACGTGTCTGATAGCTGGGATAGTAGGAGATACGGGAGCTTTTAGATATCCTGGGGCGGATGAAAATACTTTTCGTATAGTAAGTGAGCTAATGAAGTTGGGGGCAGACAAAGACATGGCTATCCAAAGAATTTATAGAAGTGAACCGATTGAACTTCTTAAATTTTACGCAAAAGTTCTGTCAAGGATCCAGGTAGATAAAAAAAATAGATTTGTATGGTCTGCTATTCCGTATGAGATTTACTCAAAGTTAGACAAACCTTCAATGGCAAAAGAGTCGGCTGCTTCCATGTTTGCGCAAGTTATAGAAGGTACTGATTTCGGATTTATTGCATTGGAAACGGAGCCAAAAAGTTTGGCTATAAGTTTAAGGTCCAGGTCTGGTTTTGATACATCAAAGATTGCACTTGAACTCGGAGGAGGAGGTCATGTCTTTGCATCAGGCGCTAAAATTGAAGGACTTTCTTTTGACGAGGCAGTTGAAAAACTTCTTTCAACTGTAAGAAAGGTTGTTGATGAAAATATTTCGTAAAATGTTTGTTGCTCGCAAAAAAATCAGTAAAATTTTAACCCCCACCATTTTATTGCTTGCAGTAATACTTTTAGCTGGTTTGTTTTTGAGAGTTTATAATATAGGCAATACCTTAGGATTTTATTTCGACCAAGGAAGAGATGCATTGGCTATTTGGAATCTATGGCACAAGGCAGATATATTTTTACTAGGTCCAACTACAGGAATTGCTGGAATTTTTAGAGGTCCATTTTATTATTATTTAATTGCCCCATTTTATTTAATTGGTGGAGGAAATCCGGTTTGGCCCTCGGTGTTTCTCTCTCTCACTACTGTTGCAGCCAGTTTTTTAGCTTTTTTTCTGGGCAGAAAAATTCATAGTGATGCGGCGGGTATCATTGCAGCTTATATAACATCTTTTTCATTTAACATTGTTATGGCTTCTCGTTGGCTTAGTAACCCCACACCAATGCTTCTTTTATCTATGTTGCTGGTTTTGTTTATGTTGCTTGTTACAGAAGGAAAAAAGAAAGCTTGGTATGGAATATCATTAGTACTTGGACTTTCTCTGTTTAGTTTTGGTTCTGCTTCTGAGGTATTTTATTTTGTAGCGGTGGCAATCTTTGCAATTTGGCAAAGAAAGAATTTTCCAAATAAAAGGCAGTTGTTAATTTCTATTGGTTTGTTTTTTCTTACAATTGCACCTTTAATTATCTTTGATTTTAAAAATGATTTCTTGATTTTTGAGAATATAAAAAAGTTTTTCATAGATGATCATAGTTTCGGATTAACAACTTGGAAACATGTTTTTGAAAAAATTGATACATACAAAAGAGTTTTCACTAGATTGGTTTTTCATGGAAGATGGCAAAGGGAAATGTTTGTTTTTGGAATAGTTCTGACACTAATAGTTTATTACTTCAATAAGTTAATAAAACTACAAGGTGTTAAAATATTACTTCTCCTCCTTGGTTGCATGTCGGTAGGATTAGTATTTTTTCAAGGAAACCAAGGCAATTTCTATGATTACTATTTAACAGGTTATTATATGATCTTTTTGCTTTTATTCTCAATAGGACTAGGGGAGATTTGGAAGAAAAAGTGGTTGGGTAAAATATTGGTTTTATTTTTCGTGTATCTTTTTTTAATTAACAACTTTGATTTTTTAAACTTTAAATTAAGAGACAAGGTAGATGGACCTGGAAGCATTGCCTTAAAGACAGAGTTGCAAGCTGTGGATTGGGTGAAAAAAGATAGTGAAGGCAGAGAATTTAACATAGATGTTTATGTTCCTCCTGTAATTTCATATTCGTATGATTACTTGTTTTTATGGAAAGGGGTTACAGAAGAGGAAAATCAGGTTTCAGTTCTGTATACTTTGTATGAGGGAGAGCCAGATGAGTCAGAGAGACTAACAGAATGGTTAGAAAGACAAAAGACAATAGGGGAAGTAGTTGAGAGTACTCGTTTTGGTGGTGTGACAGTGCAAAGAAGAGAAAGATTTTTAGATAAAGAATAACTAAAATAGAATAACCATTTTATGAAAAAAAATAGCAATAATATATTTTTAAGTGTAGTAATACCTGCATATAACGAAGAATACAATCTTCGGACTGGAGTATTACAAAGCGTCTATGGATACTTGCGTAAACAAGATTACACATGGGAAATTATCGTTGTTGATGATGGCTCAAATGACAAAACAGCAGAGTTGGTAACTAGATACACAGAAGGTAAAAGCAAAATTACTTTGATGAAACAACCCCATAGAGGGAAAGGGGCAACGGTAATTGCAGGGATGTTAAAAGCCAAAGGGGATGTAATTATTTTTTCTGACACGGATCAGGCAACACCAATTGATCAAGTAAAAAAGATACTACCTAAAATTATCGACGAGGACTTTGATGTAGTAATTGGGGCAAGAAGTGGTAGAGAGGGGGCACCTGTAATTCGTAAAGTAATGGCATATGGATTTTCAGTACTGAGATATTTACTATTAAGGCTTCCATTTAAGGATACTCAGTGTGGCTTCAAAGCTTTCAAAAAAGACGCAGCAAAGAAAATTTTTGGAAAATTGAAAGTGTTTAGTGCAACTACAGCAACACAAGGAGCTTCGGTTTCTGCTGGATTTGACTTAGAAATTCTATATGTTGCAAGAAAATTGGGATTGAAAGTAACTGAAGTTGATGTTGATTGGCACCATAAAGAAGGAACAAAGGTAAACCCAATTAAAGATTCTTGGGAGGGACTACGGGATTTGATGAAAGTAAGGCTTAATGCTTTAAAAGGAATGTATAAATGAAGAAACATATAAGAAAGTGGAAGTGGTTGGGGCTTGGAATAGTTGGAGTATTTCTTCTTGGTTTGTTTCTTCGTGTTTACAATCTTACTATATTGCCCGTGTTTGTAGATGAAGCTATTTATGTCAGGTGGGCTCAAGTAATGGCCTGGGAACCAACACTGCGGTTTCTACCTTTGTCTGATGGCAAACAACCTTTTTATATGTGGGTATTGATGTTTTTAATAAAACATTTTTCAGACCCATTATTTATAGGCCGGCTTGTATCTGTTTTTACAGGACTTGGAACAATGTTTGGTATTTTTACTCTTTCATATTTGCTCTTTAAAAATAAAGTAGTTTCCTTGTTTTCAGCTCTTTTGTATAGCATATCTCCCTTTACTGTTTTTTTTGATCGTATGGCACTTGTGGATTCAATGCTTTCAATGTTTGGAGTTTGGGTGGCTGTATTTGGATATTTGACTGTTAAATACAAAAGATTAGATTTCGCTCTAATAACAGGGTTTTGTCTGGGGTTTGCTACACTAACCAAATCATCTGCAATATTTAGTGCACTTCTTCTTCCTTCATTTTGGTTACTTACATCTTGGCCAAAAAACAAAAAAAAGTTTGGTATGCAATTTCTGAAGTTGGGAGTACTATCTCTTGTGAGTTATGTGCTCGCTTATTTTATGTACAACATCCAAAGATTGGGTCCTAATTTTGCTTTACTTACTTCAAGAACTAAAGATTATGTTTTACCAATAAGCCATATTTGGACAAATCCTTTTGACCCGTTAATTCCGTATCTTAAAGATTTTGTTGTGTGGCTTTGGACCATGGGTCCATTTATGATAATTCCAATACTTCTTTTTGGGATGTTTTTTGGATTCAAAAAACATTTCAAGGAGACTTTAGTTGTTTCTCTTTGGTTTTTTGCACCAGTTATTATACAAGCAGAACTTGCTAGAGCTTTTACAGCAAGATATATATTTTTTACTCTACCATATCTTTTTATACTTTCTGGGATGTTTTTGCTTCAACGAAATAAACTTTTCAAAAAGGCTGCCCTAGTAGTTATTGCGATATTTGCTGTTCAAGCTTTGATATTTGACTATCATTTATTAACAAATCCAGAGAGTGCTAATCTGCCAAGAGGGGAGCGTTCAGGATATTTGGAAGAATGGACTGCGGGGCAAGGAATAAAACAAGTTGCAGATTACATAAGAGCGGAACATATAAAAGACCCAGACACACAAATTGTGGTTGGAACTGAAGGTTATTTTGGAACTTTGCCAGATGGTCTTCAAATTTATGTTAATGATATTTCAAAAATAATTGTGATTGGTGTTGGAGTCATCATAGAAGATGTACCAAATAGTTTAATGGAAGCAAAAGAAGCAGGCAATAAAACTTATTTGGTTATAAATAAATCAAGGTTTAAAGGTGATCCTGAAAAACAAGGGTACAAGTTAATTGCAAGTTACCCTAAAGCACTCAGACTTACTGATTCAAAACAATTCGCGCAATACGGCCCATTTGAAGAACTCTTCTTTTTTGAATTAATAAAATAGGCCTGTAAAGTGTTACAATTTAGGAAGTGGAAGAAGAACATTTAGATCCAACTACTGAAATTTCTCTTGATACTGTTAAAAAAAGAGCAGTTAAAGGAGTTGCTGTTTTAACTGGAAGAACCTTTTTGCTTTCTGTTCTTTCTTTGGTTGCGACTGGTTTTTTAACTGTTTTTTTGTCTCCTGTTGAGTTTGGTGTTTTTTGGATAGTTTCTGCAGTAGTTAACTTTTTGGCATATTTTAGTGATGTGGGTCTTGCTGCTGCACTTATACAGAAAAGGGAAAAATTGACCAATGCTGATCTTAAAACCACTTTTACAGTACAGACAATTTTAGTCATACTCATTCTGGCAATATTATTATCAGTGTCTCCTTTGATAGTTTCTCATTATTCACTATCTGTTGGGGGGAAATACTTGCTTTTTGCTCTTGCCATTTCACTTTTTCTTTCATCTCTGAAAACCATTCCATCAATTTTGATGGAGAGGGACTTGGAGTTTGGTAAATTGGTCATTCCTCAAGTATTGGAAAACTTGGTTTACAATTTAGTGGCAGTGATACTGGCCTGGAAAGGTTTTGGTATAACTAGCTTTACAATAGCAGTTCTAGCTCGTGGAGTAGTAGGGCTTGTGGCAATGTATTTTTTGAAGCCGTGGAAACCAGCCATTTCATTTAACAAAAAATCGTTCAAAGATTTACTTTCTTTTGGAATCCCATATCAAGCAAATACACTTCTTGCAACACTAAAAGATGACGGAATGACTGTTGTGTTGGGAAGTGTTTTGGGGCCTGCTGGTATTGGCCTTCTTGGTTGGGCTCAAAAGTGGGGACAAGCACCTCTGAGGTTTTTCATGGACCATGTTATTAAAGTAACATTCCCGGCATTTTCCCGTATGCAGGATGAAAAAGAACATTTAAAAAGATCACTAACAAGATCAATCTTTTTTATATGTTTTTTGGTTTTCCCAAGTGTGGTTGGTTTGTTGATGGTTGCTCCAGTAATTGTAGCCATTATTCCGCGATATGAAAAATGGGTGCCAGCTCTTATTCCTTTGGCATTCATATCTGTTAACTCAATTTTTGCAGCAGTTACAACCCAGCTAACTAATACTTTAAATGCAATTGGAAAAATCAAAATTACATTTGGTTTAATGATCATGTGGACAGTTCTCTCGTGGATATTTATTCCATATATGGCCCTTAAATACGGGGTTAACGGTGCTGCTGCAGGGTATAGTATTGTGGGACTTTCTTCAATTGTAGCCATTTTTGTAGCAAGAAAATTTGTTGATTTTTCACTAATGGAATCTGTGTTAAAGCCACTGTTGGCGGCATTTGTTATGATGTTACCTCTTATATTTTTGAGAAGGGCACTACCTGCCTCCTTGGGAAGTGTGTGGATTTTGGTAGCTACTGGAGCAATAATTTACTTGTCAGTTATTTTTGCCCTTTACGGCCTCGGGTTTATTGAAGATGTTAAAAATACTTTCTCAGCATTTTTCAAAAAATAAAAGTCTTTACCTTGCAATATTGGTAGGATCACTCGCGTGGAGTTTGGTGATGGTAAAAAGTGGAATTGGGTATGATTTTGGGTTAGGTTTCTGGGGTCCTAACGGTCATGATGGTATTTGGCACATCGCCCTAGCAAAGTCCTTTTCAAGGACGTTGACGTTGGATAACCCAGTTTTTGCTGGTGAAGTTTTAAAAAACTATCACTTAGGGTTTGATTTATTAATGGCCACGATTCATAAGCTTACAAGTATTCCAATAAATACATTGTATTTTCAAATCTTACCAGTCATTTTTTCTATTCTCATTGGTTGGTTGGTGTATGTATTTATGAACCTTTGGAAAAGATCAAGAAGGGAGATTTTTTGGACACTGGTTTTTGTTTATTTTGGTTCTGGGTTTGGGTTTGTGATTACGCTTTTACGTGATGGAATTGTAAGTGGCGAATCAATGTTTTGGTCTCAGCAGGCTATGTCAACACTGGTCAATCCTCCATTTGCTCTTTCGTTGATATTTATCCTGGCGGGTCTTGTGTTTTTGTTGAAATATAAAAAGAGTCAAAATCTCAGAAATCTTATTATCTCTTCCTTGTTGTTTGGTCTTCTTATCCAAGTAAAGGTTTATGCGGGGATATTAGTACTAGGAGGTTTGTTTGTTTCTGGAATTTATTTGTATATTAAATCTAAAAAAACTTATATCTTACAAACTTTCTTTTACTCCCTTTTGATTTCACTTTTGGTCTTTTTGCCTTTCAATAGGTTGTCTGGTGGAGTTTTGGTATGGCAGCCTTTTTGGTTTCTAGAAACAATGATGTCTTACTCTGATCGACTAGGTTGGGAGAGATTTTATTCAGCAATGACTACCTATAAAATGGGCAAAATATGGTTGAAGTCAGTACCCACATACGGCGTAGCATTTGTAATCTTTTTGGTCGGGAATATGGGAGCTAGAATTATTGGTTTTTATTATCTTTTAAAGGTAATTTGTAAAAAGATAAAACTCGATGAGTTTTTGGTATTTTTAATATCAATTATGATAGCTGCAGTAATAATCCCCATGTTTTTTGTACAAAGTGGCACACCTTGGAACACAATTCAGTTTTTCTACTATTTTCTTTTCATTTTTTGCTTTTTTGCCGGGATATCAACAAGCCAAATTATTAAAAAGGTCAAACCGGTTATGAAAATAACAACAACACTGCTTGTTTTGTTATTAGCCTTTTATGGAGTTGTGGCCACCCTTGTCCATTACTTGCCATCTACTCCACCCTCAAAGATAAGTAGCGATGAGTACGAAGCACTTGAGTTTTTGTCCGAACAACCCGGAGGTGTGGTATTAACATATCCTTTTGACAAATATAAATCTAGGCAAGCTGCGGCATATGCACCACGACCAATGTATCTGTATGAATCAACTAGTTATGTGTCGGCCTATTCTGACAAAGAAGTATTTTTGGAAGATGAAGTTAACGCAAATATTTTAGGGTATGATTGGCAAGACAGAAGAGAAGAAGTATTGGAATTTATTTCAAATTTAGATGAACAGAAAGGTAGGGACTTTTTAGAAAATAATAAGATTAGATATTTGTATCTTGTTAGGTCCATCTCACCACTTCCAGGAGAAGAGCTAAAATTAGGCACAAAACAATTGGGTTTAGAGAAAATATATGGAAATTTGGTTGTTTCTGTATATAGAGTCGAATAGTTTCCTCTTTTTTGCTAAAATTAACCCATGGCCAAGATTTCTGTTGTAATTAATACTCTTAATGAAGAAAAGAGACTTCCTAAGGCCATTTCTTCTTTGTCTGGTTTTGCAAATGAAATAATTGTTGTTGATATGAATTCAACTGACAAAACGGTTGAAATTGCAAAGAATGCGGGGGCCATAGTTTACAACCACAAAAGAATGGGTTATGTTGAACCTGCAAGAAACTTCGGAATTGAAAAATGCAAACACAACTGGGTATTTGTATTGGATGCCGATGAATGGATCCCAAAAGCACTAAAACTATATTTAAAGAAACAAATTAAATCTTACAAAGAAGGAATAACTCCAAATTTTTTTAGAATTCCTCGTAAAAATATTATTTTTGGTAAATGGATGGGCCATACTGGTTGGTGGCCTGATTACAACATTCGTTTTTTTAAAAAAGGAACTGTATCCTGGAATGAAGTAATTCACTCTATTCCAGTAACGACTGGAGTTGGGTTTGATTTACCTTCAGAGAGAGATTTAGCAATAGTTCACAACCATTATTCTTCTTTGGAAGAATACATAACCCGCATGAATCGTTATACCACTATTCAGGCCAAACATTTAAAAAAAGAAGGGGTAAAATTTTCTTGGAGACAAGTTATAAGCAAACCTACTTCACAATTTCTAACCCGATTTTTTGCCCAAGAAGGATACAAAGATGGTCTTCATGGTCTTTCACTCTCACTTCTTCAGGCATTTTCGGAATTGGTTATTTATCTAAAAATTTGGCAAAGAGACAAATTTGCCAAAAGAAAACTTTCAATTGGTCAGGTGGAAGAAGAGTTTGATAAAAGTTCAAAACAGTTTATGTGGTGGTTACTTGAGAGTAAAATCAAAAAATCAAAAACACTAAATAAAATATGGCTAAAACTAAAAAGAAAATTAAAGTTTCAATAATAATACTCACAACAAACGCTCTTAAGATGACAAAAGAAGAGTTGGGAGATATTTCTGTCCTTAAATCTGGAAATTTGGATTTAGAGTGTATTGTGGTTGATAATGATTCTTCTGATGGAACCGAGGAAGCTTTGAAAAATTACAAATTACCAAATATGGGTTACAAATTTATTCAAAGTGGGGCAAATTTAGGTTATGCAGGTGGTAATAATGTGGGAATTGTTGATGCACTAAAAAGAGGAGCGGATTATGTAATGCTTCTTAATAACGATGTAATCGTTCCTCCTGACATGGTAACAAAAATGGTTTCATTTATGGAAAAAAATCCAAAGGTGGGTATTGCTTCCCCAAAAATGTATTTTGCCAAAGGGTATGAATTTCATAAGAAAATCTTGACACCAAATGGTGTTAAAAATAGGTATAAAAAGAGTGAGTTAGGTAAGGTCATTTGGTATGCAGGGGGAATATTGGATTGGGACAATATTTATTCTCCACACAGAGGTGTCGATGAGGTGGATGTGGGCCAATATGACAAAGCAGAACCAACCGACTTTGCAAATGGGGCAACACTTCTTATAAAACGGGAAGTGATTGGCCAGGTTGGACTGCTTGACCCTACATTTTTTCTCTACTGGGAGGATCCAGATTTTTCAATGAAAGCAAAAAAGGTTGGGTTTGAAACGTATTATGTACCAGATACTTGCATGTGGCACAAGGTTTCCGCATCAACTGGAGGATCTGGGAGCCCTACAAATGATTATTTTCTGACCAGGAACAGATTGTTTTTTGCTTTTAGATACGCACGACCCAGAACCAAATTTGCAGTTTTGAGAGACACTATCAGGTTGGTTTTTAAAGGTAGAAAGTGGCAAAGATGGGGAGCCATTGATGCCCTTTTAGGAAGGCATGGAATGGGGCAATGGAAACATCGATAAATGCAATTGTTTTAGTTGGTGGGAAGTTTGACAAAGGTTTGTACCGAAAGTGCATAAATTCTCTTTCTTGGACAAATGAAATAATTAAAGTAAAAACAGATGATATAAAAGGGAGTTTTGCTGACTGGAGAAATGAAGGGTTCAAAGAAGCTAGCGGGGATTGGATTTTATATATAGACACAGATGAGGAAGTTAGTGTTGCCTTAATGGAAGAGATAATGAGTGTTATAAAAAAGAATAGTGGGAAAGTAGGTTGTTTTGCTATTCCTAGAAAAAACATAATCTTTGGGAAAGAATTCAAGCACGGAGGGCAGTTTCCTGACTATCAAAAAAGACTTTTTAATAGATCAAACTTTTCAAAATGGACAGGTAGATTGCATGAAGAACCTTCATATAAAGGTTTCCTTGAGCATCTGAAAAATCCTATTACCCATCACAAAAATAGCAGTATTTCTGAAATGATAAAAAAAACAAACAAATGGTCAGAACTTGAAGCTGAAGAGATGATTAAAGCAAATCACCCAAAAATGAATATTTTCAGATTTTTTTCAGCGGGACTGCGCGAATTTTGGTTAAGGTTTGTCAAACAGCTTTCTTTTTTAGATGGTGTAGAGGGAATTATTTACGCAATGTATCAAGTGTTTAGCAGATTGATTAGTTATTCAAAATTATGGGAAAAGCAGCTATCAAAAACCCTTATTTAGATACTTTAGGTGGAGGAGAGCGATATACTTTATCGGTTGCCATAGTATTGGCTGGTATGGGATATGAAGTTGATATTGCTTGGAAAGAGAAAAGTATTTTACAAAGATTATCAAACAGATTTGGTATGACATTGCCCAAATCGATAAAAATTGTGAATGAAATAAATAGGGGAGAGAATTATGATGTTTGTTTTTGGGTAAGTGATGGAAGTATTCCAACTCTTAGGGCAAAAAGGAATTTTTTACATTTTCAAGTTCCTTTCCATGGTGTTAATGGTAAATCTTTGCTGAACAAAATGAAGCTTTTCAGAATTGAAAAGATAATTTGCAATTCCAATTTTACTAAAAGGATCATAGATAGGGAATATGGAGTTGAAAGTGTTGTCGTTTACCCTCCTGTGGATGTAGCTAAAATCAAACCTAAAAGAAAAGAGAATTTAATATTATATGTAGGTAGATTTTCAAATTTAGTACAGAATAAAGGTCAACGATATTTAATTGAGTCTTTCAAAAAATTGACAATGGATGAGAAGTATAAAGATTGGAAACTGGTTCTTGCCGGGGGTGTTGAAGTTGGGGTTGGTGGTTACTTGGATGAGCTGAAAAAAGAGGCTAAAGGTTTGAATGTTGAGTTTCTTCAAAGTCCAGATTATCAAACTCTTTTACAGCTATATGGAAAAGCCAAATATTTTTGGTCAGCAGCAGGGTACGGTGTAGATGAAAACAAAAACCCGGATAAGATGGAACATTTTGGTATCACCTTAGTTGAAGCAATGGCGGCAGGTGTAGTCCCTATTGTTTATAGTGGTGGAGGTCATAGGGAAATTATTGATGACAAAGAAAGCGGATTTTTATTTGAAGCTTTATCAGATTTAGTGAGTATTACAAAAGAAGTTGATTCTGATTATAAATTGTTTAATCATGCAACAAAAATGGCTAAACAAAAAAGCCAAGTTTATTCATATGGTGAATTTGAAGAAAAATTAAAAGATATATTTAAAAACAAATGAAAAAGAATAATAAAAAGGACAAGCCCATATATGTCTTACTTTTTATAATCTTTATTTTTGCATTTGTATTAAGAATATGGTTTTTGAAATTTGATTCTTTGAGTTTTTATTACGACCAAGCAAGAGATTTTTTAGTAGTTAAGCAAATATTGTCTGGTAATATCAAAATACAAGGGCCACCTAGCTCCACTCCTGGTCTTTTCCATGGAGTATTTTACTATTACTTACTTGCCCCAATTAGTTTTTTGGCCAAGGGCAGCCCAATAGCTATTGGTTATTGGATAGCATTTCTTAATTCATTGGCTGTTTTTATAGTTTTTGCAATTGCCAACACAGCCTTCAAAAAGCCTTGGTTGGGGGTACTATCTGCTCTTTTGTTTGCTGTTTCGTTTGAGTCAACACAATATGCAACTTGGGTGTCAAATCCAACTATTGCGATTTGGACGGTTCCACTACTATATTTGGGATTGTGGTTGTGGTTTACCCCGCGAAGCTCAAAAAGCGAAGTGTGGGTTGGGCCTGTTTTAACAGCAATTGGTTTTGGACTATCTGTTCAAGCAGAGATATTTCTTCTGTATCATGCAATTCCCATATTAATCTGGCTTTATATCCACAAAAAGAATATTTCCAAGAAACAAATAATAACTTTTTTGGCGGTATTGACAGCTTCTGTCTTTAGTTTGATTTTATGTGAATTTAAGTTTGGTTTTGGTAGTATTTCAGCATTTAAGTCACTTGCCACAACCAGTGGGGGTAATTTGGCATATACTAAATCAGTTGGAGATTATTTAGTTCTTTATCTAAATCAAATAGGCCGCGTTTTTGCACTTAATACTTTCCCGGGAAATATTGGTATTGGTGGAGCCTTAATAATTGTTCTTGGTGTTTATTCACTACTAAACTTTAAAAAAGATAAGTACCCAGCATTTTTGGCTATCTGGCTTTTTTCTCATATCACTGTGGTTAGTGTTGGGGGAATTTCAACACCTTTTCTAATGGTTGGAATCGGTCCTGCGGTATCGTTGATTTTAGCTTTTTATATTTATAAATTATATGTCAACAAATCTAAATTTCTAGCGATTCTTTTCATATTAATTATGGTATATGGTAATTTGTTTTTTGTTTTTTCTCAAAACAAATCTGGTTCAACTTTGTTTGCAATTCAAAAAAGTATGATCATAAGTAAACAAAAAGCTGCCATTGACTACACTTATGAAATTACTGATGGAGAACCGTTCAGTATAAACACTCTAACATCTCCACTTTGGATTAATATAGTTTGGACATATTTATATAACTGGTATGGGATGAACCAGTATGGTTATGTTCCATTGTGGCACGGAAAAGATCAGGTAGGGCAACTTGATAGTTTAGAAAGAGTAGAAACCCCACTTAAACAATCCTTTTTAATTTTGGAACCAATGGCAGGTATTCCTGCCATGTACCTTCCAATTGCAATTGGTGAGGAAGATGTCGATACAATGCTTTTGGAAGAAAAATCATTTGGTGAAATAGTGGTACAATCGAGAACTCTTTTGAAATGATGAAAACTCCGGAAAATAAAACAGCTGAAGAAATGCATGAGCAAGTTCCTCCAAATTGGTATTTTCAGTCTTTAAAAATAGACCCCCTACAACGCTATTGGCACAGGAGAAGATTTGATGAAGTTCAAAAGTTGAGTGAGCGAGCCGAAACAGTTTTAGATATTGGATGTGCAGACGGTGTCTTTTCAAAAAAAATATATGAAATTACCAAATCAAAAAAGTATATTGGCATAGATGTTTTAAAGTCGTCCATTGATTGGGCTAAAAATCATTGGAAAAAAAATAAGGCAATGCAGTTCAAGGTCGGAGATGCTCATGAGCTCAAATATAACGACAATACTTTTGATGCTGTATATATTATGGAAGTTTTAGAACACGTCAAAGATCCGGTTAAAGTATTGAAAAATGTTAAAAGAATGATGAAAAAGAATGGGTACGGCGTATTTCTTGTTCCGTCTGACAGTAATTTATTTAATGTTGTTTGGTGGTTGTGGCTGCATTTCCATCCCCGGGGGTGGGTGTGGAGAGATACACACATTCAAACTTACAGAGACAATTATTTAATCGAGATTTGTAAAAAAGCAGGTTTTAAGATCGAAGTAGATAAAAAATTTATCTTAGGTATGCTACATTTGGTGAAAGTTAGGAATAAATGATAAATAAATACAAGAAATTAAACAGGAATTTTGACAAGTGGCTGCAAAAAAAATATCCAAATTGGGATATTTCAATTGCTCTGAGATATTTACCCATAGTGGATGATATTAAGTCATCTTTTAAGAAAGGGTCAAAGATTTTAGATATTGGATCAGGTGATTACGGTATAAATGTGTATATGGGTAATGGCTTCAATTTAGTTGGAACAGATATCGAGAATGGGAAAAACGAGAAATTTAAAGTAATAAAGGCATCGGTTGTTGATCTTCCCTTCGAGAACGAATCTTTTGATGTAGTTGTTAGTGTTGACATGGTTGAACACTTATTGCCCGAAGACAGAAAAAAGGCTATTTCGGAAATGATACGCGTAGCTAAAGATAGGGCATATATCACTTTTCCTTCAGGTAAAGATTCAGAGGTTGTGGATCGTATATTGTATAAATACTATAAATTTACTCACAAAAAAGAGCTTCCTTTTTTAAATGAACACATTGAATACGGTTTACCCTCTCCTTCGGAGATTGAAAAATATATAATTTCGAGTGGAATAAAAAAAGGACAAAATGTGTCTTTTCAAAAAAAGTTAAATACAAATATTTTTCTTTGAGTATATATGTTGTTTCTTGGTTTTAGTGAGAAAAAATTATTGACTAATATTTATCATAAATTACTTTTCTTTTTACCAATATTGAGGATAATGAACTTTTGGCCAACATATAGAATTACATATATTGTAAAATGTAAAGGCAATGGGAAGTAAATCTGGTAAAAATTCAAGTGTAAGTGTTATTATTCCGAATTTAAACGGTGAAACACTTCTGTCGAAAAATTTACCCTCTGTATTAAAAGCTTATAAAAATTCAGTTAATAAAATAGTTGAAGTAATAATTGTAGATGATGGTTCGACTGACTCTAGTATTGAGGTAATAAAGAAGAATTTCCCAGAAGTTAAATTAATAAAACATAGTTCAAATAGAGGTTTTTCAGCTGCCATCAATACTGGTGTAAGACATTCAAAAGGTAATTTACTATGTCTGCTAAACAATGATGTTTCCATATCAATAGATATATTAAAAAATCCCCTGAAACTATTTGCCGGGAACAATAATCTTTTCGGAGTATCGTTTCACGAAAAGGGAAGTGGATGGGCTACTGGTAATTTTGAAAATGGATATATTGTGCATGGTCGAGGAAAGGAAGATATAAAAGTCCACAAAACATTTTTTGTAAATGCAGGTGGAGCCTTATATAGCAAAAATTTGTGGATGAAGGTTGGTGGAATGGATGAAAAAGTGCTTTCACCATTTTATTGGGAAGATGTGGATGTTTCATATAAGGCTTTAAAGAGGGGATATGAACTTATGTGGGACCCTTTTGCTTTCGTGAGTCCAAATCTCTCTGCAACAATAAAAAAAATGAATCAAGGTAAGGTTAAAAAGATTCAAGAGCGAAACCACTTATTATTTGTTTGGAAAAACTTGACAAGCAACAATTTGATGAAAAAACATATGGTGTCACTTGTAAAAAGAACAATTAGTCACCCTGGGTATTTGAGAATAATCTTGATGGCCTTAATGAGATATAAAGACATGCGTAGATCTAGGGCAAAGGAGATAAAAGAATCTACAGTATCTGATGAAACAATATTTTCCAAATATTCTTAATTTTATAAATGTATAGATGAAAAAAATAACCCTCTCAATTGTCATAGTCAACATGAACACTGTCGATTTAACAAAAGAGTGCATTGAGTCGATTTTCAAGCACAAACCAAAAGTTTCATTTGAAGTTTTTGTCACAGACAACGGATCAGATGACGGATCAGATGAAATGTTAAAGCGTTTTGACAAAAAATATAGCAATTTCACTGCAATTTTTAATGACAGCAATACCGGTTACGGCAAAGCGAATAACCAGGGAATAAAAAAATCAAAAGGAGAGTATGTTTTACTTTTGAATAACGATACCGTAGTTTACAAAAACTCTCTTCAAAGTTTAGTAGATTTCGCCAAAAAAACTCCTGATGCAGGA
This sequence comes from Candidatus Microgenomates bacterium, assembly GCA_016784385.1. Classification (GTDB taxonomy): domain Bacteria; phylum Patescibacteriota; class Microgenomatia; order UBA8517; family UBA8517; genus BS150m-G53. The sequence continues at coordinate 49,758 of JADHUT010000003.1, read as the reverse complement.
GTTGTTGGAAGTAAGCTTCTTAATATGGACGGGACGCTTCAAAATAGTTGTTTTAATTTCCCAACAATTACAAATGCAATTAAAGAATATTATTTAGGTAGTAAGGGCCTGTTTGATAAATTTGCTCCCAAAGGAAAAAATCCTACAGAGGTGGATTCTGTTGTGGGAGCAGTATTTTTGATTACTCCGAAGGCCAGAAAAAGAGTGGGAATATTGGATGAGAGGTATTTTGCATATTTTGAGGATATTGATTATTGCAGACAAACCTGGAAAAAGGGCCTGAAGGTTTATTATTTGCCAGAGTCAGTGATAATGCATTATCACGGGGCAACTTTCAAAAAACTTGCAGATGAAAGTGAGAGGTGGAAGAGATTAATTCCTTCAAGCAAGATTTACCATGGTTTGGTCAAGCACTACATAATAAACGCCATAATTTGGTCAGGCCAAAAATGGCAAAAATTAACAAGTTGACTTCGGGGTGTGTTTGGGATATTGTTAATTAATGACAACCACAGAACCTGAAAATACTAAAATAGCGATCTTCAGACAAAAGAAAATTAGGAAGGTTATTCACAAAAATGAATGGTGGTTTGTAATAGTTGATATTATCTCTGTTTTAACAGATTCTACTCAACCTTCTGGTTATATAAAAGATATGCGTCGTCGTGATTCAGATCTTTCAGAAGGGTGGGGGCAAATTGCCGCCCCCCTTTCAATTAAGACTGCAGGAGGAACACAGAAAATAAATTGTGCAAACACAGAAGGTATGTTCCGAATAATTCAATCAATTCCCTCATCTAAAGCAGAACCACTTAAAAGATGGCTTGCAAAAGTCGGTTATGAACGAATAGAAGAAATTGAAGATCCTGAATTGGCACAAAAAAGGGCAAGAGCAATTTATAAAGCAAAAGGATATCCAGGTTCTTGGATTGAAAGAAGAATGCGCGGAATCGCCATTCGTGAGGAGCTAACTGATGAGTGGTATACTCACGGTGTAAAGAAACCTGTCGAATATGCGATATTGACTGCTGAAATTTCAAAAGCAACATTTGGAGTAACACCATCTGAATATAAAAAGCTGAAAGGGTTAAAAAGACAAAACTTAAGAGATCACATGAACGATTTAGAGCTTCTCTTTTCGCAATTAGGGGAGGCCGCAACAACTGAAATCACTAAAACAGAACATCCGCAAGGATTTGAAAAAAATAAACAAACCTCAAAGCGTGGAGGCAGAATTGCAGGAGAAGCTAGAGAAAAGTTAGAAAAAGAGACTGGAAAAACAATTTCAACTTCCAAAAACTTCTTACCTTCGGCATAAAAGACCTTTTTTTGTTGTAGAATATATATAATTGCTGTTATATGAAAAAAGTATTCAAAAATAGACAAAGGCTTGTTTGGATAGTTTTGGTGATTATATTTACGATTCCAGTAACCTGGAATTTACTTCGTCCTGGATACTACTCAATGCAAGATGATTTACAAGCTTTTAGGATTCAACAGATGGATAAATGTTTCAGAGACGTCCAAATTCCTTGTCGTTGGGTTCCTGATGCGGGTTATGGGTATGGTTATCCACAGTTCAACTTCTATCCTCCTTCTGTATATTATGTTGGTGCAGTATTGCACAGAGTTGGTTTTCAATACATAGATGTCGTAAAAATTTTGTTTGTAGCAGGCTACATATTTTCCGCTTTAGCAATGTTTGTACTTGTTGAATCGCTTCTTGGCTCTTGGCCTGGTTTTGTTTCTTCAGTTTTATACACTTACGTTCCCTACAAAGCAGTGGAGGTTTATGTTAGAGGTGCTATGAGTGAATTTTGGGCACTACCTTTGTTTCCGGTAATTTTATGGGCTTTGTACAAATTAATAAAAACTGAAAAAAAGAAATACTTTATTTGGTTTTCAGTTTTTTTGTCTCTACTTCTTTTGACACACAATTTAATGACTTTGATTTTTGCACCAGTTGCAATTGTCTGGGCTATTTATTGGGCTGTTGTAGAAAAAAAGATTAGATTATTGCTGAGGATTGGATTATTTGGATTATTTGGAGTTGGATTAGCTGCTTTTTTCACTCTTCCGGTTTTATTTGAGGCTAAATTCACCCATATAGATTCTATTTTGTCAGGTTATTTTGATTATAGAGCTCATTTTGTAAGTTTGTATAAACTATTTATTTCCAGAGAGTGGGGTTATGGATCATCTGGGTTTCCCGATGAACTTTTAAATCTTTCAACAGGACTTATTCAGTGGATAGTTGGAATAGTGGCTGTAGTTTTGGGAATATTTAATTACAAAAAGAATAAAAAGGAGAAAAAACTAATAAATTTAATACTCATTTTAGGAGGACTCGAACTACTAGTTTTGTTTATGATTCATATGAAATCAAGTTTCATATGGGCCCAAATACCCGCTCTTTGGTGGTTACAATTTCCTTGGAGATTTTTGTCAGTCAGTATATTTTTACTATCTCTTTTGGGAGGACTTGCAGTACATTTTTCTAAAAAGATTAAGTACGCCTTGGGGGGAGTATTAATTTTGTCGGCAATTATTTTAAACATTGGTTTCTTTGTTCCAAAAGACTGGCTTGATATAACCGATGCGGACAAGTTTTCTGGAATTTCATGGCAAAAGCAAATGACAATAAGCATTTTTGATTATTTGCCAATTTATGCAGAGTTCCCTCCAATTACAGAAGCTCCACTATTGCCTGAAATAATGGACGGCAGTGTACAGGTGGTTGAGTATAAAAAGGGTAGTAATTTTCAAAACGGAATAATCAAGGTATCTGAAGATGCAACCATCCGTCTACCCCTTTACGACTTCCCTGGTATGCAGGTAAGTGTTGATGGAGAAGTGGTGGATCATTACAATGATGATTGTAGAGGTGAGGAGTTTTGTTACGGCTTAATTACTTTCAAACTGCCAAAAGGGGAACACAGTGTTGAAGCCAAATTAACAAACACTCCAGTGAGGTCAATTGGGAACTTGATAACAGTAGCTAGTATAATAATATTGGTGTGGTTGATATCTAAAAATGAGCATTTAAAGAAAAGAGAGAAATGAATAAACTGCAAAGCATTAAAAAATTATTAAATAAACGTAGTTTGGTCAACTTTGTTGGTAAGCATTGGGAATTAGTTTTGATTACAATTTTAGGTCTTTCTGTTGCTTGGCCACTGTTGCGAGGGGGTTATTTTTCTCACCAAGATGATTTGCAAGTAATTAGGATTTTTGAAATGAGAAAGTGTTTTGCCGATGGTCAAATTCCCTGTAGATGGGTTTCGAGCATGGGGTGGGGGAACGGCTATCCGCTTTTTAACTTTTATGGAGTCTTCCCTTACTATTTAGGAGCAATATTGAGCTATTTTATGGGCTTTTTGGCAGCATCGAAACTCCTTTTCTTAATTGCTTTAGTGGGGGGGAGTTTTGGTATGTACTTTTTAGTGTCTGAACTTTGGGGAAAATATGCAGGGATTACAGCAGCCATACTTTATCTTTTTGCACCATATAAAGCACTAGATATTTACGTTCGAGGGGCTTTGTCTGAGAGTATGGGCTTGGCGCTAATTCCTTTTGTCTTTTACTTTTTTCTAAAGTTGATTACGAAACCAGGAGAAAAGAATATTTTCTTTTATTCTACTCTCACCTTGTTTTTCTTCCTTATTACACACAATATAATGACTGTTATATTTTTGCCGATTTTAATAGTGTGGATAATTTACTGGCTATTTGCAACCAAATGGAAAAGTGTAAAAATTATTGTTATCTCTACTCTTCTGGCTATTGGTTTGTCATCTTTTTTTGTTTTTCCTGCTTTTTTTGAAAAAGAATTGGTCCAAACTGAAAGCTTAACTAGGTTTGAATTGGATTACAGAGCTAATTTTATAAGTATCAAGCAACTCTTTTTTGATCGGGCGTGGGGTTATGGAACTTCAATACCAGGCCCAGAAGGAGGTATGTCTTTTCAAGTGGGTTGGCCATACTGGTTGTTGGTAGGATTTTCAGCCGTTTCACTATTTTTTTCCAGGACAATATTTACATCCAAAATTAGAAAGTCTACAAAAGTTTTAGTGGTTGGAATTGTGGGGACATTCATAGTTTCTGTACTAATGACACACAATAAATCTACATTTGTTTGGGAGAGCTTTAGAATACTACAATTTTTTCAATTTCCCTGGCGGTTTTTATCTCTTACTGTTTTTTCTGCATCCATATTGGGTGGATTTGTCATATTTTCTGTAAAGAAAAAATGGCAAAAGATTTTTGCAATCATAGTGATTGTATCTACAGTGATTTTAAATTGGAGTTACTTTAAACCTCGTGAGTTTTTTGATGTTACCAGCAAACAAAAATTGACAGGAGAGCTGTGGGAACAACAAAGACGCGGTGCAATACTAGATTACCTACCTAAAACTGCTCTAGAGCCAAGAGAAGCAGCACCTGAGGCTCCACTTGTCATTTCAGGGGAGGCAAGTGTTGTTGACTTTAAAAACCGTTCTAATAGATGGGAATTTAAGGCAGAGGTAAGTGAATTATCAGAGATACACATACCTGTTTACTATTTTCCCAATTGGGAAGTTAAAGTGGATGGCAAGAGTTACCCCTCAACACATGATAATTTATTGGGGAGAATTTCTGTAACACTAGACAAAGGTGACTACAAAATAGAAGGAAGATTTAAAAATACACCATTGAGAACAATTTCTAATATAATAACAATTGTCAGCATAGGATGGTTTATAGGACTACTTAAAAGAAAAAAAGAATGGCAATGATAAAAATTAGAATAACCAAAATAGAATAACCATTTTATGAAAAAAGTGAATTTTGTAAAGAAATATTTGTATTTTATAATATTGCTTTTATCTATTCCTGCTGTGAGGTATTTATTTGTTGATGGTTACTTCGGAGTTTCTGATGACTTACACATAGGATGGCTTTTTGAGATGGACAGAGTAGTTAAGATGCTGCAGTTCCCACCAAGGTATGTACCTGATCTTAGTTTTGGATTTGGTTATCCACTTTTCAGTTTTGTATATCCACTGCCATTTTATATAGCAGAAGCTTTTCATTTAATTGGTTTTTCATTAGTTGGTAGTGTGAAGATTGTTTTTGGTCTATCAATTCCATTTTCAATGTATTTTATGTACAAGCTGCTCAGGCAATTTATGGCTAGAGAGATGTCTTTGGCAGGTGCAGTACTATATGTATATGCTCCGTACCGAGCTTTGGAAATTTTCGTTAGGGGAACGATAGGGGAGATAGTTGCTTTTGTTTTCCTCCCGCTAATTACTCTTTCTTTCATAAAATTAACAAGTAACGAGAAATCTTTTAAATGGGTAGGAATTGCAGGGCTTTCAACCGCTGCACTTGTTCTGTCGCACAATATTATGGCATATATGTTCATGCCATTTTTACTTATTTTTGTTGTAGCAAGAATTATATGGATTTCTAAAGATAAAAAAGAGGCAATTAGTAGAAGTTTTTGGGGACTTTTATCGGGACTACTCACCTCGATATATTTTTGGTTTCCGGCTATTTTGGAAAGTCGGTTAATGCAATATGACACAGTTTTTAATTTCTATAACCACTTCCCCACTTTGAGACAATTCATAACTCCTTATTTTGGTTACGGAGCATCAGTCCCAGGCCCTTACGACACAATGTCTTTTTATATGGGTTTTACTGGATTAGCAGTGGTACTTCTAGGTAGTATCATTTTTGTGAAAAAGTACAAAATCTTTTCATTAGAAGAAAAAATATTTTTGCTTTGGGGAACAGTGATATTTTTTGCAAGTATTTTTATGATGAACCACAGGTCTGCTTTTTTGTGGGAAAACTTGCCGCTTTTACCCTATTTTCAATTCCCTTGGAGATTTTTGGTGATGATATGCTTTGCTAGTCCTTTATTTTTGCTTGTATTTGCAAAGTTGTTCAAAAACAAAAAGAATTTTTCAGTATTGATCTCTTTTTTTGTAATTTTATTTTCAATACTACTTAATTTTAAATACTTCAAAACCAGCGAATATCTAGGAAGAGAAGATGCTTACTACATAAATAGATATATTCCAAAAGGTACTGCAAGTGATGCTTACAAGCAAACATCTGAAGAATATTTAAGACTGCCTAAGGCCACCCAAAAAAGACCAGACAAGCTTTACAAAAGAGCATATACGGATTCAGCCGCAATCTTGAGGATTGAGGAAAAAAGCGCTTTGGATGCTAAAATAATTACTGACAGTGAGTATGAATTTGAACTATATTACACAAAATATATGTATCCAGGCTGGGTGGCCAAAATTGATGGTAAACGTACAGAAATTATTGCGGGTAAGCCATTCGGTCAAATTACAATTACTGTTCCAGCTGGAACGCACGTAGTAGAGGTTGAGTATCGTGAGTCGACAATGAGACTCTTGCTAGACATTGTATCGGTAATGTCACTTGGAGCTTGTATAGTAATACTATCTAAAGAAGATTTGTTTAAAAGCGATTAAAAATGAAAAAAGTAATATCTAAAATTTTAATTATTGCGGTACTCTTGCGGGTACTTCTCTCTTTTACAACATATCATTCTGATGTAGTACCTTTTGATTTTGCAGGGAGAGTGTTAACTGAAACTAAAATCACCACTTTTTATGATTATTTATGGGAACTCCCTGAAGATCACCCTTATTTAGGAGTTTACCCTAGAAATTTATTTAATTATCCACCCCTAACATATTTTTTCCTTGGTGGAGCATCTCTATTAACCACTTGGATGGTAAACCCGCAAGTACATGACAATTTTCTTCTTGATTTTCCCTCAACATTGGGCAACATTCAACTAAATTTACTATTATTGCTTCTAAAGCTTCCTTATTTTATTTTTGATATTGCTACCGCTTTTCTTTTGATGTCATTTTTCAAAGACAGGAAGAAAAAGATATGGGCGTTCGGACTTTGGCTGTTTAATCCTGTTAATTTGTATGCAACCTACATGTTGGGGCAGTTCGACATAATACCGACATTTTTGACAGTAGCAGCACTAGCTCTTGTACTTAAAAAAAGAGACAAGAAGGATGTAAGTTTGTTGCCAAGTGCAATGCTTCTTGGTTTGGGAGCTGCTTTTAAAATCTTCCCACTTTTGTTTGTTGTTCCATTGGCCCTTCTTAAGAAAGATTGGTGGAGCAGGATTAAAATAGTAGCTGTAGGAACATTGACTTACGCTGTGGCAGCATTTCCTTTTATTGGCTCCGCTGGCTTTAGAAGAACTGCACTTTTGGCTGGTCAGACTACGAAGAGTCTATATGCTCAAATTCCTATCTCTGGAGGAGAATCAATAATACTTTTTCTAGCAGTAGTTATGTTTTTCTATCTTGTGTTTCTTTACAGGAATAGTTCTGCCGAAAATTTGTGGAAAAGATTTTTTGTTATGATGCTTATATTTTTTACTTTTACCCACTACCACCCTCAATGGTTTTTGTGGATTATGCCATTTTTTGTGATAGACCTGGTTAAATCAAATTTCAAGCACTGGCCTCTTGTGGCAGTGTCACTACTTAGCTTTATAGCTCTCATTACTTTCTTTGACCCAGGGTTAACTGTCTGGTTGTTCTCTCCTATTAATCCTGCGCTTTATGGCCTTCCTGGGGTGTGGCAACTAATGGGAATGAATCCAGATATAAATACATTGAGAAGTATTTTTCATACTATTTTTGTCGGGGTCAGTTTGTATTATGTTTACTATCATTTTTCTAAAAGATCGGAGAGTATTTAATGAAGGAAGGTATATTTAAAAAGGGCAGACTTAAAATATTGTTTTTAGCAATTGTCTTGAGGTTGTTGGTCTCTGGATTTTTGTATCACCCAGATATCAAAACATTCAACTTCCAATCCTCTTTTTTGAAAAAAGGGGTAGTTAATATTTACCCTTATTTAATTGAAAATAGAATGAGCCTTCCTTTAAAGGAAGAATTTGTATATTTTCCATTGTCCTACTTTGTGGTTGGAGGATACCAAGCAATTGTTTCACCTCTTTTGGGGCAAGGTTTGGATAACTGGCTAGCAAATGCAGACTCTGTCACATCAGTTACAGACCCAAACATCTTTTGGTACCTGATTTTTTTGAAATTTCCTTTGTTGGTTGTGGATATTGCAATTGCATTTTTGTTGCTTAAATTTTTTAAGGATGAAAAAGACAAAGAAAAAGCTTTTACTTTCTGGTTATTTAACCCATTTACAATAATTTTAATTTACGCATTTTCCAACATTGATATTTATAGTGTATTTTTAACACTAGTAGCTTTTCTCTTTCTAAAAAGAAAGAAACTGCTTAGTGCATTAGTATTTCTGGGACTTGCAGCTTGTTTTAAAGCATATCCTTTAATTTTCTTGCCTTTCATTTTTTTGAAAGCAAAAAACACCAAACAAAAGATTCTTTCAGTGTTGATTCCTTTGTTTATACTATTTTTGACGATAGTTCCATTTTGGTCTACAGCTTTTGTTCAGTCAGCCCTGGTATCTGGTCTTACTACAAGAATATTTAACCCAGGCATATTAGTTGGATTCGGTGAGTCAATCATGATGGGACTGCTGATTCTTTCCGCTTTGTTTTTCTCTGTATGGCTACACAAAAAGGACATTAACCTATTTAATTATTGGGTAGTGTTTTTATTAATTATTTTTTCATTCTCCCACTTTCATATCTCATGGCTGCTTTGGATAGCACCATTTTTGTTGATACTAATTGTTAAAAACAGTAAATTGACCTGGCCTGTGGTTCTTCTTTGTATGCTTGCACTTGCAATTCCACTTTTGTATGAAGATAGAAACATGACAATTTCACTATTTAGGATTTATACAACTTGGTATGATTTACTCCCAACCCCTTTTGCTGTAATGGAAAAGTTCTATGATCCATATAACTTTCAAAGCATATTACATACTTTGTTTGCAGGTGGTGCTGGTGTAATTTCATATAAACTATTGTCTGAGAAAAAGGATTAGATAAAAAACATTATAAAATGAAAAAATTAATTTGGTTTACAACAACATTTATATTATTTGTAATTTTTGTTTTTCCTGCACTAATGGCTTCTACTATTAATATGACTCCGTCAGGGGTTCAGCCCGGTTACAAATATGATATAAGACTTTCAATTTATAAGGAAAGAGATATAAAACAAGAGTTTGTTTCAAGAGAGAAGAACCTAACTGCAGTTGCAACTTCTATTAGAAATCCAAACTTGAAAAATAAAAAAGAAATTATTCTCAATCTTTATGATGAAAACAATACTTTATTGAGAACTTCTCTGTTGAGTGGTAAAAATATTGAAGATGGAGATTTTGTTAAATTTGTGTTTGAACCAATTAATGATTCTGCAGACGTAAAATACAACTTCACCCTTTCATCTCCAGATTCAGGGCTAGGTGAGACTATTGAAGTATTTATAATTGAACCCACAGGTGAAGTATTAAACTACACTTACGGTGAGGAAACTAAAGAGGGTGGAGTTCCACTTGTCACCTTCCATAAACCAAGTACAAAATGGGAAATTGTAAAGAGAGTATATTCTAATTTGTTTTCCAGACTTCTATAATTTCATTTTCAAAAGTTTTGGTCAAGTTAAGTAATCCTGGATCAATTTGCGGAGGTGTTTCTTTGGGAAAATATAATATACTAGCGTTTGTAGAATCAAATGCTTTTTTGACAATTTCAACATCTTCACTTTCAAAGATGATTTTTTTAACTTCTAGTCTTAGTCTATAGTCGTACCCCATGATGTCAACCTGTTCGTAATCGTCAAAGAATGTGTGACGGGAAGTTAGTGCTGAAACATAACTGGTATCAAACCAATCCCAAATATTTGGTGTAACACTCCCAAGATTTAAATATTGATTGTATGGTGGTGTAAGAATTATAGAATCTTCACTTGTGTTTTGTTTTACAAACTCAAGTGCGGTTAATTCTTCAGAAGAGACCTTAGCAAATGCAGGTCTTGAATAAAATTCATTGAGTAGTCCAACCTGGGTCGGAATCATCAATACAATAATGATGGGGATTAAAAACTTAAATCTTTTAGGTTTGGTAATTTTAGATACAGCAACCCCTGCCAGTATTCCAAACATAAGTACAAAATACTGCAAAAATTGACTAGTGTTACTTGCAACTCCTTTTTGCAAAAATATAAGGGGGAGTACTAATGAAAGAACTATGGAGACCTTAAAAATTGCTTTTGATTTTACAAATTCCCAGAGCCCTAAAAATCTCATACCTAAGTTCCCAAAGAAAAATATAATAAATCCCATTCCTTCTAGCCAAACCACTCTTTTCCAATTGTGTTCATAAATATAAGTTTGCCTTCTCAACTCCCAATCTAGGAGGTTAAGTCTGGAGGGCTCTACTATCATTGTTCGTATGTACCACCAAGGCTTATATATTAAAAATGATGTGGAGTTGGAAGTATTTGGTAAGTAAAGAATAAGTGCCAAAATTCCACTGATTAAAGATAGTACAAATAGTTTAGGATCCCTATCTTTGACTAGACGCCAGGTTCCAATAAGAGCAAGTGATCCCAGAAGAACTACTCCGCCGTATATTTTAAAAGATGAAATAGTCCCCAGAAGGACGACACAAATCAAAAAATTAATTACTTTGCTTCTTTTTTGTTTTTGTCCTAAATAAACATATACAAAGTAAATTGCAGATAGAAACAAGAAGTTTGAAATTATTTGTGGAGGATTACCACTGGAGCTTTGTGGTTGTGTTGCCCAGAAGATGCTTTCTCCACCAATAGTTTTATTTTTGATGTAGGTTAATATAAATCCAAAACTACCTGCAAAGTAGGTGAAAATTGTTGCCCAAATGGAAGCTGGGAAACTTTTTGTGATCTTTTTTGTCAAAAAGAAAGCTGATGCTCCTAAAAATAGTGAATAAAAAAATGGAAAAATTCTAAAATACAGGTTCAAGTTGGTTAGGGGGGTGAATTTAGACACCATTGCAGGAAGAAGGTCCGAGAAAAAGTGGTAGTTAACCAGCTTTTCTCCTGCGAATATTGGATTTGAAAGTGGCCAACCTTTTTTCATTTCCTCCATCAGAGCTATGTGCCACATGCCATCGTGGCCGTGGGCACTCCAAAAGAGCAGATCCCCGCTTTGAAATACTCCAGAAGGGGAAATTACTGCAAGTTGTCCTAATATTCCGAGCGTGAAGACTAGTAATACTAAAATAGTTTTTTTATTGAGAGTAAATTTTAAGTTTTTGACTCTCTTAACGAAAGGTTTAAACCCAAAAAAAATAATTAAAATAGTGATTGGTATGATTAGTGCAGGAATATTTAGTACAATTAGTATGTAGGAAAGCAGAGTTAGGGTAGTAAAACCAACAATAGAACCCATCAATATGCTTTCCATGATTAAATTATATACAATTAATACATGAGAAGAAAATCTATACTATTAATTCTGAGCATTCTTGTATTGGGACTTGTGCTCAGAGTCTATAAGGTCGCAGACCTTGCAAGCTCCGCTTATAAATTAAACTCAATGCCTCTTTATGGTGATGAATTAACAATAGTTTACGACGCCTATTCACTTTTAAAGACAGGTAAGGACCAAACAGGAGAAAGTTTGCCCGTTACCTTTAAGATGGGAGCAGGAAGGCCTCCTGGTTATGTATATGGCTCGATTCCTTTTGTAGCTCTTTTTGGGCCAACAGCTTGGGGAGTTAGGGGTTTATCGATTATTTCAGGTCTGGGGATGATTGTGTTGATGTATTTTCTGGGCAGGAAGTTATTTGGTGAGAAAGTGGGGTTAATTGCATCTTTTTTGACATCAATTTCACTTTGGGACATTTATTTAAGTAGAGGGGGGTTTGAAGCACATTTCGCATTGTTTTTAGCTACTTTTGGAGTAGTTATGTTCTTGTACAAAAAATATATCCCAATGGCAATTGCGTGGGGTTTGGCAATATTTACCTATCCAACTTTTAAACTGACCCTACCATTTATCTTTTTAGTCCTTTTGTTTTTTAGTGGATCAACAACAAAGACTAATTACATAAAAATTTTAAAAAACAAATTATTTATTATTTCCGTAGTTATATTGGCAATTTTTGGTGGGTTATCTGTTAATGAAACCCTAAAAGGAACAAGTGAGGAGAGGTTTTTAAGACTTAACATCTTTTCAGATTCAGCCACTAAGGAAAGTATTATTCAAAAAGTGAATAGTGAAAGAGAAATGTCCACATTACCTGAGCTAATCAGGCCAATATTTTATAACAAGCCACTCAATTACTCCCGGCTACTTTTGGATAATTACATGGAGAATATTTCTCTCGATTTTTTATATCTTAGGGGTGATAGAAATCCACGACACAATCCAGGAGAATGGGGAATGTTTTATTTAGTTGAATTACCACTTCTGTTTGCAGGACTATATTTAATCTTCAAAAATGATAAAAATAAGTTTTTGTTTTTAGTTAAATGGATTCTAATAGTTCCACTGGCCACAATGTTTTTAGGTCAAACCCACGGACTTCGAAATGCTTTTATGATTCCACCTTTTATCTTAATTACTGCATATGCATTCTCAAAATTAAATAAAAAAATGGTTTTGATTTCAGCTGGTTTGATTGGAATTCAGCTTATTTTTGTTTTGTCTGCAGTTTACTTTTTAGCACCTAATAAGTTTGCCGGCTTTTGGTCAAAGGGAGCATATGAAACAACTCTTGAGGCATTAGAACAAAAAAACAACTACGAAACTGTTGTTTTGTCTACAAAAATTGACAACATAGAATATGGTTTTCCAGTATATGCAGGTATTGATCCTGTTGAGGTTATTTCCCAATATGGTTACTTCCCAAAAACTTATGGTAATGTAATTATTACTGACGATATTGAAAATATGCAGCAGGATAAAAACACTTTGATTATTGAATGATAATGAGCACGAAAATAACTAAATTTTTTTTATTAGCAATCATTTCTTTAAGCTTTTTTTTGAGAGTTTATAAAGTTACCTCAATTCCACCATCTCTCAATTGGGATGAAACCTCAATTGCATATAATGCATACTCAATTTTAAAAACCGGGAAAGATGAATGGGGAATGTTTATGCCACTACATTTCAGATCCTTTGGAGAATACAAACTCCCTGCTCAAATATACGGGTCAATCCCTGGCATTGCTATATTTGGATTAAATGAGTTTGGGGTCAGGATTACTCCTGTGGTTTACGGAACCCTGTCAGTTCTTCTTTTGTATTTTCTGCTTTTAGAGATGTTGAATAACCTCCCTAAAAAGGAATTGAAAATAATATCGAGGAAAGAAAGAGAAAAGATTTCTTTGATGGCCGCATTCTTACTAGCAATTTCTCCTTGGCATATACAACTGACAAGAGGTTCTTTTGAATCGTCTTTCTCGTTGTTTTGGATACTGATGGGGTTGTGGTTTTGGGTTAAGGGATTGAAAGGTAGGGGTAAACAGTTGAAATGGATTGTTTTGTCGATGATTCCTTTTGCTATTTCTATTTATACTTACAATAGTGCCAGAGTGTTTACACCATTGTTTCTTTTGGTAGTTGCAATTTTTTACAGAAAGTTTTTTTGGAAACACAAAAAATGGTCATTAATATCGGGAGTGTTGATGATAATTTTGATGGCCCCATTGATTCCATTTGTTCTTTCAGGGGAAGCAAGTGCTAGATATAAATTAGTTAGCATTACCGATGATGCAGGGCTAATTCCTAGAATAGAGGAGAGAAGAAATAATTCAAAACTTCCATTTGTCATAAATAAGTTAATTAACAATAGGTATACATACAATACTTTCTATTTTTCAAAAAATTATTTAACACACTTTACTCCAAACTTTTTGTTTGTTGACGGTGCTGGCCACAAACAACACCATGTTCAAGGTGTTGGTGAGCTTTATTGGTTCCAAGCTCCATTTTTGTTATATGGTTTATATATACTTCTGAAGAAAAAAAGTAGTAGTTTGAAAATTCTACTACCTTGGTTACTGATAGCTTTCATTCCAGTTTCAATGACTAATGACAGTATTCCAAATGCTCTTAGAACCCTGATTGCAGTACCTGTTTACCAAATATTGACGGCAGTTGGTATATATTATTTTGCAAAAAATGTAAAGAATAAGCAAAGCCTGGCCGGCATTGCTGGTAAAAAATTAATTAAAAATACATTGGTTGTTGGTTCAGTCTTGTTTGCTGTCAATTTCTACATTTTCCTAAACAGTTTGTTTGTTAAATACCCAATCAGCTATTCACGCGATTGGCAGTATGGCAATAAACAGGTTGTTGGGTATATAAAAGACAACCAAGATAAATATGATCTAGTTACTTTTACAAGGAGCTATGGGGAGCCGCATATTTTTACACTTTTTAATCTTGCGTATGATCCTGCCAAGTTCCAAAGTATTTCTAATTTAGAAAGATTTGAAACATATGACTGGGTGAGAGTGTTGCGGTTTGATAAATATTATTTTCCAGATCTAGGGGATGAAGGATCAAAGTATGATGATATTGTAAAAGATAATTCTGATAAAAAGATTTTGTTCATAGGTAAACCTGGAGATTTTCCTGAATATGTAGAGGTGTTGGAAAGAGTAAATTTCTTAAATGGGGACGGGGCATTTGAGATAGTTGATAATCAATGAAGAAAATAATCAGTTTTTTGAGACCTAATTTTGTTTTGATTTTAATACTTTCGTTGTTTTTATTCTCAAGGTTATTTAGAATCAGTGAGATTCCAGGATCCTTGTATTGGGATGAAGCCTCCATTGGCTATAATGCCTATTCAGTTTTAACTACTGGTAAAGATGAGTGGGGTGAGGTATTACCACTTCACTTTAGAGCCTTTGGAGAGTTTAAGCTTCCTGTTTATGTTTATTCAGTTGTGGTTTCGGAAGCTATTTTTGGTTTAACTGCTTTTGCGGTGAGACTTCCCTCAGTTATTTATGGATTTTTCTCAGTACTGGGACTTTATTTGCTTGTAATGAACTTAACCAAAAGTAAAACAATTTCTCTTCTTTCTTCGTTTTTGTTTACCATTACTCCTTGGTTTTTAATATTTTCAAGAACTGGTTATGAAGCAGTTGCAGGACTGGCCTTTTTTCTTTGGGCAATATTTTTCTGGCTGCAATCAGACCATAAAAAATGGTTGATTATCCCTTCAGTTATTTTTTTTCTGGCGTCATCATACAGTTATAATAGTTTTCGAATATTAACTCCGCTGTTTCTGGGTCCAATTTTAATTAGTTTTGCATTTTCAACTAGAAAAAAGAAAAGTAAAAAAAATGAACTGTTGTTACTGCTGTTTTCTGCGTTCTTGATACTGGCAAGTTTGATTCCAATTTATAAGTTGTACTCTCAAGATTCCGGCCTTAGTAGGCTACAAACTGTGGGGACAACCAAAAATTTAGTAAGTAATTATTTCAAAAATTATTCCCCAGACTTTTTGTTTGTTAATGGAGACACAAACCCCAGAAGCCAAGTGCCGGGTAGTCCACAACTTTATTTATTGGACAGTGTGTTTATATTGCTGGGGTTGATTTATATATTTAAAAGAAAAGACTTTAAAATTTTGTATATTTTAATAGCTTTAATTTTAGCTCCAATACCTGCAGCCATTACAAGAGAGAGTCCACATGCACTGAGGGTAATATTTTTGTCTCCTGTGTTGGTTACAATTTCTGCGATGGGTATTTATTTTTTGCTTAAGCGCTTTAAAAGTCAAAAAAGGTTAGTAATGGTGGTTGTTATTGCTTTGTATTTATTATCTTTCGAAGGATATTTTTATAAATTTGGAACTATTTATAATGATTTGTCTTCAAGTGCTTGGCAATCTGAGTACAAGCAAATTTTTGAGAGTAGTGAAGGAGGTTGTGTGAGTGATGAATATGCACAACCCTACATTTTTGCATTGTTTTACAATAGGGTTAATTCCAATGACTTTATAAGCACGAAGGTATTGAATGATGTTTCAGATTGGGGTTTTTCTACTGTGGCATCATTTGGAAATTATACTTTTCCAAAGAGTTGTGAAAATTTCTAATGAATAAGCAAAGCTTGCTACTGCGTAGTAAAAAGATAGTCAATATAATGCTTGGCGTAATAGTATTGATTTCTATCCTGACGAGGTTTGTTCAGTTGGATAAATACCCACCATCAATTACATGGGATGAAGCATCAGTTGGCTATAATGCTTACACTATTATTCATTGGGGTAAAGATGAGTGGGGTAAAACTCTCCCCATTACTTTCAAGTCTTTTGGTGATGACAAAAATCCTGTACATGTTTACCTGACAGCTCCCTTTGTAGGACTATTTGGCCTTAATGATTATGCAACTAGGGCTTCTGCTGCTTTTTTTGGAGTGCTGAATGTAATCGCAATATTTTTTTTGGCAAGGGAGATATTTAAAAGTGATAAAGTGGGGCTGCTGGCAAGTTTTTTTCTAGCAATATCTCCTTACAACATCCAGTTTTCTAGATTTAACCATGAGCTTAACTTTGCGATATTTTTCTTTCTTGCAGGGACCTTTCTTTTTTACAAAGGATTGAGAAGCAAAGGAAAAAATTATATTTGGATTTCGTTTTTACTTTTTGGCATAGATTTGCTGACTTATCAAAGTGCAAAGGTTGTAACTCCACCATTGGTGCTTCTTTTGGCTACTATTAATATTAAAAAACTACTTAAAAGCAAAAAACAGTTTTTTTGTGGACTGGCAATTTATGCTTTTTTTATAAGCCTACTGTTTATAAAACCCCAGTTATTGGGAGGTGAGAGGTTGAAGCAAAATCAAATTCCAAAAAATGAGATTGAAGAGACTTCTATTTATAAAAAAACTAGTAATGAAATGTCTGGGATGTCAGAGATCGTATTTGGTCGTTACAAAAAATACTTTCAATCTGAGTTTTTGTTTATTTCAGGAGATTCAAACCCTCGCCATTCAATCCAAAGTGTGGGTACTTTTTATTGGTTAGACTTGCCGTTGTTGATAGTTGGACTATTGGCAATTTTATGGAGGTTGTTGGTTAAAAAAAACAAACAAATGCTGGTTTTGATTGCATGGATACTCCTTGCTCCACTTCCGGGAGCGGTTAGTAGTGATATGCCTCATGCAGCAAGGGCGATGTTTTTGACAGGAAGCTGGACTCTAATTATTGCATATGGGGCGTTTGTGTTAATCACACTTTTTAAAAATAAATACGCCCGAGTATTGAGTTCTGTTTTAATTGTTTTAGCAATGATAATCCCCTTCAGAAATTATTTGAAAAGTTATTATGGTGAGTATGCAGAGAAATATGCAATAGAGTGGGTATATGGAATGAAAGAAATTGTTGAGTTTACAAAAAATGAAGAGGTGTTGTATCGAGTGTATATGACTGATGCTTTCATGCAACCTTACATTTTCTATCTTTATTATCTCAAAGTACCACTACCCGAGTATTTAGAAACAGTTAAATACAACCAAACTGAAAGCCGTCCATCTAACTTGGTATCATCCTTTGGTATATATAGGTTTGATTGGGACCAGTATCAAAGTCAGCCTGCTGATGGAGTACTGTATGTAGTAAATCCTAGTGTATACGATGGACTTTTTCATAAACCTAACTTTGAGGTTGCTAAACTGGTAAAATATCCAAACGGGTCAAATGCATTTTATCTGTTATTACCAAAATATTAATGACAAAGAATAAATCAAATAAAAATAAACCCATGTTGTCTGTAGTACTGGCAACCCGGAATGAAGAAGAAAACATAAAAAGATGTTTGGAATCAGTGAGCGATATCGCAGATGAGATAATTGTTGTGGACGAGCACTCAACAGACAAAACTGTTGAGAGAGCAAAAAGTCACGGGGCAAAAGTATTTTTAGAACCACACCACAATATTTTTCATATCACAAAACAAAAGGCGCTAGACAAAGCCAGTGGGGAATGGATACTGCAACTTGATGCAGACGAGGTTGTAACTGCCAAACTAGGAAGAGAAATCCTGGCAGTAGTAAACAAGATACCACCAAAAGTAAATAATTCAAGAAAAGCTAAACTTTTTAAACGTCATCAGGAACTAATACAACAGCGCGATGGAGCAATTGGTACGGAGAGTGGAGAAGTAGTTGGATATTTTCTCCCAAGAGCAAATATGTTTTTAGGTAAGCCACTAATACACGCAGGAGTTTACCCTGACGGGGTAATAAGACTAGTAAAAAATGGATACGCCAAGTTTCCGCAACTTAGTGTGCATGAACAAATCAAACTTGATGGAAAAGTAGGATGGTTGGAAAATGATTTACTGCATTACGATTCCCCAACACTTACAAGATATTTTGCTAGAATGAATCGCTACACTGATTTAAAAGCACAAGAACTAAAGAAAGACAAAACAAGAAAGAATATCTGGAGTTTCTTGATATACACAGTTTACAAACCAATATATACATTTGTAATTCTATATTTCAGACACAAGGGAGTTCTCGACGGCGTTGCTGGATTTCTTTGGAGTTTTTTTAGTGCCCTTCATTTCCCTGTTGGGTATTGGAAATATATGACTAGTAAGTATAATTAGCCCATGAAATTAACAAGCAAACACAAAAAGGAAGTTTTGAATTATTTAAAAAACTACAAGCTAATGTCTCTGGGAACTTATTACAAAGAACCTTGGGCTGCATCTGTATATTATTTATTTGATGAAGAATTTAATTTTTATTTTTTGGGATCACCAAATACGATACATTGTAAAAATATTGCCAAAAACCCAAAAGTTTCCATAACTATTGCAGACAGTAGACAAAAAGCTTCAGACAAAAAGGTTGGTTTTCAAGCTCGGGGACTGGCCACAAAAATAAATTCAATTACTGAAGTAAAAGAAGTGATTATTGCATGGAACAAAAGACATTTAGACGTACCCCCTTTAACGTTTAAAACTTTTTCAAAAGTATGGAAATCAAAACTCCACAAAATAAAGTTAACTGATATTAAAATGTTTGATGAGAATATGTCAGAGAAAGATGAAGAAAGAATGTGGAAGGTGTGATTATTGACAACTCTGTCATAATTCTGTTATAATTCTGTAATAATGTCACCACAATTAATATTAATGGAAGATTTTGCTAGTGTCCAAGAAGCACAGGCCGGTATAACTAAGTTGTTTACCCGAGCTGGTAAAAATGGCAAATTTGTAAGAGTGATGAGAAATCAAAAACCACTTGGTGTTTTAATTCCAAATAACCTTTGGGGTTCTCTGGTTGAAGATTTGGAGGCTTTATCTAGTCCAAATTATTTAAAATCAATAGAAAAATCAAGAAAATCTCCAAAGTCTGACGATGTGAGTTCTGGGCAGATGAAAAAGATGTTGGGAATAGAGTAAGATTAATCTTGATGTATAAATATAGGTTTACCTCAAAATCTTCAAAAGAATTTTTAAAATTAGACAGAAAAATACAAGTAAGAATAATAGTGAAGTTAGATTTTTACTGTGCAAATGAGCATATTACAAGTTTTGCCGAACCTTTAACTAAATTTGAAATAGGTCAATATAGATTTCGGGTTGGTGAATACAGAATAATATTTGATCTAGACAGAGACGTTCTGCGTATCGTTAAGGTTGGCCACAGAAAAAACATTTATAGGTAGTATAATACCTGCTACAATACTCCAATGAGAAAGTATGGTTTTTGGATTTTATTTATATTAATTATAGTTGGATTTTCTGATTCTGTATTTTTGACATATGAATACGACACATTGTCTTCTGTTGGGTGCCCTGTAAGCCCACTAATAAACTGTTTGGCTGTTACATCTTCAAAGTATTCTCAAATAGCAGGTATGCCCTTGGCGCTTTTGGGAATGTTTTACTATGTATTTTTATTTTTTCTTCTTATGAAGAAAAACAAACTATTTACTAGCTTATTGCTAGTGACTACTCTCTTTGGGGTTTTGTTTTCTTCATATTTGATTTATGTGCAAGCGTTTTTAATAGGACTTTTTTGTTTGTATTGTCTTCTTTCAGCATTGGTTTCGTTTTTAATTTTTGGTTTTTCTTTTTGGTTTTTTAGAAAAGAAAGCAAAACATTGATTTTGGATTTAGGAGGGTATTTTTATAAATATATTGCAAAGCCAATTTTATTTTTGATAGATCCTGAGGTAGCACACATTAACATGGTTTTATTGGGAGAGAAAATATTTAAAAACAAAGTGGTTGTCGCAATTTTTAGAAAAATTCATGTCAAAAAGTTTCCAAGGTTAAGACAAAAAATAAAGGATATCAATTTTTCAACCCCTATAGGATTAGCTGCTGGCTTTGATTATGAAGGGAGGCTTACACAAGTGCTTCCCTACATCGGTTTTGGCTTTGGAACAGTGGGAACAGTGACAAACGGAAGCTATGAGGGAAATCCTAAGCCTCGACTAGGCAGACTTCCTAAGTCAGCTTCCTTAATGGTAAATAAGGGCTTTAAAAGCTTAGGTGCAGGCATAATTTCAGAAAGACTGTCTAAATTGAAGTTTGGTTACCCAGTAGGTATTTCCATAGGAAGAACTAATTCAAAGATCTTAAAGACTGTTGATAGTTCAATTGTTGATATTGTTTCTGCATTCAAGACTTTTGAAAAAAACAAAATAAATTCTTCTTATTATGAATTAAATATTAGTTGTCCAAATCTAATTCATGGGAGTGTTAGTTTCTATCCTTTGGCTAACTTAAAAAAATTACTACTAGCTACAGATAAACTAAGGCTTAAAAAACCCATATTTATAAAAATGCCAATAGATCAAACTAATAGACATACTAAAAATATGCTTGCAGAAATTTGTAAGCACAAAATTGCAGGGGTAATACTTGGAAACTTGCAGACAAACACAAAGGACAAAAGTGTTCATAAAGATGAACGTAAAAAATACAAAGTAGGCAAGCTTTCAGGTAAACCAACACAGAAAAGATCAAATGAGTTAATCAAACTTGCATATAAAAACTACGGGGATAAATTAACAATAATTGGTTGTGGTGGAGTGTTTAGTGTAGAGGATGCCTGGGCTAAATTTGAAAGCGGTGCAACACTGGTGCAGCTTATAACAGGTATGATTTTTGAAGGACCTCAGCTTATTTCTCAAATAAATGAAGGTTTAAATGAAATGTTCGTACGTAAAGGCTTCAAAAATATTGCCGAAGTGATCGGAAGTAATGTAGACTAAAAATAGTATGAAAACAGCAGTAATTACAGGTGCAGGTGGTGCAATGGGGTCTTATCTTGTGGAGGCTTTAGAAAAACAAGGCGTAACTTGTATTTTAGTAGAAAGAGAAAGGGACTTGCTTGGGCGATTAACTCACATGTTGGATGGGAATAGACACTTTTTTTATAAAGCTGATTTTACCAACCAAAAAGACATTCAAAATGTTATATCCGACATTACCTCAAAACATAAAAAAATTGATTATCTGTTTAATGTAGCAGGAATAGGAATTTATAAAAAACTTGAAGATTTAACTCTCTCTGAGTGGAGAGCTTCAATGGACATTAATTTAAATTCAGTATTTATGTTTTCAAAGGGACTACTCCCTCTTTTTAAAAAATCAGAGGACGCTATGGTGCTTTCTTTTGGTTCTGGAATGGGGATATATCCTAGTAAAAACAGGGTTGCATACTGTACTTCCAAGTTTGCACTTAGAGGAATGTCTTTGACACTTTCGAAAGAATTCAAAGGAAGGGGAGTGGACTTTGTGTTGCTCACTCTTGGTTCAGTTATGACAGATTTTGGTACAGGAGGGCTAATTTACAGAAAAAAACTTGAACAAAATGGAAAAAAATATTTAAATGTTGATGAAGTTATTGATAAAGTTATGCAAATTACGAACTCTCCCTCCAGGAGTGATGAATACCCTCTTTACCCCGAAGGATATGGAAATGAGAGTAAATCTTGATTTGTTGGTATAATTAAACTCAATGAAGGTATTTTTTGAAAATGGGAGAGACTCAGGCCACAATGTGCGAGGAATTGGGGTTCACACAACTGAACTCCTTAAGGCACTTGAGAAGTTAAAAGACAAGAGACTGAAGATTGTTAAAAGAAAAAAAGCTGCTGATATTGTACATTTTACATATTTTAAACCTTTCGAAGAAGCAATTTTTCCCCTGACTAAGCCAGTTGGTCAAAAGTGGATTTTAACTATTCATGACCTTATTCCGCTTATATACCCAAGCCACTATCCGCCAGGAATTAGGGGAAAACTAAATTATTTCAATAACGTTGGTAAAGTCAAAAAAAGTATTGATGAAATTATTACAATTTCAGAGACATCAAAAAAAGATATTTGTAGATTACTTAGTTTTGATCCAAAAAAGGTACATGTAGTTTATCTTGCACCTAAAAAGGTATTCAGAAAGACTAAAGTTACAAAAAATTACAAATTACCAAGTAAATTTGCTTTGTACACTGGGGATGTTAATTATAACAAAAATATTCCCAATTTAATTAAAGCTTGTAAGATAGCCAAGATACCTTTAGTTATTGCAGGAAAACATGCAACAGAAGTAGAAAAAATGGATACGGGCCATCCGGAGCTTTCCCACCTTAGAGACGTTGATTTCAAAGATGTTGTACGTTACGGTTACGCGAGTGATGAAGAAATGAATGATTTGTATAATTTAGCTGCAGTCTATATACAACCTTCTTTGTATGAAGGGTTTGGTCTGCCAGCTATTGAGGCTGTGGCTTGCGGTACACCTTTGGTTGCTACAAAAACCCAAGCTCTGGTTGAAATACTTGGTGCCGACTTAGATTATGTTGATCCAAACGACCCAAAAGATATGGCAAAAGGAATAACCAATCCAAACAAAAACATCAAGTTGCCACGAGTGTACACATGGGAAAAAACTGCAAAAGAAACCTTGGATGTATATGCAAAAATCTAACTTCCTCTTTATTCTAAAAAGTTTTTTAGTGTGGAGAGTTTTGGTCTTCATTGCAGCTGTTGTGGCGGTTAATTATCTACCACTCTTTAGTGACAACTTTTTGGCAGGAAGAGTACAAAATTATTCTAAAAATCCATTATTTTGGGGTTGGGCGAACTTTGATGGGGAGCACTATACTTCGATTGCAATTTATGGATATAAAAATCTACAACAAGCGTTTTTTCCTGCGTACCCTTTCTTAATTAAATTTTTCTCGCTACCATTTGGAGTTGGGTTACCTCAAAGTATATGGACAGGACTTATTGTTTCTAATTTATCATTTTTAGGAGCACTTTTTATTTTTTGGAAAGTAGTAAGGCTTGATTATTCCGAAAAAATTGCAAAACTGGCTTTAATTTCACTTTTGGTATTTCCGACAAGCTTCTATTTTGGAGCAGTTTATACAGAAAGCTTGTTCTTACTTACTTCTCTTTTAACATACTATTTATATCGTAAAGATAAATACCTCCTGAGTGGTTTGGTTGGCATTCTAATGACAGCAACACGTATTTATGGTGTCTTTGTACTTATGATGATTTTAGTGGATATTATGCAGAGAAAATTAGATTTAAAAAAGTTTGTCAAAGAAAAAGTCTACCTTCTTGGTGTTTCTGCTTTTGGACTTTTTACCTATATGTTGTTTAGTTGGAAAAACTATGCAGATCCGCTAGCTTTTTATAATCTTCAAACAATAGTGGGAGAACAACATCAAAAGGGAATAATTCTATTGCCTCAGGTATTTTTTAGATATGTAAAAATTATTTTTTTAGGAAAGGTGCATTTATATAGTTTGCAAACTACTCTTTTGGAGGTTACAACTGCAATTTTATTTGTAATCTTGCCAATATATGCATATATCAAAAAAATTCGTTGGTCTTACGTAGTTTACATTCTGTTTGGATTTTTAGTTCCATCTGCACAAGGTAGTTTTTCATCAGTGCCTAGGTATTTGGTGGTAATTTTTCCTGCATTTATAGTGATGGCAGTACTCTTGGAAAAACAATCAAAATTAACTAAATCCATTTACTTTATTTTATCTGGTCTCTGGCTTATGATTAACACTAGCTTATTTTTGAGGGGTTATTGGATAGCATGAATAGAATAAAACATCACACTTTAAAAGTAATTAAACATCCTTTATTTTCAGGAAGTGTGATTATGTTTGTAGGAAACATGGGAGCAAATGGAATTAACTATGTTTACCATCTTGTAATGGGTAGGATGCTGGGGCCTGTGAATTATGGAGTTTTGGCTAGTTTGTATTCCATCATGTATCTGGTGAGTATTATTCCATCCTCAGCAAGTGTTTCGATAGTCAAATTTGTATCGAGCGCGAAAAATTCAGAACTTTATTCTGTTTACACCTCTATAAAAAAATTAATATTTAAGTTGGCAATTGTATTAGCAGTTCTAATGTTTGTTATGTCACCTTCAATTTCTAGGTTTTTACATATTGAAAATGTGTCGTCTGTAGCTCTTATTGCGCCGGTACTGTTTTTTTCATTGGTCACATTGGTTAACCAGTCTACTTCACAGGGATTTTTGAAGTTTCTAGGTTTTGTAATACCAGCTTTAATATCGTCACTAGCCAAACTTTTAATAGGTGTTGGTTTAATTTTACTAGGATGGTCGGTTTTTGGTGTTATGCTTGCTATTGTAATAGGCGCGATACTGGCATATTTTTATAGTCAGAAATTTATTAAAAAACATATTAAACCAGGAAAGACCAAAGATGTAGATCTTAAGCCTTTTTTGAAATATTCAGGACCGGTTTTGTTGCAATCATTAGCATTTACTTCTATTTTTACTATCGATGTAGTGTTAGTTAAGCATTTCTTAGACCCTTTTTCGGCTGGAATCTATGCAGCAATTTCAACCCTCGGTAAAATTATATTTTTTGCAACTTCTCCTGTTACATCTACCATGTTCCCAGTTGTTTCTAAAAGAAGAGCAAGTAACCAAAGTTACTCAAAAATATTTTTAGCGTCTTTACTGATTACTGCTTCAATTGCTCTTGTAATTACTGCTTTTTATTGGTTATTCCCAGAATTGGCAATTGGAGTTTTATATGGAAAAGATTATCTATCAGCAAAAACTGATCTGGTGTGGATGGGAGCATTCATGCTTTTCTATACTCTGTCTAATCTACTTGTAAACTTCTTCCTCTCAATAGGCAAGGTAAGAATAGTCTTTGTGCCTCTTCTGGCAGCCTTGGCTCAGGTGGGGCTTATCTGGCTTTACCATGGTAGTATTACCCAAGTAATACAGATATCGTTGTGTGTAACTTTTGCAATGTTTATTTGTTTGGCCACATATACAGGTTACAATTTGGTTTATGAAACAAAAAACAATGAATAAAGGTTTAGAAACAAAATCAAGAACTCCAAAACTTCTTTCGGTTATTGTGCCTGCCTTTAAACAAGAAAGAACAATTAAAAAAGATATAGAAAGTATTGTCAAAACGCTTCAAGCTGGCCTAGCAAATATTGATTTTGAGGTAATTTGTGTAGTGGATGGAAAACTTGATGGAACATTCGCGAAAGTAAAGCAAATAAAATCAAACAAACTTAAGATTTATGGGTATAAGCAAAATCAAGGAAAAGGGTATGCAGTGCGATATGGAATGAGTAAGGCAAAAGGAGATCTGGTATCTTTTTTAGATGCTGGTATGGATATTTCCCCAAAAGGAATTATGATGCTCATGGCTCACATGGATTGGTACAATGCAGATATCATTGTAGGAAGTAAAAAACACCCAGTTTCAAGGGTAAATTACCCACTTACCAGAAAGATATTGAGTTTTGGCTACCACGTCGTTGTTAAAATTCTTTTTGGACTTGACCTTAAAGATACTCAAAGTGGTATAAAAATCTTTAGAAGAGAAGTAGTTGAAAAAATTCTCCCAAGACTTCTTGTAAAAACTTATGCGATGGACATAGAAATGCTTGCAGTTGCAAGGTATTTGGGATTTAAAAGGATTTATGAAGGTCCCATTGAAGTTGTTTTTAACGCTTCATCAAGTGCAATTAAATGGAGTACAAGCCTTTGGATGGCATGGGATACATTGGCTGTTTTTTACAGACTGAAAATTCTTCACTACTACGATACCAAAAACAACACAAATTGGATCTATTGATGAAGAAAATATTTATTTTAACAATTTTATTTTTATTTTTCGTCTTTTCTCCAAGTGTTTATGCACAGGATAGTAATAAATTTATTACTATTGTTAATCCAGTCAGGGTTTCAAGGTATACACCAGACTTGACCGAAAGTATTAGGAACCAATACTCTGTTATAAAAAAACATAACTTACCCGCCACATGGCTATTAACTTACGACGCATTAGACAATGAAGAAGTTGTGCAAGAAATACTTCAAATGGATGAATTCCAAGAGTTTGGCTTATTTTTAGAGGTTACTCCATCATTTTCCGATAGTGTGGGTGTAGAGTATCACGACAGTGGGTCTTGGCATCACTCAAACAGCATATTTCTTTCTGGATATACAAAAGTAGAAAGAATGATACTAATAGACGGTGTTTTCGAAAAATTTAAGGAAAATTTTGGTTACTACCCAAACTCAGTAGGGTCATGGTGGACAGACGGTTTTTCTCTGTCATATATAAAGCAAAAGTACAACGTAACAGCAAATCTTGTATGTGCTGATCAATTTTCAACTGATAATTACCAACTTTGGGGTCAACCTTGGCAAATACCGTATTATCCAAGCAAATTTCACCCAGCTGTGCCAGCTTCAAGTGAGGATACTAAGTTGGACATGGTTAATATACAATGGGCATCAAGGGATCCTTTGAATGGGTACGAAAGTAGCCTTTTCAGCACTCAAGACTACTTGGTTCTCTCCAATAAATTGGACACAGGATACTTTAATAAATTGCTGGACACATATCTCAACAATGAAAATAATGATTTTAACCAAATTACAGTAGGGCTTGAGTCAGATCTGGATGCTGGTGGTTATTCTGGTGAATTTCAAAATCAGATTGAGGTAGTTGCAGAGTTTATTAATGGCGGGGTTGAAGCTATTACAATGTCGGATTTTTACAAGCGGTATAGTGATAAATATCCAAAAATAGACCCCCCAAGCAAAATTGATTCAAGAGATTTCTTGCAATCAGGTAAATCTTCCCATTGGTTTACGAGTTTTATTTATAGATTATTTTATATATATGATGAGAAAAAAGATGCAATCGAAATAAAAGATATTAGAGTTTATGGTCAAAATGACACAGATCCATACTACTCATCCCCAAATTATGAATTTAATTTATCTATAAATATACCTTCGGTAATTGACACAATAGAAAACCCTGAAGATGTATGGATATTGCCTGGGGACGTTGAAATAGAAACAAAAAATGAATATTTTTTGATAAAAGGCGAAAATATAAAAGTTCCCACTAAATTACGTAATAATCCGTTGGTTGATATTGAACATAGTGGAGACGATGTTAAGATTGGTTTTGTCCAGATAAATTTTAATCACCCGGAAGGTGATATTGTAAAAGGTTTTTCGTCTGAGGCTGTCCATTTTTTCAAAACAAAAAAGGCAATATTAAAACTTTTAACTGGAAAAGGATGGGAACATTTCAATAAAGTGGAATACCTAATTCCAAAAGGTGAGATTTATGCACTCCTTTTTCTTAAGTCTTTACCTGGCGGAAAAGTAATGGTTTATGACAATGAATGTTTACAATGTGCTTGGCACACAGATATAAAACCAATATCATTTGCAAACTTGAGAAGTTACGTTAAAAAGTATTCTGGGCACACAATAGTATACAATTCCTCAGTTTTTTCTGCTAAGGAAAGACCAAATGCTAAGAAATACTTACAAAAAACTAAGGCAAAGTATGTTTATCTGGTAAAATTTGAGGAGTATTCTGAAAAAATTCCTTTTTCACCAGGTGACCTAGGAGTTAAGAGGATTTTTTCTAATGCTAATGCTGAAATTTGGGAGGTCGAGTAAAAAAGTATGAATATATTAATATTGGGCTGGAGAGGGCCAAAACATCCTAACGCGGGGGGTGCTGAGCAGGTGGTGCACGAACATGCAAAAGGGTGGGTAGAGGCTGGTCACAAAGTTACCCTTTTTACATCGAGTTATCCAAAAGCAAAATCAGAAGAAGTGGTTGATGGAATTAATATAATAAGAAAAAGTATTCAATATTGGGGTGTACATTTTGCGGCATTTCATTGGTATATTTTTAAAAAACATCCTGATTTTGATTTGGTTATTGATCAATTTCATGGTATTCCATTTTTTACCCCACTGTATGTAAAAACGAAAAAAATTGCTCTAATTCAGGAGGTTGCAAAAGAAGTATGGTTTGTAAACCAGCTCCCTTGGCCAATTAACCATATCATAGGCGTTATTGGTTATTTGGGTGAACCATTAATTTTTCAGTTTTATAAAAAAAGCTTGTTTATGACTGGTTCTAATTCTGCAAAATTAGATTTAATTAAATATGGAATTTCAAAGGAAAAAATAACAGTTGTTCCTCATGGGGTACTTTTAGAGAAGGTTAATGTTAAAAAAGAAAAAGTTAATACAATTATCTTTTTAGGGGCAGTAAGTAAAGACAAAGGTGTGGAAGACGCTTTGAAATGTTTTTCCATTTTAAGCAAAACCGGTAAATATAAATTCTGGATTGTTGGAAAAACTAGTTTGAAATACAAAAAAGAATTAGAACAAAGAGTAAAAAAGCTTGGTTTGACGGAAGAAATAAAATTTTGGGGGTTTGTTGACGAGCCAAAAAAGTTCGAGCTTTTGGCAAGGTCCCATATTTTGATTAATCCATCAATTCGGGAAGGTTGGGGACTTGTAAATATTGAGGCTAATTCAGTAAAAACCCCTGTTGTTGCGTATAATTCAGCTGGGCTTGTGGATTCTGTCAAAGATAATAGTAGTGGCATAATAGTTAAAACTAACTCCCCTGAAGATTTGGCAGAAGCAGTACAAAGAATTCTTAAAAAAGGGAACATGTATTCCTTTTTGCAGAGAGGTGCAGTTGAGTGGAGCAAAAAATTTAACTGGGAAAAATCAAGAAAGTTAAGCTTAGATCTTGTGAATGATACTGCAAATTAAAACTATCTCTTTTCCAGTATAAATACAAATGTTGGGAATAGTGGCTCAAACAATTTAAATATTGGTTTTGGAGTTCTTTTGAGTAATTTCTCGTATTTATATAATTTTGAAAATTTATATTTTTTTGGATTCTTTAAAACTTTTGTTGTGTAATCCTTAATGGTGAATATTCTGCACATTTTAACTAATCCCCAATATGTTTTATATTTACCTATATAAATATTTTTATAACCTCTTTTTTTCAAAATATGTTTAACCACTCTATTGGGTAGCCAGCGAATTAGTGGGAGTTTATATAGAGGTTCAATTGGTCTAAGTAGATTATCACCAGTGAACAAGCAAGTGCCACCTTGTTTTAAAACTCTGTATATTTCACTTATTAATCCATTTGGTTTGGTTGTATACGAGTAGACTTGATTGCAAACTACCAAGTCAAAAGATTTATCAGTGTATGGAATATTTATACCTATTGTATGTTTAAAGGAAAGATTTTTTTTGTTTCCATAGCTCAGTGACGCTTGTTTTATAGCATGTTCATCTATGTCAATACCCACCATTTTTCCTGTGTAGTTTGATATCAAATTTGTTATAGTACCACCAGAACAACCTACATCTAAGGTTTTTAAGTTTTTAAAAGATTTTTTCCCAAAATGATCTTGGAGTATTGCTACGAGTTGTCCACCCACTCTTTCCCTGTCTTTTTTTATTAAAACACTTTTGTGAGAAATTGAATAAGACGAGTTTCCCAGACTTTGTACCTTTTTCATATGGTGGAGAGTAGTTTCTCAACATCTTTCTTCATGTAATCAAAACTAAATTTTGAGATATATGCTTTTTTTGCATTGTTTCCAAGCTTTTTAATTAATTTTGGGTTATTAATGACCTCCAGAATTGCATCTGATAAAGAGTGTTCATCCAACATTGGAACCAAAATACCATCTTTTCTATTTACAATGTCTTCTGGTATTCCATCACATTTAGTGGTGATTATTGCCTTACCTTCCTTCATGGCTTCTAAGATTGAAAGAGAACCACTTCCTTCCTCAACTGCTGGGAAAACAAACACATCAGATTTTTTGAGTATAGTTTTAAAGTCAGACACAAACCCGGTAAAAATGACGTCACTGCTTATACCAAGTTTTTTTGCAAGTTTTTGATTTGACTTGAACATGGACCCTGAACCAACCATTATTAGTTTAATATTGTCTGTTTTTTCTCTAACAGTTTTAAAAGCTCTTAATAGAAAATTGATTCCTTTTCTTGGGTCTTGTCTGCATATTATGACAAGAGTTTTTTTTGTTTTAAAAACTTTGGATAAACTCTTTTCAAGTTTTAAATCCTCTTTTGTTTTTTTGTCATTTCTTTGAAAAATTTCAACATAGTAGGCAATTTTATTCATTTTTTTATTAGGTAGGGAAAATTCTTTTTTTAATATCTTTTTTGTAGAATTGTAATGACAAGCAACAATGTCGCAGGTGTGCACAATTGAGTTTTCAAGCCTTGCGTACATTTTTGCAACAACATTTAAAACTACAAAGTATTTTAATTTGGTAACAAAACCATAGTCGGCGACATTAATTGCATTGTACGACCCCCTCATTTCATGAGGAAATGTAGTGAAGTAACTCACTATAAATTTAACTCTGTTTTTAAATTTGTTTTTTATAGAGACGCCAGCATATGACCATGGTCCAGCACCCCAAACAATAAATTTATCAATTTTGTTCTTTACTATAATTTTTTCAATTTCCTTTACAAACAAATACGAAAAAAAAGGAAGAGCGGCTAGTTCTAGTGATTTGAAAAATGGCAACTTGTCTATTAAGCTCGAGTTTACTAAGTGTTCATCTCCAATTTTAGTTTTAGTTATATTATTTTTGTCCCCTTGGGCAATTATGTAAACTTTATGCCCCAACTTGATAAATACCTTTGCTAAATTATGAGAGTAGGCGGCGTAACCTCCTGGTTTAGTTACTGGCGACTTTCCACTAATAAGAAATACAGGAAGTTTATTTTTTTGAAATTTCTTTTTTGATTTCATATATAGCTTTGCAAACTGTATTTATTTGTTTTTTTGTTATTGCAAGTCCCGATGGTAAGTATAAACCTTTTTGTTCTATCTCTTCCGATATTGAACATTTGGCATGTTTACCAAAACCTAACTTTGTTATTGCGGGCTGAGTGTGCATTGAGATGAAAAAAGTTCTTGTATCAACCCCTTTTTCAAATAATCTTTTCATAAATTCATCTCTTTTTATTCCAAAACTATCTTCAATTAATATGGCATACATCCAATAAACATTGGTTGATTTTTTTGATTCTGTTGGTAATGATATTCCTTCAATTTTTGACAGTTTTTTGTTATATTCCGAAGCCATCCATTTCTTTTTCTCTATATATTTTTTTACTTCCTCAAGTTGGGCAACTCCCAAAGCTGCTTGCATATTGGTCATTCTGTAGTTGTATCCAATTTTGTTGTGTAAAAAACGACGTTTTGGTGAGTGTGCAAGATCTTTAAGCTCTCTTGCAACTCCTGCCAATTTATCACTATTGGTTACCACCATTCCCCCCTCTCCTGTTGTAATGATTTTATTTGCATAAAAACTAAAGCAGCCAACGTCTCCAATTGATCCTGTCATTTTTTTGTTGTATTTTGCCCCCAAGCTTTCTGCCGCATCTTCAATTACATATAAGTTGTATTTTTTTGCTAAAGCCATTACAGGATCCATGTCGACCGGTAATCCATAAATGTGTACTGGCATTATAGCTTTAGTTTTTTTAGAAATTAGTTTTTCAATTTTTTTTACTTCCATATTCCATGTATCTCGTTGTACATCAACAAAAACTGGAGTAGCCCCGGTGTAGATAACTGCTGCTGCAGACGCCATCATTGTATGTGATGGTATTATTACTTCGTCACCTTTTTTAATACCTAAAGAGACAAGGGCTAGGTGCAGTGCTGTCGTTCCACTTGTTGTTGTAATTGCGTGCTTTACCCCAATAAATTTTGCAAACTTTTTTTCAAATTCTTTTATATATTTACCAGATGAAGAAATCCATCCAGTCTTTACGCAGTCGGAAACATATTTTAGGGCGTTTTTGGAAATGTGTGGTTCATTTACTGGAATCATTTGTGTTATTCAAGATAGGTTTTGGCTTTATCATAACCTGGGTATGGTCCTTGTTTGACTTCAAAAAATACTGTGTCTTCAAGTATTTCAAATCCATGTCCACCCGCAGCAGAAAGTATTTTGTCACCTTGTTTTAGTACTCTTTTTGCAATGACTTTTCCACTATCGTTATAAATGGAGACCCTTACTTTCCCTTTTTCTATATATAAAAACTCCTGTGTTGTTCTAACAGTTCTTAGTGGTTCATTGTGCAAGTGAGCCCGTATCTTGTCTCCACTTTTTTTACCTACTGCACCAATTTGAAGTGGAAAGTTTTCGGGCGAGAAGAATTGGTATTTTCTTACAGTATTACCCTTAATTATTATTGCTAACACTTTTTTTCCGTCTTTAATGGTTTCAGTTATCATATCTTTATTTATATTTTATATTGTTTCAAATGATATAACTAATATGGCTATGCGTCAATGAACGTGGGAGGAATTTAGACAAGAACTTCGTGTATTGTTGTGATTAATATCTATAATTGATATGATTCTCATTAACAATGGCTGAAACCCAAGCTGAAACCAAGTCTGCGAAAGAAATAGGTAGAACTAATTACTTTCAAGGTTTAGCATGGTCCGTTTATCCAGGAATGAGATTACTTTTTAGAGGTGGAAAACTTTCCAAAAAAGATAAATGGAGAAATGTGGCTGAACATTGTTTAGTTCAGGTGGCAGTAGTTGACAAACTTACAGATCTTTTGAAATTACCAACTGAAGATAAAAATACATTGAAAAATGTAGCAGCGTGCCATGATTGGGAGAAGAGGCTCAAAATTAAACCTGGCAATTTTAATGAAACAGAAAAATCTCTTGCCGAAAAATTATTAAAAAGTGTTAAGCCGGATCAGAAACTGATGGATGCCACTGGTCCTGATTTTATCGAAAAAGCTTTGGTTAAAGAGGACTCTACTTTTATGGAACGCCTTCAGTTTTATGTTGACGACATAGTAAGCGATACCGGAGTTGTTGAACTTGAAAAACGAATTGATGAAGTTGAGGAAAAAAGACAGGACTTAAATAAGGATAAGGCTTTAACAGCCAGATTGGGAGGACAATATTGGGACAAAGAAAGAGAACTTGGGTTTATGGTCGAGCAAGAGATTTTTGAAAAATTACCTCCAGAGGTTCAAACACAAGTGGGTGAGCCCAAAAATATCCCCAATTATTTATTAAGCCAGATTGAAAAAAACTATATAGCATAAATTAATTATTTCCTGTAAATAATTCAATTATAATAGCTCTTTTAGTGAACATAATGTAAACTGTTTTCTTATTGAGTTTAATATGAAAAAAACAACCAATTTACCTAAACAAACCAAAGAATGGGAAATGGCATGTGTTAAAACACGTAGAAACCTCGGAAAAAGAGAAGAAAGGCTTTCCGTATTTAAAATTGGAAAGAAACAAAAAGTACTAGATCTTGGGTGTGGAGATGGTTTGAACACTTCTATTCTTGTAAAAAAAGGAGTTAAAAATATAGTTGGTGTTGATATATCAAGTAAACTTGTTAAAAATGCAAAAAGTATTAATCCAAAGATAAAGTTTTACAAAGCTTCAGCTGAAAAGCTGCCATTTAAGGATAATAGTTTTGACGTGGTGCTTGTGGATTCAGTGTTTCATCATTTAATGGGTTATTCAAAAAGTCTTTTGGAAATAAAAAGAGTATTAAAACCAAAGGGTAGATTGTGCTTCATTGAGCCACACAATTCTTTGGTTAGAAATATCTACGACAAGCTTTGTGAATGGTCCATTGGAAAATATATACCACTTCTTAAAAATAGAAGGGATTCTTACTTGAAAGAAATTGACTTCATGAAACATTGGTTACGCACGGAGAAGTCGTTTTTCAAAAAACTAGTTAATTTGGGATTTAAGGAGAAAATGAAGAAGTTGGACATGCTTAGTGTTATTGGGATATATGAAGTTAAGTAAATTCATAATTAAAGTTTCTAAGATTTGGATGATTCTACTTGTTCCTATTATTTTTTTAGTGGTAGGGATTGCTACTCTTGGAGATTATGGTTTCAATTGGGATGAACCTATTCATTTCATGAGAGGACAAGCCTATTTTCATTTTTTGACAACTGGTAATGAAGATTATTCAGATTTAGAGGCATATCCAAGATTAAGCACAGATTGTCCTAAGTGGATAAAAAGAAATTGTTATCTTTCTCCAAGTGGTATTGCAGATATTTTGGAATCAGATGATAGTGCTCCTGTGTATCAAGAGGCTATTGATGAATTGCAAAAAGATAAAAAGACCAGAAGAAGTTTTTTTCAGTTTGATACATATCCGTACAGTGATTTCAAAAAACTTGATGAGGGGCATCCTCCTGTAGGTGGGATTTTGGCAGCACTAACAAATGACGTGTTTTATCAAAGACTTGGAATAATGGGGGATTTGGAATCTCATCACTTAGCTGAGGTATTGTCGGCATTTCTAATAGTTCTGGCAGTAGCACTTCTTGTTTACAAAAAATTTGGTATTTTTGCTTCTGTTGTGGCATCTTTTGTAATTTCCTCATACCCTTTATTTTTTTCAGAATCCCACTTTAATATAAAGGACCCCATGCTGGCTTCTTTTTATGGTTTGACAATAATTTTTCTCTATTTAGGAATTACAAAAAGAAAAGTTTTGTATATATTATCCTCTTCATTGTTTTTAGGTCTTGCAACTGGAGTGAAATTTAACACTTTGTTTTTACCTCTCATAATTGGTCCGTGGTTTTTGTTTTATTTTGTTAAAGAATTAATTTCCAGAAAAACAAAAAATAGTAAATTTATATATTTAAGAAAAAATACATTGATTTGGATGGTAACTTTATTTGTTCCACTTTTGGCATTTGGCGTGTTTTTCAGTCTATGGCCTTTTTTGTGGGAAAATACGTGGTCAAATATTGACAAAATTTTCGGTTTTTACAAGCAAATTGGTGTCGGTACGCCTGGAGAAATGGCTTCATATCTCAAAAATGGTTGGAATACTTATCCTGTTGTCTGGATAATATATACAACCCCAATACCTGTTTTAGTGTTGACCTTTTTTGGATTTATAAAATCCACAATTAAAGTATTCAGGGGAGATGATTTTTCTTTCTTAGTACTACTTTGGATAATAATACCAATTCTAAGGGTTTCTTGGCCAAACACCACAATTTATGGAGGAGTAAGACAGATAATGGAATATGTCCCCCCAATGGCAATTTTATCTGGGATTGGTGCTTTATGGCTAATTCAATTAACTAGAAAGTTTTTTAGAAAGAAAGTATTTGCTGAAATTTTAATAAAAACCTTGATATTATTGTCTTTATTCTTTGTTGTGTTTGAGATGGTCAGAATCCATCCAAACCAAAATGTGTATTTTAATCAGTTAATTGGGGGAATCAGAGGTGCTAGGGAAAGAAATATTCCATACTGGGGCAACACTTATGGGAATGTGTATTTACAAGGTGTTGAGTGGTTGAATGAAAATGCGGAGCCAAATGCGAAATTGGGACTTGCAATAGCAACAATGGGTAATGTTCCAAGACAAAAACTAAGGGCAGATATAAAGTTTTTCAACGGGCATTGGAGCGGGACAAATAGAGAGGGTGAATATGAGATGGAGATGGATTTTGAATGGTTTCCTAGAAAATGGTACAGCTTTCAGTATATGGAAACCTATCTTGAACCAGTTTATGTGGCACAAGTTGATGGTGTCCCTCTTCTTAAAATTTGGAAAAATGATTTGGAGCATACAAAAAAAGGCTATGAAAAAGAAAAAGTGTTTTATGCAAAAAATGTGAATTATTTAGAAAACAGCCTTCAGATTGACATAGGTGAGGAAATATTTGTAACTAGTTTGAAAGTTGAACATTCTGCTTTTGGTTGTGATCCAATATCTGGCGGCCATGTTGCTACATCACTAGACGGTGTTGTGTGGGATTATGAAGCAGATCCAATGGTAGCACAGGTTCCACCGGTTTCCCCGATATTTGATGAGGATACATTTATTTTTTTGTTTCCAGCAAGAAAGGCTCGTTATATAACAGTAGAACCGAGGTCTGAGAACTCATGTTTAGTTAAATCTCCACAAATTGAGATTAAGGGATTGGATCCCCTCAAGTAGTTATTGTTCGATGCTCGATTTATAATCGATTTTTTTAGAAGAGTAAATTATTGTTTCTGCAAGTAGCCCTGTTGAAACAAATTGGACCCCAATTACCATTAAAAGAACACCCAAAAAAAGCAGGGGATATCGATATTCTATGCCACCAGTAGTTATCCTTAGAAATGTTATGTAAAGGCCAATAAAAAAACCTGATAAAAACGAGAAAGCCCCTAGTGTTCCAAAAAAATGACCAGGCTTTCTCAAATACCCGGTCAGAAAGACAACTGTTATTAGGTCCAAAAGTCCTTTTAGGTTTCTTTCCCATCCAAATTTACTTTTTCCGTACTTTCTTTTTCTGTGATTAATTATTACTTCCCCAACCTTGAAGTTTTGCTTTTCGGCTAGAACGGGTATGTATTTGTACATTTCTCCATAAAGGTTCAAGTTTTCAACCACACTACGCTTGTATGCTTTAAAACCACAATTCAAATCATGTACAGATACTTTTGTGAACAATCTTGTTAAAAAGTTGCCTATTTTTGAAGGGAGCGTTTTTGTCATCGGATCGTATCTTTTCTTTTTCCACCCAACGACCAAATCAAAACCTTTTTCTATTTTTTCAATAAACTTTGGTATGTCTCTCGGATTATCTTGAAGGTCTGCGTCCATGGTTATTATAATTTCACCACTAGAGGCTATGAATCCGTTTTGTAGAGCTATGGATTTTCCCCAGTTCCCACGATGCTTTATAACTTTAACTTTTGAATCTTTCTTTATGAGCGAATTAATTTCGCCATAGGTTCTGTCGGAACTTCCATCATCGACAAAAATTATTTCATAACTTTTTCCAATCTTTCTTAAAACAAATGTTAACTCCTTATATAAAAGAGAAACATTTTTTTGCTCGTCTTTTGCTGGTATTACGAACGATATATCAACCTTTTTCATATGAATTAGTTTATAACTTGTCTATAAGTATATCTAGGGTGTCAATGTCTTGTTGCATATACAGCCAATGTGCCGAATTAGAAGGGTAGTTGTCTCTCAGGTCTGAAAGAGTTTTTTTGTGATTTGTAAACTGTGTTACCACTTGGTCCATTCTTTTATCTTTTAGCTTTTCGTGAGCTTCTGCAAGTAGTCCAGCTTGGTAAGCAAACCTTTGGGACGAGTTTGGTATTTGGTTTATATTTTTATTTTCCACAATACTTACCAGCTCAGACATTCTCTTGGCGACCAATATTTGTCCATATTCAAATTTCGATTTACTAGTTAAAGAAAGTGCCATTAGTACTTTTTCTTTAACTCGTTTTAGGTTGTACGAAGTTGAGCCTGGGAGAGTTTTTTGAGGGATTAGATGATATTCTTTTGGTGATTTTGCATAAGCATTTGACGAGAAAGAAACAAGAAAAACAAACAGTAGAACAAATACACTTATTTTTTTATTTAATATGCTCATCTTGAGATATCGAGGATTATAGTCTTTATGGTATCATTTGACAAGAAATATGAGTAAGCCATTGGTTTCTGTAGTAATAACCACCAAGAATGAAGAAGAAGTTATTGAAACATTATTAAAAAGCTTAATAAGTCAAACTTTTTCCAACTTTGAAATCATATTAGTTGACAATAATTCGACCGATAAAACTGTTGAAATCGTTAAAAAATACAAAGCAAAAACTTTTAATAAAGGTCCAGAACGATCTATACAAAGAAATTTTGGTGTAAAAAATTCAAAAGGTGAGTACGTTATTATTCTTGATGCAGACATGAAGCTTGAGGCAAGTGTCTTAAAAGATTGTGTTAATAAATTTAAAAAGGACAAAAATTTAGCGGGACTTATTGTTCCAGAAAAGTCGTTTGGAACTGGTTTTTGGACAAAGTTCAAAGTTTTTGAGAGAGAATTCTATGTAGGAGAAGAATCCATAGAAGCCGCAAGGTTTTTCAGAAGAGATGTTTTTTTGAAGTTTGGGGGTTATGACAAAAACATAACTGGTCCAGAAGACTACGACCTTCCCCTCAGAATGAAAAAAGATGGATTAAAAATTGGAAGAGTTAAAAGTTTTATACACCACAATGAAAAAAAGTTCTCTCCATTTAAAAGAGCGAAGAAGAAATTTTATTACTCACTAAAGGCAGGAGTATACCTTAAAAAGCATCCAGAAATGGCAATTAAGCAGGGAAATTTGTTTTTGAGACCGGTTTTTTTCCGGAAATGGAAAAAGTTGATATCACATCCCTTTTTATCTTTGGGAATGTTTTTTGTGAAGGCAATAGAAATGTTCGGTGTGGTTGCGGGATACATAAAAGGGAATATTGGAAAGTAAATCTTCTCGTCTTTTAAAGCTCTATAACACGAGGTCGTAAGTGTAAAATAGACAAATTGTGTTTTGTGAGTACTGGTTACTCTGTTATAATTAACCTATGTCAGAAGCAATTAGTGGTAAAAAGATATTGGTTACTGGAGGTACTGGTTCATTTGGTCAAATGTTTGTTGATGAAATACTAAAACTTGGCCCTTCTGAAGTAATAATATTTAGTAGAGACGAAGATAAGCAGGGTGAAATGAGGCTTTCCCACAAAAACAACAAAAAACTTAGATTTGTATTGGGAGATATAAGGGATTACAGGAGCGTTAGACAAGTTATGAGGGGTGTGGATGTGGTAATTCATGCAGCTGCACTAAAATGGATTACAGAGGTTGAATATAACGTTTGGGAGGGAATTAAGACTAATGTTGTTGGAGCCCAGAACATTATTGAAGCTGCAAAAGACGAAAATGTTGAAAAAGTTGTTGCGCTCTCAACCGACAAGGCAGTAGAACCAGTAAATGCTTATGGTATGGCAAAAGCACTTCAAGAAAGACTAATTACTACGGCTAATTTATATGACGATAAAACTAGAACAGTTTTTGTTTCCACTAGGTACGGAAATGTGTTGGGTTCCCGTGGTTCAGTTGTTCCTCTTTTTAAGTCTTTGATAGAAAAGGGAAAACCATTAACTGTGACTGATCCAAACATGACAAGATTCATAATGACTTTGTCTGAAAGTGTAGATTTGGTTTTAAGAGCACTTGAAGATGGGGTAGGTGGTGAAGTTTTTGTCAGAAAAGCACCCGCACACACAATTTCTGACCTTGTGGATGTAATGGGTAATAATCTTTCAAAAGATAAAGTAAATGTCGAAAATATCGGTATAAGACCAGGTGAAAAATTACATGAAACCCTAATAGGTGCTTATGAATCCTCAAGAACTGTCCAAAAAGATAATTATTTTGTAGTTTTGCCTCAAATTGAAATTGAGAAAGTAGTGGAAAAATATAAGAGCTTTGATAGAAAGAGTGCAAAGAATAGTTATTCTTCCGACAATACAGATAGATTGTCTAAAATCGATTTAGAAAAAATACTTAAAAAAGAGAAATGGATATAAAAAATATATGGGCGAATTGCAAATAGGTGTTACGGGTGCAGACGGATTCATTGGTTCCCACTTCATAAGTAGGCTTAAAAAAAACAAGATTTCACACAAGGTATTCATTGAAGGCGGTGACTTGGATAAATTTCTAAAAGATGTGTATGTGTTGGTTCATTTGGCGGGTAGAGTTTTGCCTCCCGAAAAACTATTATTTGCTTCAAATGTAGAATTTACAAAGGATTTATTGAATCGTTCCCTTAGTTGTGATATTAAAAAGATTATATTTCTATCAACCTTTGCTGTGCATGCCAATAACGATAGTCCAACAGATATTTACGCTCAAACAAAACTACAGGCTGAAAAACTGGTGAAAAATTGGGGAGAAAAGCATGCTAAAAAGACAATAATACTAAGGCCATTTAATGTATATGGTCCCAAAAACAAGAAGGGTTTAGTTTATCAGTTTTATGTGTCCATAAAAGATAAGGGTATAGTTAATATTTTTGGCGATGGGAGTGTAAAGAGAGACCTCTTGTTTGTAGATGACTTAGTCACAGCAATTTATAAAGCCTTAGATGTTTCAGAAAACATAGATTTAGATTTGTTGTATGGCACGGAATTGTCGATATTGGAGGTGGTTGATACTTTCAAAAAAATAATGGACAGAGAATTTGATGTCGTTTATAAAGATGAAGACTTGGATAAAGTAAAAAACATAAAACATGATAGTTATCAGTCTGAAAACTTACTTA
Source organism: Candidatus Microgenomates bacterium (assembly GCA_016784385.1). Lineage (GTDB taxonomy): Bacteria > Patescibacteriota > Microgenomatia > UBA8517 > UBA8517 > BS150m-G53. The sequence continues at coordinate 9,272 of JADHUT010000003.1, read as the reverse complement.
ATTGGGAAGCACGAACAACGTTTGAGGAAGGATTAAAAAAAACAGTTTCTTGGTATGAAAAAAATTTGTAGAAAATAACAATAATGATAGTAATAGCAAGTCATGCAGTTTTTAACAAAGATGGCAGTCCAGTTCATGGGACTGGATCTGAGATTGAAACTTACTTACAAGATAATAATATTTCGTATGTGTTTATAAAACACCCTTTATATTTTGGAGATAACAGTATAGTTGAGAAGTATATTAGTGGTGTGGTTAAACACAAAAACTACGGTTTTAAAAAAATTCCATTTTTACTACATAGAATTCAGGATTATGCAATCAATTTCATTGTTTTTTCTAAAATTGATAAAAAGCCGAGTGTTTTCATAGGAATTGATCCATTTAATGGTTTTTTCTCTGTTTTATCCAAAAAAATTGGTTTAGTGAAAAATTCAGTATTTTATACTGCAGATTATGCTCACAAACGCTTTGATAATAAAGCATTAAACTGGGTGTATCATTGGTTTGATAGATTTTGTATCAAGAACTCTGATTATGTATGGAATGTATCGTCAAAAATTACAGATTTACGAAACAAGCAAGGTGTAGAAAAAGTTAGAAATATTTTGTTGCCCAACACACCTGAGTTTAAAAAAGTAAAAAGATTTCCTGTTTCAGAAATTAATATTCATGACCTGGTTATTGTAAGTAATTTAACCAGCTCTCTAAATTATGAATTAATTTTTAACACCTTTAAAAAACTTAACAAGAATTTCAAAAAATCTAGACTTCTCATTATCGGAGAAGGTGGATATAAAAACTCGCTTAAAAAAATGGTTAAAAAACTAGGATTATCAAAAAGCGTAATATTTCTAGGTAAAAAACCACATGGTGAAGTTTTAAAAATATTGTCTAAAAGTGCAATAGGGCTAGCTTTTTACACAAATACTAATTCCTGGACAGAATTTGGTGACTCAATGAAGGTTAGGGAGTATTTAGCATGTGGGCTGCCAGTTGTTATGAATGACATAGTGTCTACTGCCAAAGATATAGAAAAATATAAAGCAGGTTTTGTGGTAAAGGACGAGGATGAAGAAGGTTTATATGATGGTTTGAAAAAATTGATGTCAAATAAGAAAATGTATAAGGAAACTAGAGAAAATGCTGTTAGATTGGCTGAAAAATTTGATTTTACAAAAATGTTTGAAAACGAAATGAATAAATTAGTGAAATAAATTATTATGATAATTGCATTTTCAGGATGTTCAGGTTCTGGTAAGACTACTTTGATAAGAAAGTCACTAAAACATTCTGTCCTAAAGAATAAAAAACTTAGCGTAAAAAAGGAAGATTCTTTTTTGTTTCTAAAAGCAGCAAAGCTCCTTTTAGGAAAAAAACATGTTTCGCAATATGTAGAGGATAAAAAGGTCAGAAAAAGTACAAATAATTATTACGCATTTTTTTATTCATTATTTATATACATAGAATTTTTGATTGAATATATTTTTTATCAAAAGATATTCAAAAATAAAATCATTATCAGAGATAGATATGTGGTTGACTATTTAGTTACAATTAGAAAAAACTTAGAACTTGACAGTAAATTTATTAACTTTTTGTATATAAACTTCCCCAAGCCAACACTTTCATTTTTTGTTGATGCAAATGAAAAAGACATAATAAGAAGAAATAAAAACTATAAATCAGAGGGTTGGACAAGCTCTCCCCAGAAATTTTTGAAAGGTGTAGTTGATGAGTACAAAAAATTAACCAAAAAGGGTTACATCTATGTTGCTGGGTTATCCCAATCTGTTTTCTATATAAGGCTGGCTCTCAAATTAAATAAAGTAAAAACAATTTCGTTTTCTGGAGTAGATGGTACCGGTAAGACAACACTGGTGAAAAATTTTTCTGATTTACTCGAAAAAATGAACATAAAAACTAAAGTTGTTCATTTTTACCACGACAATGTAATTTTTAAGTTTTTGAAAAAAGTAAAAATTATAAAACCTCCTGTTCTGGATGATAACTATTATAAAAAAACAAGGGAAAATACTAAAAAGGTCAAGAAAAAAGGAAAGAATTTTATTTGGGCACTAGCTCACTTTACAGATTCATATATTCAATACTTGGTTTCATTGTTGTTTAGAGGAAATAGAATACTTTTGCTGGATAGATACCTATATGATTACTTGGTTAGCTTTAAGTACTTAAATATTTCCGGGTCAAGTATCTTTGGTAACTTGATATCGAGTCCAGATATTGGTGTTGTAGTTTCTATTAGTCCTAAAGTTGCAGAAAAGCGAAAGCCGGAAAATACGATAGACTTTTTTGAATTTTGCGACAAAAAATATAAACATTTGGCGAAGAAATACAATTTACTTTTACTTGATGCTAATGGAAAAAATGAAAAAGATTTGACGGAGTCGTTGGTAAAAAAAATATATGAATAGAAAAAAACTTTACAAATATTTGTTGAAAAATAACATGGCCTATTTTTATGCCAAAAATATTGATAGAACAAATGATAAGTTTTCTAAAAGTGTGGTTTCTGTTGGTAATTCTCTAAACAGTAAATACTCAAAAACTAAAACGCTTATATTAATGGTTTCAAAAGAAATTGGAGTTTTACCTATTCTTTTTAAGACCTTCAAACATGTTCCTGAAATTGTTGATAATGACATTGATCTTGTTTTAAAAAGGAAAGATGTGGTCAAATTCGTTATGAAGCTAGAAAAGTTGGGCTTTTTGTATATTAAGGAGAGTAAGTACAAATATATTTGTACAAAAAAGGGCTACAACAAAATTGAACCCAGAGCTGATATTTTAGTGGCTGGTAGGAAAATATTAAACTACCAACAAACTTTAAAATATGTTCAGAAGATAGGCAAGGGTAACGAGAAAATTACTGTAACAAATCAAGAGTTGGATGCTTTTTACTTTATGCTGAATTGCTTGTATGGTCCTAATTATTTGAAGCTGTACCACTATATGGTAATTGACGGAGTTGTTTTTTCCAGAATTGAAGAAATTGCTAAAGATATAAGTTGTTTACCTGAGATCACTTTTTTTAAAAGAAAAGTTTTGGACAAAATTTCAAAAGACGTTAGTTTTCCAATTTTTTTGAAAAACATTGATTATTTAGTTTTTTATATTAGATTTATTATGTTCAACAGTAATATGATATTTACTTCAAAAATAAAGCATCTTTTGTTTTTTTTCTTTTTTAAGTATAAATATATATTTTTTAATAAGTTACACTTTCAACACCAATGGCCAATAAGATTTTAATATCAGTGGTAATGCCTGCTCATAATGCTGAAAGCTTTATTGCGCAAGCGATTGAGAGTATGTTGCAACAGACCTTTTCCGAATTTGAATTAATAATAATAGATGATTGCTCCAATGACAAAACAGGACAAATTGCCTGGAGCTATGCAAAAAAAGATTCCAGAATAAGAGTGTATAGAAATAAAAAAAACCTTAATATTGCTGGAACATTAAATAGAGGTATCAAATTGTCGAAAGCAGATTTTATAGCAAGAATGGATGCCGATGACATTTCCTCGCCAGAAAGATTAAAAATTCAATATAAACTACTTTCTAAAAGAAAAAAGTTGGCTATTGTTGGCGCTAATATGGAAATTATTGACGAGAATGATCAAAAAATTTCAAAGCGAGATTACCCAACTAAATCTGCTGATTTGAAAAGAGTCATGTTTAAATATAGCCCCTTCGCCCACCCTGTTGTTATGTTTAAAAAGAGTGCAGTTTTAGAATTTGGTGGTTATGATGAAGAAAAAGTTCCGTGCGAAGATATAGACCTTTGGTTTAAACTGGGCAGTAAGTACAATTTTGCTAGTATAGATAAATATCTTCTTGGTTACAGAGTACTACCTGATTCGTTGAGTAAATATGATTTAAAATATTTAGAAAAATTAGGCTTTAGTATAAAGCTTAATGCAATAAAAAAACATGGTTACACCCCAAGAGTATATGATGTAGTCTATAACCTGGCCCAGTTTGTGACACTTTGGATGCCAGCAAAATCAAGAATTGCGATATTTGATTTTTTTAGAAGTAGGGGAATAATATGAGAAGAATAAATAAAAAGATAGAGATAGCAATAAAGCCATATTATGGGAAAATGTTTTTAGAGAATAAAATATTTGACCACAAAGTTTCACACAACCCCTTCTATGGGTTAAGGCGAAAATTGCAAGAAAAGGGTATTGAAATTAATACAATTGATAAGATTAAAAATCCTAAATACTACTTTTATTGTGACATACCTTATCCCTGGGAGCTCAAAACACTATATACAATGATTAAAAATCGTAAGAAAAATATTTTATTTACTTTCGAATCACCTATTGCAAATCCTATAAATAACATAAAACTATTTCATTTATTTTTCAAAAAAATTTACACTTGGAATGACAAATTCTTTTTCAAAAGAGATCCTAAATACAAGAAATTTTTCTTTCCACAAGATATTGATAAAAAAGTGGTAAAACAAAAACCGTTTTCTAAAAAAAAGTTGTTGGTAATGATAAACAGCAACAAAAAATCTATATTTTTATATAAACTGTTTGTTTTGTGGCAAAAAGATCAAAGGTATAAAATTGCCCACTTATTGTCTCAGTATATTGAGGACGATTTTGACCTATACGGCAAAGGATGGGATATTAGTTCAAAATCTTATAAAGGTAAATACAGAGGAGATAAAATCAAAAAACTATCTAAATACAAGTTTTGCATATGTTTTGAGAATTCTTCAAGCCCTGGATATATTACAGAAAAAATATTTGATTGTTTCGTGGCCAGGTGTGTCCCTGTGTACTTGGGCCCCTCAAATATAGGTAAATATATTCCTCTAAATACTTTTGTCGATTTTTCAAAATTTAAAAATCACAAAAACCTGATAGAATTCCTAAATAGCATGGGCAAAGATGAACACGAGCAATATATAAATAACGCAAAAATTTTTATTAGTAAAAAAGAAACAAAAGACAAGTGGTCTAGAAAATCTTTTGAGGATATATTGGTTAAGGAGTCATTAGAATGAACTTGAAAAATAAAAAGATATTAATAACAGGGAGTGATGGTTTTTTGGGAAGATATGTGGTCGAGGAATTTATAAAAAACGGAATTCCAAAGCAAAATTTATTTTTATACAAAAAATCCAAATTTGATTATAGAAAAGCCCAAGATTGTAAAAGAGCTGTTCGTAGTATGGATGTAGTGATACATTTGGCTGCAATGGTTGGAGGAATTGGTTTAAATATCAAAAAACCCGGAGAATTATTCTACGACAACCTTATTATGGGCGTTCAATTAATGGAAGAAGCTAGAAAAGCAAAAGTTGAGAAATTTGTGGCATTAGGAACTGTATGTGCTTACCCTAAAGACACACCTATTCCATTTAAGGAAGCTGACTTGTGGAAAGGTTATCCTGAAAGTACAAATGCTCCTTATGGATTGGCAAAAAAAATGCTTTTAGTACAATCCCAATCATACAGGAAGCAGTATGGGTTTAATTCAATATATTTACTTCCGGTAAATTTATATGGCCCAGGAGACAGTTTTAATGAGGGAAGGTCTCATGTAATTCCAGCACTAATAAAAAAAATTGTTGAGGCACATAACTCAGGGCAAAAAAAAGTGGATGTTTGGGGTGATGGTAGTGCGACCCGTGAATTTTTGTATGTTAAAGATGCGGCAAGAGCAATTTTTTTGGCAACGAAGAAATATTCTAAGTCAGATCCTGTAAACATTGGATCCGGAAAAGAAATATCAATAAAGAATTTAGTTAAATTAATTAGCAGTAAAGTTGGTTTGGGGGGGGAAATTGTTTGGGACAAAACAAAACCTAATGGGCAACCGAGAAGGATGTTGGATACAAGTAAAGCTTACAAGGAATTTGGTTTTAAATCGAAAGTTGGGTTTGAAGAAGGGTTGTCGGAAACTATAAAATGGTTCAATGAACAATAAACTTAAACACAAGATTTACTGGGTAATACTAAGACTCTCTAGAGGTGGGGGAATATTTCGACCACTTATAGATTTATTGGGTTTTTTGTATTTCAAATTGTTTCGTGGTCACAAAAAATTCACTTTTAATAAAAAAGAATACAAATATTTTTATCACCTGTACAATCGGACCGTAGCAGGTGAAAGAGTAGTTGAAATACCCCTTGCACTAGACATATTAGATAAATATAAAGATAAAGATATTTTAGAAGTGGGCAATGTAATGTCGCACTATATACGTACTAACTATCCAATCTTAGACTTGCATGAAAAAGGTAGAAATGTCGTAAACAAAGATGTGATCAGTTTTAATTTAAAAAAGAAATTTGATTTAATTTTAAGTGTTTCTACGATGGAACACGTGGGTTTTTCAAAAAGATATTGGGAGCCAAAAAAACCTAAAAAATTTTCAAAGGGAATAGTCAATTTGAAAAAACACCTAAAAAAGAATGGAGAGCTTTTTGTCACTTTCCCGCTTTTTTACAATGATTATATTTCAGATCTCATTTTAAAAAAGAAAGATCCATTTACCAAGCGATATTTCTTTAAGAGAACTTCTCACTTAAATGAATGGAAACAAATTTCTTTTTCAGAAGCAATTAAAGGAAATTCTTACGAGGGATATTTTGCAAATGCCAATATACTTTTTATTGGGGTTTATAAAAAGAAGTGAAATATTTTAAAACCAAAAAATACTCAAATATCATAAATGTAATTTTGATATTGCTAATAACTGCAATTGTATACACTCCTCTAAAAAATGCTTTTTTTCAACAAGATAGGTGGTTGGTTATGGGCAAGATACTCACCTTGGGAAAAGGATATGTTTTTGTAGATTTTCCTGGGACATTTAGGGCACTTTTGGGTGAGGGTAGGTTTTTGGCGAGGGTGGTTACTTATTTACTTATGTCTAACCCATTTAATTTTTTACCAAGTAGTATTTATTCAATTTCGATTCATTCGATAAATTCTTTGTTGGTCTATGTGTTATTGAATCGCCTGACAGACAACAGAAAAATATCTCTTTTTTCTGCACTTTTTTTTGCTTTGAGTGGTGTGGCATTTAGTGCTGTAATTTGGTTAGCTGCATCTGTTGTTACATTGACTTCGACAATGTTTATACTTTTTTCTTTGATTTTCTATTTTGAATATATAAAGATAGGAAAAAACAAAAACTTATTAATTAGTTTTGTTTTGCTTTTTTTATCATTACAGTTTAAGGAAATTGGCATCTTTCTTTTTTTGCTCTATCCTATTGGCCTGATTATCTTTGGGAAGCTGCGCATTAAAGGTTTGTTGAAAAAATATTGGTTATTAGTTATATCACTATCGTTAGTAGTTGTTTCTCGACTTTGGAATTTTGCAAAACATACAGGACCAGTGGCACTTTATCTCACCGGTTCAAATGAGAACTACTTGAGTACATTGTTTGTTAGATTATTGTATTATCCTTTTGTTTCATTGTCTCAAACTCTCGTGCCTGCTCAATACTTAATTCCCTTATCTCGACGGTTGACAGATATATTTTTCCCCTCATATGAGGGTGTTAATTATCTAGTGATGGCAGAAACAACTGTGTTGGATATGGTTTCTACTTTGTTATCGTTTTTTGTTTTGATTATTATTTTTCTTGTTTATAGAAAAGTAAAAACAAACACAAAGAAAGAGTTGTTGTTTTTTTTAACATTCACCTTTCTTAGTTTTATCCCGTACATAATAGTTAAAAAAAGTTTTTCATATCTTGACTCCAGGTTTTATTATTTGGGAGTACTTGGCATGTCGTCGATTTTGTCTACAGTTCTTAAATTCTTTAAACTCCATAAAAATATGATCATTTATTCGTTAGCTTTTTTTCTTATAGTCCCACACGCATTAATTGTTAGAGGCGAGTTGAATAAAATCGTTCAAGTAAGCAAGGAAAGGAAAAACATCATAGTTTCTTTTGAGAATATAATTAAAAATCAAAAAAATAAAAACAAGGTGGTTTTTTATCTTGACGGAGATACAGATTATTACCTCCCTGGTCACAAGGTGCCTTTTCAGGGTGGTATTGGATATATATTTATGGTTCTCAGTTCAAATTATTTAGAAATACAAGAAAACCTTTTTGTTGATGAGTATCTATTTGAAATCGGTAGTCAAGGATACAAAAATGAATATGGTTATTTTAGTGATATTGGTATGTTAAATGAACACATAAGAAAAGGAAACTTCAAAACTTCTGATATAGTCTTTTTGAAGTATTTTGGGGGGGAACAAAAATTATTAGATGAAACAACGAAATAAAACTGGTGCACCTTTTTTCCTAAACAAATAATTAAATTTATTAGGATAGCCTATTGTTAACATGTCAGAAGAAGCATAAGATACTTTTGATGATAAGTGGATTATGTTTTTTCGTTTTAAAAATATAAAGTTGAAAAGTCAAATATATGAAGTTATCAATCGTAATCCCAGCCAGAAACGAAGAAGCAAACATTGAAAACATGGCAAGTCTTCTGTTGAAGAATTTTTCAAGACAGATAGAAAGATTAATAATTGTCAATGATTGCAGTACTGACTCAAGTAATGAGATATTGGAAACCTTGAAAAAAACTAACAAGAAAATATTTCCAATTCACAGGAGAACAAATCCTGGGGTTGGTAATGCATTGAAAGCAGGATATGAAGCAGTTTCTAAAAAACCAGGTTATGTATTGTCCCTAGATTGTGATTTTACTAAAAACATTAAAGATATAAAAAAAATGATCAAACTTGCTTCAAAGACTGATGCAGACGTTGTTTTGGGTTCAAGGTATATGAAAGGTGGAAAGTTGTTGGGTTATCCTACTTTCAAAAAGATTGCCAACAGATGCTTTCATGTATTAGCCAGAGTTTTATTAGGGTTTAGGCAAGTGGATGTTACTAATAATTTTAAGTTGATGAAAAAAGAAGTTTTGAAAGATATCCTCCCAATGCTTTCAGGTAAAGGTTTTTCGGTAAATGCTGAAACTGGAATTTATCCGATCCTCTTGGGATACGATGTTATAGAATCACCCGTTTCATGGATAAGTAGAAGTGAAGACATGGGTAAGAGTAGTTTTAAAGTTATTAATGCAGGACCGGGGTATATCGATATATGACAGGTACCCCTTAAACTGGACACAGTTTCTATATAATTAGGGTCTAATTTTAAGGAGGTGATTTAATTTGACAAGAGGAGTAGCAAAAGAAGTAAAGGAAGAAATTTTATCAAAAGTTAAAACGGGTGAACCCGT
>JADHUT010000009.1 GCA_016784385.1 Candidatus Microgenomates bacterium | reverse complement strand
AAGTTTTACCTTCGTATGTTTTTGAGAGTTCTTCCAAAACAGGTTCTGCCATTTTGCATGGACCACACCAATCTGCATAGAAGTCCACTAGTACTGGCAATGTTGATGCAAGCACTTTCGTGTCAAAATCTGAGTCTGTTACTACTGTTACTGCCATAAGCAAACCTCACTATACAAGCATATTCGTTTATGCGTCAAGACTTAAAGTTTAATTTTTTTAAGTCTAAGAGAATTTAAAACTACTGAAATAGAACTTGCAGACATTGCAAATGCCCCAAGCATTGGATTTAAATATCCCATGGCTGCTACTGGAATTAAAACTACATTGTATCCGAATGCCCAGAAAAGATTTTGTTTAATGACAGAGAGTGTCTTTTTGCTTAAAGTAATTGCTGTTAAAACTGATCTGATATCCTTATTCAAAAGTGTAATCCCCGCAGACTCTATGGCAACATCAGTACCTGTACCCATGGCTATCCCAACATCAGCTGATGCAAGTGCTGGTGCATCATTAACACCATCTCCCACAAAAGCAACATTTTGGAATTCTTTTACTTTTTCTGCCTTTTGACCAGGCAAAACTCCAGCCATTACATTCTTTATTCCAATTTTTTTAGAAATAGCCCTAGCTGCATTTTCATTATCCCCCGTAACCATCCATACTTCTATTCCACGTTTTCCCAAACTTGAAACCACCTCCCCAACCCCTTCTTTTAAGGTATCTGCAATGGCAATTATTCCAATTTGTTTTATACCAGACACAAGAACGACCACTGTTTTACCTTCTTTTTCTAAGTTTTCAATTTCACTGTTTCGCTTATCTGGTTTGCCCAAAAAGTACATCTTTCCTCCAACTTTTCCCTCAATCCCTTTTCCTGAGATAGATCTAAAGTTAGTAGTTTTTTTTAATTTTAGTTTTAATTCTTTTGCTCTTTCCAGTATGGCCTCTCCCAAAGAATGTTCTGAACCTATTTCTAAGGAAGCGGCAATACTTAATATGCTATTATCAGAAAAGTCAGTAACAACAGGCTTGCCTTTGGTCAATGTTCCGGTCTTATCAAATATTATTGTTTTAATTTTGTGAGCAGTTTCTAAACTTTGTGCATCCTTAATTAACACACCTCTTTCTGCACCTATTCCTGTACCCACTATTATTGCAGTAGGAGTTGCCAGACCCATTGCACAAGGACACGCAATAATTAAGACCGCAACTAAATTAGTAAAAGCGGCAGTGGGAAATCCGGCAATATACCACGCCATAAAAGTGATAACTGCCAAAATCAAAACGACCGGCACAAAGTAAGAAGAGACTAAATCTGCTAGCCGTTGTATTGGTGCACGCGAACTTTGAGCTTGACTGACCATCTCAATTATTTGAGAAAGAAGAGTGTTTTTTCCAACTTTTGTAACTTTATAAATAAAGCTTCCCTGTTTATTAATTGTTGCACCTATGACACTACTTCCCACCAACTTATCAACAGGAATGGACTCACCTGTTACCATGGATTCATCTATAGATGAAAAACCCTCAACCACAACCCCATCAACAGGAATTTTTTCTCCAGGCCTAACTCTAAGCTTATCCCCCACAACCACCTTCTCAATTGATATATCAATTTCTTTTCCATTTTTTATTATTCTTGCAGTTTTCGGAGCAAGTCCTACTAATTTTTTTATAGCGTCGCCGGTGTGGGCCTTTGCCCTGGCTTCAAGAAATCTTCCTAATAAAATTAGTGTAATAATAACTGCGGCTGTATCAAAATACACTCCCTCAGTAATTCCCAATATTGATGAAACGGAATAACCAAAGGCAGCGGAAGTACCCAGTGCAATTAAAGTATCCATGCTAGCAGCCCTATTTCTTAAACCCGACCAGGTGGCCAAATAAAACTCCCAACCGGCCCAGAACTGAACAGGGAGGGTTAGAAGAAGAAGTAAAACAGGATTCCATCCAGAAAAACTCCCTATTAAAATAATAATTGACAAAACAGAGGAAACTATCACCTTGAGTTTTAATTTCTTCAACTCAACCTTCTTTATTTCCTCTTTCAACTCGTTTGCAGGTTTTTCTTTTTCAAACACTGCTTTATAACCTATTTGTTCCACGGCCTTGCCAAGATCCTCTTCAGTGACATTATTGTCAATCTCAACAGTTGCCTGTTCACTACCATAATTAACATTAGAGGATATCACTCCAGGAGTTTTTTGAAGACCTCGTTCTATCAACTTTGAACAACTGGCACAGTGCATACCAACTATTGGAAATGTCTTTTTTGTAATTTTCATATCTTAAACTTCAACTAACAATAAATTTTCCATGAAACATATTCATACCACAAGAAAATGGAAACTCTCCAGACTTTTCTGGTTTAATTTCAATCTCAATTTTTTTATTTAAAGGCAGGTATTTTTTTATTTTAAAATCGGGAATTACTACTTCTTCCAAACAACTACTTGGAGTTTTTCTCAGAAAAGTAATCTTTGTTGCTACACCTTTTTTAATTTTTATATTTTCAGGTTTATATCCGCCATCCACCAAAACCTCTATACTATCTGTAGCTTCAACAGCATCATCTTTTTTGCCAAAGAAAAACCAAGCGATAAAGCCTATCAAACCAACACCCAAAAAAGACACTATTATTTTGTCCATATAAATATACTATTAAATTTCATTAATCTTGTTAATCATATTAATGATATCAGGATTGTTCACTCTTTTATAACATTTGCAGTGAATGTACTCTCAAGTTTTGGAAAATTTGGATTATCAGTACTTATGTAAATGGTTCTTGTCAAATTCCCCAAATCAGTGTCATCTTTGTGAACCGCAGGATCAAAAGAAACTGTTATTTCTGTTGACTCATATGCTCCCAACTCGTTCTTTTCAACTTCAGCCTTTGTGCACCCACAAGATGTGGAGACACGAGTTATTTTAATGGGTAGTGGTGTAAAATTGGTTAAAGTTAATATGGTTTTTGCAACATCTCCGTATATAACTTTACCCAGGTCTTGGGTTTTGGGGAGCATAGTAACTTCAACGTTTGATTCTTTGTATATGTTTATTCCCCCTTCTAAATCATATACATTTGTATAGCCAAGTTTGATAATTTCTTCTGAAGCAGTTTTACTCATAGATCCAGATCTACAATAAACAAGTATTGGGGTTGATTTGTCTTGTGGGAGTGAGTCTAGATTTTGTGAAATCTGATTGTAGGGTATAAACGCATCAGTCCCAGGAATATGGGTCTGTTCTGGAATATGAACATCCAACAAAAAACTACTCTCATCTTTCACTAGATTTGAAAAGGTTGTTGAATCAACCAGTGAAACACTGTTCAATTTTTGACCATCTTCATTGTTCTGATTTTCTTTTTTGAAACTAAAAACAATAACACCTACTACCAAAAAACTAATTATAACAGTTATTAATGTATTTTTTTTCATTATAATATTTCCCTCCAAAACAAACTGTTAAACTCCACATCCCCCACCACCTGCAGCTGGAGTTGGTAAACTTATAATTTTTTTACGAGTTTGGGCATAACCTTGACCACTTGAATACTCTTGACCAAGAACTAGTTTTGGATCCACATCATTCCACTTTTGACCCTGTTCTTCAAAATATACAGCCAGGTCGATATAAGTCTGTGGGAACCAATATGAATTTACCTTCAGGGCAACTTGATACATTTGTTTCTCGTCTACATTATTGGCAGCCATCAATTCCAAAAGGCCAAGCATTGCCATTCCATGATTACAATCAGGGAAATGGGTTGAATTCCCACAACATGGCCTAAATATGTTTAAAGAAACCTTATCAACTAAATCCTGTTGATCTGCGTCTAACACAACATAAGGATGCATGCTGTAGTGATTCATCACATTTCCACGACTCAATGACCAACCCCCAGTTGATGCAAATTTACTGGCATCACCACCATATTGCTCACTTGTCATTTCACCACTCGTCAAAATCTCATTTTTGTTTGCAAGTCCAAAAGCCCAAAGCATATCAAGCATATATCTGCTGTTTTGCTCAGTCATTGTAATTTTTTCATTATTCCCCCCCACAAGCATTCTTTCCTCCTGCTCATCAAACCCTTCCGGAAAAAGTTCTCTGAATTTAACTTCATCGATCACTCCATCCTCTACCATTGTGGCGCCCAAATCTCCCCAAGTTATAGGAAGTTCCACACCATTCTCAGGAATTACTGCCTTTTGCAGAATATCTGTATCTACTTCTGTGTCATTTTTATCAACTAATCCACCAACTAATCCTCCTGGTAGTTTAAATTTTGGTTTAATATTAACCGAAAACAGTTGAAAAAAGACAAAAAGTCCAAACATAACAATCCCAACTGTTCTCCAAAATGTAACTGAGGTTGTAACTTTGGATACACCCACCTTTTCATTGTCTTTTAATATATTTGTTTTAGATTTCATATAATGTAATTGATGAACACATACACAGCCAAACTTAAAATTGTCATACTTCCAAGGCTAATTGCCATTTTTTGATATGGAAAATATCTTTTTATTTTTATTTGATCAATTAGGTAGAAAAATAATCCACCAACCACTATTCCAAAGGTTAATTTATCCAGCCCCATGATTTGGCTCATCCGAATAATAAGTTGGAATTTATAAAAAGACCACAATGTAAGACCAAATACCAGTAAATAGACCGTGGGTTTCAAAAATGGTCTATATTTAGAATTAATTTTACTACCCCACTTAGCTTGAATCCAAGAAGAACTCCAAAAAGAAGTAGCACCCAAAAGAGCAGCCATCCAAACTCCAGTTACTGAATCATCAACCCCAATCCAACGGGTCAAAGTAATTCCTGCTGCTGCTCCTGCAACACAAAGCGGACAATGAGCTAAAACTGCTTTAGGTACAAGAAAAAAAACGCCGTTCACTAATAAAAAAAATGCCATCGAAACTTTTGAAAAGAACTTCATTGTAGTACAACTTCTCCATTAAAAGTTATTTCGCGACCGCCAATGGGATCTGCAAATGTAAGCCAAACAGTTCTATCAAATAAGCCCGTCCCCGCAATTCCATGTGCTGCAGGGTCAAATTGTGTCACAATTTTTGCTGAAGATCCTCCTGGAATTTCAAAATTTATTCCTGGGTTTCTGTCTCCATGACCCTCCATACCAAAAGACCTGGTTTTTTTGTTTTCCATATAAACGTAAGCCTCTGTACACATGCAAGACGTAACTATCTTTTTTAACCTTAAAGTTTTATCAGAATTATTTTTTATCTCATATTCTTTCTCCACAATCCCCTTTTTCATTAATACTTTACCAAGATCATGAGATTTGGGAGTAATTTCAACCAAAGATGCGTCTTGCACTAAAGCGATAGTCTCATCAACTTTATTTTTATTAACCAAAGAGTATCCTCCATAAAAAACTGCTACGACAATCAAAACTATAATTGTATATTTTTTCATTGTTATTTTTTTCTAAAAAGGTCTACTATCTCTTCAACCATCTTTTCTGACTTCTTACCGTGTATATCTTTTAATACACAGCTGTGCAGATGACCATGAAGTATTATTTCATCAACTTTTTTTAGAGCTGCTTGTACAGCCCTATTTTGATGGATAACGTCTGGGCAATATGCATCACCTTCAAGCATTTGTTGTACTTTATCAAGATGACCTTTTGCAATTTTGATTCTTGTTAGCGCTTGTTTTTGAGATGTGCTATCATTGTTCATAAAGATATCCTACCCCCCCGGGGGGGGACGTGTCAACAATGAAAACATTTCTATATAAATATGTTTTAAAAACATGATTAAAAAAATAACCAACTACAAAGATTTAATTTCGAGGGCAGAAAAAATAGCTGTCCAAAAAAATATTGACCTATCCTCTGGAGAAGATCTTTCTATTGCAATAATGAATCTAATATCTATAGAAGAACACCTCTTTTTTACCTCTCAAAAAACAAAGAATACTAAATATCTAGGGCTTTTAGACGAAATTAGAAAAATGCGTACAGAACTATTAAAAGAAATCATTAAAGATTATGAAGGAGAGGTGTGGTGTATCAGCAAACACTTACTGGCAGCTTCCATGCGTGTAATGGAGGTGGGGACAAAAGAATTGAAGAAAGGAAATAAAAAGAAGGCTAACGATTTTTTTGAAAAATCATACAAACTTTATAGTCTGTTTTGGGGACTTAACTTAGATGTTATAAAAACCCCAAAACTGCAAAAAGCTTCCAAAGAAAATTCTACAAATTCAAACACAGTTTTTTCAAAATTAGGCATCCTTGTCCAAAAGGCTATCGACTGTTGCAAAGAATAGCATTAAAATAATCCATTATGAATATTGTTTGGCTTGCACTGATCACAGGGCTTACCACGGGAGGTATTTCCTGTTTTGCTGTTCAAGGGGGTTTACTGGCTGGAATAATGGCAGATCAAAAAAAGGCTGACCAGAAAAAAACACTTTTTTTGTTTCTCTCATCTAAAACTGTCTCTCATTTCATTCTTGGGGGTTTGCTTGGAAGTTTGGGTTCAGTACTAATTATTACTCCAAAACTACAAGGCACAATGCAGCTGTTTGCTGGAGTTTTTATGCTTTTTGTTGCTGCAAAACTAATGGACGTGCATCCATTTTTCAAAAAATTTAGTTTCACTCCCCCAAAGACTTTCTTTAAGTTGGTAAGAATTAGTTCTAAAAATGAAAGTTTGTTTGCTCCAGCCATGGTCGGGTTTCTGACATTTTTGATTCCCTGCGGGATAACACAGGCAATGATGCTTCTATCAGTATCCACTGGTAACTTTTTATATGGAGGGTTAATACTAGCTGCTTATGTAGTAGGGACCAGCCCAATCTTTTTTGCACTAGGACTCGCCTCTGAAAAAGTGTTGTCAGTAAAACCTTTGAAGTTCTTGGCAGTTGGATTAATTGCTTTTATGGGTCTATTTTCAATTAACACAGGCCAAATACTGCGAGGTTCTAATCACACCTTCCAAAACTATACAAAAGTAATGTTTGAAAGCAACAACTCCAAAGTACTAGGAGCCAGCGCAAAAATAGGAACAAACGGAGTTCAAGAAGTAACAATTAACGCAAAAAATACTTCATATGAATCATCTGCATCTGCTTTAAAAGTCGGTATTCCGGTGAAGTTAACACTAAAAACTAATGACACAAGGGGATGTTCTAGAGCATTTACTATCCCTGAGTACAATATTAGTAGAGTACTGCCTGCAACTGGAACAGAAACAGTAGAATTTACACCAACAAAAACAGGGAGACTGACTTATGCCTGTAGTATGGGAATGTATACTGGATCATTCAATGTTGTTGAATGAAAAAAAAATATGAAAAAAATATGAAAAAAACCTACAAAATAGCAGGCATGAACTGTGATTCTTGCGCAAAGATGATTGAGCTCGATTTGGAAGAAATTAATATTAATGGAAAATGTTCTTTTTCGAAAAGTGAATTGACAGTTGATATAGGAGACAAAAGCCAGGAAAAAAAAGTCATTGAAATTGTTAAAAAAGCAGGTTACAGTATACAAGCCATATGAACAAAGTTGGAATAATAATTGCAAGCATAACAGTACTAATAATAGGAGCCGGTGCATATTTTTTGACAAAACCAAAACCTCCAATTGAGCTTCCACAATATAATGAATCTGAATATAATTATTTTTGGGGAAATGGTTGTCCTCATTGTGCAGTCGTGGCTGAATTTATGGATAGTTGGGAAGGAAAAGACAAAATAAACCTGAATAAGTTTGAAGTATGGTATGACGACGGCAATGCCGAACTTATGAACCAAAAAGCCGAGCAAGTATGTAAATTAAGCAAAAATGAACTTGCAGTACCTCTTCTAATAACCCCAGACGGGGTTTGTCTTAAGGGAGATGAACCAGTTATTGAATACTTCAAAGAGTTGAAGTTTGAATAAGCTTTGTTATTTTTATGCAAATTACAACTTATAGAGTTTTTTATATTTTGAATTAATATAACTCACAAAATATTTTGGATTTAATTTTTCTCCAGTTACTTTTTTAACTAATTCAGGGGGTAAATAAAGACTTCCGTGTGTGTAAATATTGGTTCTGAGCCAAGAAAGAATAGTTCCCAACTCTCCTTTTTCAATTGAGCTGTCAATATCTATTTCTTTCTTCATGCTATTTGCAAATTGTGCAGAATATAGGTTTCCCAAAGTGTAGGTCGGAAAATAACCCATTGGTCCACTACTCCAATGAACATCTTGCAAACATCCATTACTATCCCCGTCTGGTGTTACTCCAAGATACTTGACCATTTTGCCACTCCATATTTTTGGAATGTCGACTACATTAATTTGACCATTTACAAGATCTCTTTCAATTTCAAATCTTATTGCCACATGTAGGTTATATGTCACCTCATCCGCCTCTGTTCGTATTAAAGAAGGCTTCACTTGATTGAGTAATTTATATACTACATTTGAATTAGTTTTATCCAGACTTTTGTTAAAAAGAGTATGCAAGATTGGGGTCAAAAACTTGGAAAAACTTTCAGATCTACCAACCATATTTTCCCAAAATCTAGATTGGCTCTCGTGAATTCCAAGTGAAGCTCCCCCTTTGAGTGGTGTATTGGAGTACTCTGGTTTTACTCCTTGTTCATACAAAGCATGTCCCCCTTCATGCGTTGCAACTGACAAACTTTCTCTAAAGTCAGCCATATTATATCTATTGGTGATTCGGACGTCAGAACTTCCCAGTTGTGTTGTGAATGGGTGGGGTGAAACATCCATCCTACCAGTTTCAAAATCATATCCAATCTTTCGTAATACGAAATTACACAACTGTTCTTGGTTTTCTCGTGTATAAACTTCATTAGAAAAAAGATTGTTTTTACTTTGTTGTTTGTATTCTTTTGATTTTTTTATTTTTTTCAACAACTCAATTAGTTTTGGTGTTAGTTGATCAAACATTTTTTTTGCTTCTATTGTAGTTAATCCGGGCTCATGAAGATCTAGTAGAGCATCATATGGATTATCTTTAAACCCGTAATGCTTGGCAATAATTTGGTTTAGTTTAACCATTTTGGAAAGATGGGGTGAGAAAATTGAAAAATCATTTTTCTTTCTGGCCTCTGTCCAAGCTACATATGCATGACTGGAGGTCTCTTCAAATTCAACAATTACCCTCTTTGGTGCATTGTGGTAAAACTTAGCCGCATAGTTTAAATTTCTGACAACTGCCACTTCTTCCAATTTTAGTTTTTTTATATTATTTGCCTTTGTTAGTAATTTTTTAAAGTCATGGTCTAACCACTTGTCTGTTATTAATTGGGCCATATATGCAGACTGCTCTGCTCTATTCTCTATTGCGTTGGCAGGTAGATTTACATTCAAATCCCAACTCAACATGGCTGAGATATCTCCCAGAAGAGAAATTTCTTTGTACTTTTCAAGAAGTTTTTCTACTGTTTTGTCTTTAACTTTCACTCCGTGGAGTTTAACACAAAATTTAAGTGAAGCTGATTTCTAATTTCTTTCCCATTGCAGAAGCAATTTTTTGAAGCAGATTAATTGTTGGACTGACAGTCATCGTTTCAATTCTAGAAATTACAGCTTGGGTCGTTTTTGCTTTTTTAGCCAGTTGCCTTTGTGAAATACTTTGTTCAATACGAGATTTTATTAATTGTCTCCCCACTTGATATGCAGGTTCGGATTTATCCCATTCGTTCTTGAATTCAGGATCTTTAAGTTGTTCTTTTAAGAAATTGTCAAAATCAGTTAATTTTCTCATACGAATATGATATCTTTTTAGATATCATCTGTCAAGTCCTTATACCTTGTTAATGCCAGCTTTAGTTCTCTTCTGGGTGTTTTTTGAGATTTCTTTTTGAATATATGGAGCACGACTATTCTTTCATTAATTATCGTCACACAAATAATTCTTATGTTGTTCCTGCCTAAAATTCTTGCTTCCCATAAATTTGTGCTAGCAACTTTCTTCAGACCGGGATTGGATTGGGTCAACCCAAATTCTTTTAGATACTTAACTTGTCTGGATATCTTAGATTGAACAGATTTTTCTGATTTTAGGATAAAATCGTCTATCGGGGTATTTCCTGATTTTGTTCTATAAAAACTAACTTTATACACCAACCATTATTATACCCTACCTCGAAGAATCATTGCATCAATTATTCTTTTTATTGCCAAGAAAAATGCAGCTTTCCTGTAAGTTATGTTTTTTGTCTTTACAACATCGTCTATATCATTAAACGCATCTGTGATAATGGGCTTTAATTTATTGTTTACAGTCTTTTTGTCCCAGTAATATCCTTGAAGATTTTGTACCCATTCAAAGTAAGATACAGTAACTCCTCCAGCATTAGCCAAAACATCAGGTATTACATCTATTTTTCTAGACTCCAATATCCCGTCAGCTTCTGGAGTTACTGGACCATTTGCGAGCTCAAGAATTGCCAAAGCTTGTATGTCTTTTGCATTTTGATCCGATATTGCATTCTCCAAAGCTGATGGAGCCAATACATCAACATTTAATTTCAAAAGGTCTTCGTTTGAAATAAATTTAGCTTTAGTCATAAGGCTGACTTCTTTTAGGCTTCCAAATTTTTCTTTTTCTTCATTTATTTTGACAATGTCCAATCCCTTCATGTTTACTACCCCACCAGTAGAGTCAGAAACTCCAACAACTTTCATCCCTACGTCAGTAGCAAGTCTCGCAAACCAATATCCAACATTACCAAACCCTTGTACTGCCACAGTTGTACCACCAACTTTCTTTTTTGTAGCCTTCAAGTAAGCTAGTAGTACAAATAGTCCCCCTTGTCCTGTTGCTTCTTCTCTTCCCAGTGATCCACCAAGTTCTAATGGTTTTCCTGTAAAAGCCCCAGGGGCCTGAGTTTTCATCTTTTTCTCGTAAGCCTCTAGCATCCATGCCATAATCTGCCCATTAGTATTTACGTCAGGGGCAGGTATATCAATCCTTGGACCTATGTGGGTGGCTAAAAATTGAGCATAACTTTTAGAAAGTTTTTGAAGCTCATTTTGAGACAATTTCTTGGGATCAACTATTATTCCCCCTTTTCCACCTCCATATGGAATGCCTGCAACTGCACACTTTACACTCATCCAAAAAGAAAGTGCTTTTACTTCATCCTCAGTTACATTTTTGTGAAACCTAATACCCCCCTTGAAGGGGCCTCTGGCGTCATTGTGTTGAGATCTTATGGCCCAAAAAGACTTTTGCCTTCCATTGTCTAGTTTTATAGTTAACCTCTTTTTAAAAAGGTTTTGGGGCTTTTTCAGAATTGATATAGCTTTTTTAAATTTCTTTGGATCGCTATATTCAGAAAGAAGTAATGGAACTACTAAGTCAAGTTGTTTTTTTGCGTTTGTAAAAGGGTTCATGTTTGTCGGCATTCAAATAACCAATTCCTTCGGAATTCAAATAACCAATTCCTTCGGAATTCTAAAACAATATACCAAAAATAAATAGGAGTAAAAACAATGCAATTACAAGAGTTAACGACTTTTGTTTGTCAGACAATATAGTTTCTCCTTCCAAATATCTTTTTAAGTAATCAACTCCCAAATGCAACCAAAAACCCAAAACCAACCCTCTACCAAACATGCTTCCGGATGAGCTAACAACCCAAAACGTCAAAACACCAAAAATAAGCAAAAAGTTAAATGTGTGGAAAATAAGATCACGTCGCTCCAGTCTTGTGTCATACAATAGACTTATCGCCTCTTTGTATCTTTTCTGTTTGAAATAAGCAACCGATCGTTGTGAGGTCAGCTCCACTGGTTTAAAAACGAATACGTACAGAATGTGATCCAGGTCAGGCAAAAATGTTCCAACCAACCCTCCTACCCAAAGTGGCCAGTAAGAAAATGAAAAATACTGCCTCAAAATAGTTACTAAAAGAAAAAAACTAAAATAGAAAGTTAAATGGTTAATTACTTCTTTTCTCATCAATATCCATTATGCCACATTTTTCCAAATCAACAGAGGAATCGCTCTTAAAGACAACCCCGTCTGATAAAAGCCTAGCTTTTTGTTCGTCAGGTCCTCCAAATGCATAACCTGGAGCCAACTTCCCCTCTTTATTGACAACTCTGTGACAAGGAACATTTTTATCTTTATTCGCGCTAGTGCCCAACCAATTTTTCTTGAATCTTTTGTTCCTAGTTTTTTGGCTATTGCACCATATGTTGTTACTTTGCCTTCTGGAATTTTTGATACAACCTTGTACACTCTTTGAAATAATCCACCCTTTTGCATTGGTTAATAATACATTAAAGATATTTTTTTATCTCTTTTTTTATCTGTGAGGTCTTTTCTATATTTTTGTGATAGGTCAAATATCCTAAAAACACTCCTGGACTGAGTTTTTTTAATGAATGAAGAACCATGTCTCCAATTTCTTCGCTTGTAATCTCTTTTCTATTTAATAATAAAATTCTTTTCTCTGCCTCTCTAACTATTTTATCAACCAGTTCTCTACGTTCTCGTGGACGGGAAGAAACTGCAGCACTATACACTCCTGAGTATAATTTTGATCTACTGTATCTCTCTTTTATTCCGTCCTTTTTAATAACTACTAAGTGTGTCAGGTTTACATTTTCGTGAGTTGTAAAAAGAAGCTTGCATTTATTACACCTTCTTCTTCTCCACACTTGTGAACCCATTGAAGTTTTCCTTGAGTTGACAACCATTACTTGACTGCTTTCACAATAAGGACAATTCATATGTCAATATATTGACATATTTTTCCTAACTATTCAAGCCTATAATTACTTTCTATGCTCCAGTGGGCATAAATTAATATGCTGAGGTCGCCATATCAATACAACATCTTGATATTCATAATTCAAAATACAAAAAAAGTGGGTCTTCACTTTTGAGAGAGTAGACCCACCTACACCGGTTAGGTGCGTTTTATATTTTACACGCACCTTTAGAAAAAGAAAAGAAAGCGTGGAAAGATTAAATAAACAAACAAATAGTAAATTAGTAGAAATAAATGACAATACTGTTGTCTTTTACAGTAAGGGGCAAAACTTTAACTTAGAAAAATTCCTTTGGGATACCACAAAAAAAGTAAAAACAAGAATTAACATAAATCTTTTAGGTCTAAACGGTCTGGCAACAACCATTGTCCCCCCACAACAAGTCAAAGATCTAACAATGCAAGATCTCCATCATTTTTTAAACATATCAAATAAAATTAATCAAAATATTGGACTCCCTTTCACTGGGGATTTAATTATACGTACATCTGCGCAGCCCCCTTTTAAATCTAGAAACAAAAACTTCACCAATCTTTCAGAACCGATGTTATTAGCTATAAATATACTAAATAACCCAACTTTCAAACTAAAAATAAATGGCGAACTGTTACCCATCTCCAGGTTTGAAGAATTTAAAGAAAAGTATGGAAGAGATTGTTTCTATATGATTCACGATGACAACGACAAACTCCAAACCGCTGGAATACATGGCGCCATCAATGAACTAAACGGAACAACAGAACTATACCTTAGAACAGGAAGTTTGCATGCAAGAAGTATAGGTGATCCTCAAGACAGCTTCCCAACAGTGAGAATAAATGCAAAACACCCAGAAGATCTTTTCAAAATTTACCCACACGACATTGAACAAGCATCTGCAAACAATGTTCTTCTTAGGGGGTTTAGAAATAAAATTCGAGCAGTACGATGTAATAGTTCAGACTCAAGATATTTGTCTAGAATATGCCACTCAGAAGCCAAGGGAATAATTTTCGCGCACAGAACTGCACAAGAAAAATTTGGAAAGACGTCTACAACTGAATTTAGAATATATCCTACAAACACAGGAGGAATTGGTAGTAGGCTACATGTTTTAGATGTCGACTATCGAATGAAAATCTGGACAAACATTTTTCCATAAACTCCATTGTCAATTACTCCAATACCAAGTTTTTTAAAATTGGGGTCAAGAATGTTTTGTCTGTGACCTTCTGAATTCATGAGTCCAGTGTGCGCAGTCATTGTAGTTGGCGCAAGAGCCAGATTTTCTCCAGCCAGTACATAGTCAACTCCACCTTCTTTCAATCTGTCGCTCACACTGTCTCCTTGGAGGGAAAAGTGGGAAAAATACTTTCTGTTCCACATGTCTGAGCCATGATCTCTTGCAACTTGTACTACTTCTGGATTCCAGGAAAGCTCTTCTATTGCAAGTTTTTTTCGCTCACTATTTACTTTTTCAAAAAGTTTTTTTTCTGCTTGTTCATCTTTCTGCAAATTAAAACTATCAACTTCTAAGTCTATTGACTCCCCACTTTCTGGGTGAATTGTTAAATAAGTAAGAGAATCATTAATTACTCCCCCAAAGATACTATTAACCACATTTTCAACACCAACTGTTTTTTCAAGCAAGAAACTGCCAATTTTTGAATTTGTTACATCATTTTTTATTACAGGTTTTATGGGAAGTGCAATTGCAAGTGTTAGAAAAAACGAAACTAATATTATTCCCTCACCAAAAGCTGGGACAACCCCCAGTAGTTTATTGAATTTATGTTTTTTAAGCTTAGTTGGTAATTTATGGATTAAGTGGCCCAATAAAAAGGCTAAAAGTGATTCTATTAAAATTGCAGAAATTAAAAATCCTATGGCGTCAGAAATTGAATAAGTTAAATTAAAATTATTTTTTAAAATTATTGAAACTGGTTTAAAAAACCTCAAAGCTAGTATTAGTGAACTTAAAAAAGCCATAAAGTCAGCCATTATTACCCAAAAACCGTGCCTAAATGCTTCTGTTGCAAAGTAAATAAAAACGAAAAGAATTATTAAATCCACGTAGTTACCATTAAGATTTGGAAAGTTCATTACTTTTTATAGTTTACTTTTTTTCAAACTTTTTTTGTTTTAGCTTCTTTTTTCAATTGTTGTAGTTTCCACATAAACAACCTTCCTTTACTTCTTGCATTAGTAGCATCTGCAACAAAGCTTCGAGCTGATTCCATAAGTCCTCTCGGTGTATTTTTGGCTAATTTCATATACAAAGATGTATGAGAAAGGTCTCCAAGTTCCTTAGCTAACTCATATGCATACTTTTGAAATTCACGAGAAACATATTTGTCTGTATCGTCAGTTTTAAATTTGGCAACTACATCTCCAATTTTTTGCATATTTGTTTTATTACTTCTTCCAACACTTTTTTTTCTTCATCTGTAAAATCTTGCAGTACATATTTCTCACCAGGAATTCTTTTGTCTTCAACCCTATTCTCCACACCAACTCTCACATGCCAAAAATCTTTTGTTCCCAACTTTTCGTAAATATCCAAAAGTCCATTGTGGTCTTTAGGGCCTTTTCCAAGCTGGATTTTGATCTCTCCCAGTTTTATGTCTAAATCGTCAAAAACTACAAAAAGATCTTCTAGATGTAATTTGTATTTCGAAACTTGTTTTTCGACAAAAATTCCGGAAGCGTTCATGAAGCCATCTGTTTTTAATGCTTTAACTCCGACAAGTTTGTCCACAACCATGTGTCCAACATTGTGGCGATTGTTTTTATACTTCTTCCCAGGATTCCCAAGGCCAATTATTAACTTCATTATGAAAATAATTATAACACTGGCACAAAGAAACTAGCTACTAATTTTCAGTAACTAGTTTCTTTTTTTGTTTATACTTCTTTCCCTTTTATGTATGAACAAGTTTGTCTTTTGGATAAAACTTATCAAATGACAAAATGCCATCAAATTTATACTTCTTATGCGTCGCCAAGTTTGCACAATCGACAAAAGATGTGCCTTTTTTATTTTGTTTTAAAAATACCTTCCAAGCTTCCCTCTCTAATTTTTCATCTATTTTTATTTCTGTGTTAATAAACTTAGTCAATTTTTCATAAAAAACTCTTGCCATTTGCATTCCAAATTTTTTACTTACTACAGTTGTCGATTCTTGAAAAACCAAATTCAAAACAACTAATTCTGCTTTATCTTTAAGATGTTTATATATTTTTATTGACTTAGAGTGGTTTGAATCCTCTGAATTAGTAAATGCAATTAGGAAATCGGAATCGACTATATACTTCATTTGTTTTGATATGGCTCATCGTATAAATAATAATCCATATTTTTAGACAAATCTTTTGGACCACCCTTAAACAAACCTGCAAAATCTTTCAAGGCATCAAATTTTATAGTTTTTTTATTTTTTCTTGTTTTTATCATAATATCTACTCCTTCACGTACCAATTCAGAAAATGTTCTATCTCCGATTGCCGTCATCAATCTAAGTTCTTTGTCTTGATCCTCTCGAAAATACACTTGATTTCGTATCATATTAAAAGTATATGTTGTATGTTGTATGTTGTCAAGTAAAATACTTAGCCACAAAAAAACTAGCTACTATTTCTAATAGCTAGTTTCTTTTTAACTTTTACGCTTTTGCAATTAAACTTCTTGCAAACTTTCCTGCAAATGGAACTTCCCATTCTTCTCCCATCCATGCTTTATAAATAAGCATTAACCAAAGAATAAAGCTAACTATCCCAATTAAAGGAATTAAAATTGCTAAAATAATAGTGATTCCAAGCATCCATTGAAGAGCAAACAATCCCACAAAAACTACTATCGATTGCATTGCATGAAACCTAACATATTTATCTTTTTCAATTAAAAATAAAATTACTCCAGAAATAGGACCTAATACATAAGCCAATGCTCCTGCAGTCTCTTTTTTTAATCCTGTACTACTTTTTTCTGCCATATAGAAATCACCCACTCTCTATTTTTTATATCTACAATACAAATTCTACTACAACGAAAATCAAATACATAAGTATCAAAACTGCCCCTTCCCAACGCTCGAGTCTGTGTTTGGATCTTATGAACAACCAAAATACAGAAAATATAATAATAAAAGCAAATACTGCAACTGTGTAATCTTGAAATGCTACAACCTTGATAGGTGTAATCAAAGAAGTAATACCAACTATCAACGTCGAATTGGCGATAGTAGAACCCAATAAATTACCAAAAAACATTGAAGGGTGTTTGTCTTCAACACTTCTCAGTGAAAATGCAAGTTCGGGAAGAGAAGTTCCGATGGCGAGTACCACCACACCAATTACAAATATCGGAATTCCAAGTGATGAGGCCAGGAGTTGAGCATTTTTCACAATCATTTCACCTGAAAAAAGAAGCAGTGCAATTCCAACAAAAAGTCTTCCGTATTCACGAGTTCCATTAAAATCTATATGATTTATTTGTTTCCAAAACCTGTAAAAAAACCCTTCTTTCTTGTGCTCTTCTACTATTTCTGAAAATCTTTGCTTAAAAAAACTAGAAGCATATGCAATATAAACACTGAGAAGAATTAATCCATCAACTCGACCCAATACTCCATCTGCCATTAGCCCCAGTGGAAGCAGTCCTGCCACAAGAGCCAACCCCACATCTCTTTTCAAATAATCCCCGTGTATATTAATGCGTCCCACAATTACTGCAATTATTCCAGTCACCAGTGCGATGTTGGCAATGTTGCTACCAAGTACTACCCCTAAAGCTATGTTAGGAGCTCCCTCAAGGCTCGAGGTGATACCTACAAAAAGCTCAGGTAGGGATGTTCCAATGGCCAAAATTATTGCAGATATTGCAAATGCTCCTGTATGAGTTTTTTTTGCAATACGCCGAAGTGCTACTATCACCCACTCTGCAGCTTTAATTAAAATTATCGAAAAAAATATTAGGAGTATTATTTGGAAAATAGCCATTTAAGTAATTCTATCAAAATAAACATAACAATTGCTCCACTAAACACAATTCCCCAATGAATCACTGTTAAAGGAGTCACTTGAAAAAAGCTTCTTGTTGTAGAAGTTGCAAATGGTAAAACTTGCAAGCCAAAACCTGCTATTACTGCTACATTTAACCATTTGTTTCCGAAAATGTTTTCTTTCCAAAACGGCTCTCTTAGGGTTCTCACTGAAAAAACATAAACCAACGAATTTACCCCCAACGATGCGAATGCAACTGATCTTGCAAGTATTAAATTGTTAGTAAGTTTAAAAAACACAAAAAACAAAGTAAATGCAACTATCCCACCAGCAAGAGAAATTACTAATATCAGTTTCTTTATCCAACTAGAAACCAATGCTTCATTAGAATTTCTTGGAGGCTCCTCCATTGTGCCATGTCTTTTTGGATCAACCGCAAGAGCCATTGCCGGAAACCCATCTGAAACTAAATTGATCCAAAGAATTTGCGCAGCGGTGACAGGAAGTGGAAGCCCCGCAAAAAGAGACAAGAGAACTGCCACAATTTCTTCAAAAGCGTCAGAGATAAGATATAAAATAATTTTTCTGATATTGTCAAACATTCCTCTTCCTTCTTCAACAGCTGCCACAATAGTTGCAAAATTAGAATCTATTAAAACCAAATCAGATGATTCCTTTGCAACGTCGCTGGCAGATCCAACCACAATTCCAATGTCAGAAATTGCCAATGCTGGTGCATCGTTTACTCCATCCCCTGTCATAGCAACCACCTCACCTTGATCTTTTAATGCTTTAACAATATCCAACTTTTGATCAGGTGTGGTTCTTGCAAAAAGAACTGTACGGCTTATTTGTTTTCCGTTTAATCCAGAAAGCTTAGAGCCTGTGGTGATCTGGTCGTTTTTTAAATCCAATCCCAATTCATTCATTACATTTATGGCAGTATTTGTGAAGTCCCCTGTTATAACTTTTATTTTAATTCCAGCCAATTTTGCTTTTTGCAGAGCAGCAGCAACACCGCTTCGTACTGGGTCTGAAAAAGAAAGAATTCCTACCCACTCCAAACCTCCAATATCACTCTCTGATATTTTGTTTTTTGAAGTAGAAACTTTTTTTTTGGCTAAACCAATAAGTCTGTTTCCTTTTTTTGTCTTGTCTTGGATTTCTTTCAAAATCGAAAGTTTTTGCACTTTTTTCAAATCACACCACCCCAAAACATAGTCAGGAGCTCCAGTTACATACAATGTCTTTTCTTTACCTTTCTTATTAAGACTTGCAAAAAAGCGCTTTGTTGAAGAAAAGGGAAGCGAGTCAATGCGAACACTTTCGGCAATGACAGTTTTATAGTTTTTTAGTGATTTTCTTGCCCAGTCAAATGAAGCTATTGTTAATGGATCATCTAAATCATTTGCAACAAGCATTTGGATAGCAATGTCACTCTCATCTCCCAAAACTTCTTCTATTTTCATTTCACCTTTAGTCAAAGTCCCAGTTTTGTCAACACAAATAACAGTGACTCCCCCTAAAGTTTCAGCGCTTGATAGGTGTCTGACCAAACCTTTTCGCTTCAATATCCTCTGCATTCCAATTGCCAGTACTACAGTTAATGAAACCAACAATCCTTCAGGAATAGCGGACACAGCCAAAGCCACTGCAGTTTTAAATATTTCTTCCCAATTTTTCCCTGTTATAATCCCAACCACAAAAACTAATGCTGTTAATATGACAACCAATACAACGAGTTGTCTTGAAAACTTCGTGAGTTGTTTTTTCAGTGGAGTATCTTCATTAATGGTTTGCACACTTTTTGCAATACTCCCCATCTTTGTACTTTTGCCTGTTTTTTCAATTCTCAAGTATGCTCTACCAGTTGTCACTACTGATCCCATAAAAACCTCGTCACTTTTTTCTTTTTCAACAGGAAATGACTCACCTGTAATTATTGCCTCATTAGAAAAAAAACGATTTGCAAACAAAACTTTTCCATCTCCTGGTATTTTTGATCCCTGATTAACTACCACAACATCTCCAGGAACTATATCTTCCAAATCAACAGTAGTTTGTTTTCCGCTTCTAACTACAGTTGCTTTAGGGGTTAGTAGTTTTTTAAGCGCTAGTAGTGAATTGTTGGACTTTCTCTCCTGAAAAAAACCTAAAATGGAGTTTAAACCAACAGCCACTCCTATGATAATGGTGTCTGTCGGATGTTTTAAAATTAAAGAAACTATTCCTGCAAAAAAAAGTACATACACTAAAGGATTTGTAAGCTGGTTGAGAAAAATTTTGAGGTTAGTTGGTGGTGGATTTTCAGGTAGTTTGTTGGGGCCATGTTTTTCCAACAAAGTTTTTGCTTTTTTGTTTGTAAGTCCTGTGATCCCACTCGGAAGCATATCTCTATGCTAACACAACAAAAAAATATTTTAAAAAACTATTACTAAGTACCAAACTGCAACAGCGACATAAAAAGCCCAAGTCCCCCACAATGTGAAGTGTTCCCACTTTTTTGGTTTTATGAAAGAAGGGTAAGTTTTGGGTAATTTTACATAATTTAGATACCAAAGAGCTGGAATAAAAAAGACAAATGCAAAGATGGAAATTACCCCCACTATTGTAATTAACGCTCCTGGTTGTGCAAATGTAATTGTAATTAAGGAGGTCAAAATTAAAAAGCCAAGCCAAAGATAATACCAAAATCTGAAACTTTTCCCTCCACTTTTTACCTGCACCACAAAATCTGCAAACTGTCTTGCTACCCCATCAACGAGTCCTACCCAAGTATCGATCATGAAAGCAGAAGCTACTAATAAAAATATAATTCTCCCCCAAGCCCCTAAACTACTCTCAAAAAACTGGGCCTGAACTACGATTATTTTCCACCCTGTTGGGAATATCCCTTGTGGGAAAAGAATTGCAAAAGCCAAAAGTGTGGTTAATCCTGCTGTTACGCCGTTTATGGTGACAGCCAACAATGAATCAAAATTTAAAAATCTAAGCCACCCCTTCCATCTTTTTTTATTTTCCTCGTTATCTTCAAAAATCAAATCTTTTTCTTCCTCAATTTTTGCATCAACTTTATTTTCCTTAACCAAAAGCCCACCCATCTTATCACCATATTTAGACATCCCCACACCCTTGTCTTTCATCCAATATGAATACAGGAGATTTAAAAACCCTCCCATTCCAGCGAATGCAATTGCTGTCACCAAATGAGATGAATCTGAAGGATCCCATGCACTTGGCCATTTTATAGAAAGGGGGTTAAAAAAATATTTAAAAAACTCTCCAGCAACTGAACGAACTTGGGGTTGAAGTGCAGAAAAAACAAGACCCGCCACTGTAACCCCCGCTACTATTTTCATGAAATTTTCGAGTGATTTATAAATAACTTTTGAAAAAAGAAATATCCCTGAAAAACCAATCATCAAAACATATGCCCAAAAAAGTGTTCCCCCCCTATCTGAGAAATTGGCTGGAAAACCTGTGAGATCAAAGAGTGCAGTACCCCCAGCTGAAGCATATCCTCCAAGCCACAGGAAGTTTACAAAACACAAAAAGAATAATGGATATGTAAAAAACTTTCCAAGTGTCAAAAAACCACTCCAAATACCCTTGCCTGTAATTGCTGTGTAACGGGAAACTTCACGATTTACAAAAAACTGAATTAAGGATGCAGGAAGGAGTAACCCCACAAAAGCTACTCCATATTTAGCTGCAAAATACGGCCACCAAATAAGCTCTCCTGACCCCTGTGCAATTGCAGCCCAAACGAAGGCAGGCCCCAGCATCAACCAAAGACCTGGCATTTTGGGCAACTTTTTAATCACTATTTTTATAGTAACAAATATTTTAATTTAACACACGAGATAAATATCAGTCATCCTTGTGATCTTTTTTGACCTTTTCTTTTTCTTCTTTTTCGGTATCTTCTTTTTGTAATTTTTCATCCTCTTCTCTTCTTTTGTTAGAACTCTTTTTAGGGACATCTCTTTTTATTTCTTGTTTGATTTCTTCGAGTTTGTTTTCTGTGCTTTCCAGTTTTTGCAACAGCTCTTGGTTGCTTTCCTGCTTGATGACAACTACTTCTGGCTTATTCACAACAACTACTTGACCAGTTTCTACACTGGTCGAGGTCACGGGAACTTTTATGCTAGTAGGTTCGTTTGTAGGAACAACTACTTTAACAGGGGCAGGTGTTACTAAAGTGGTTGTAGTTGTGGTTGTGGTCGTAATAATAGATGGCGATGTTGATTCTGCTTGTATTTTGGCTTGCACCTCTATTTTCTTTTCAACAATCTCTTGTTGGTATTTTTCTATATTGTCAGTAAATTGAACTCCAACTTCACCATCTTTTTTCTGAACAATGTAGTTTTGTGTTTGTTGAGCCTCAGCTAGCAGCAAATCATATCCTACGGTAGAGCCTTTTTGAGCAAGTAATTTTGTTGCTTCATCAAACCGCCTGTCAGTAAATTGCACAGAAGCCTTCTGAACAAGTGGTGTGGCTGAAAAAACCATTAAAACAACATCTTCAAGCCCTGATTTTAATGAATACAGGCCATCTCCCGGGATTGCATTCCAACTGACAAGAACAAGAATCGTTGGAATAGCAAAGATTATAGCAACAGCAGTAAATAATCCATCCAAAAGTCTTTTAGCCATAATATAATGTTGTACTATTTAAAAAAATTTGTCAATCATTTTTGGAAAGAAAAACAATTAAGTGGTTTGCATTTCAAAAAGATTTTGAAGCTCTTTTTTTGTTGTTATCTGGTCGGGATTTTTGTCATCCCTAAATTTAACTAATCTTGGAAATCTAAGTGCTAACCCAGCTGAATGTGTTGGGCTTTTTGTTATTTCATCAGCTGCAATTTCAACAACAAGTCCTGGTCTCACCCAGTAATCTGGTGTGTAGATTTTATGTAATTCATATTGCTTTGGTTTAGTTTTCACTTCCAACTTTGTAAGCCTTTTTTTCATTTCTCTAAACTGAGCATCAGTTAGCCCAGTACCGATTTTCGTAGTAGTTTTTATTTTATCTCCATCAGAAATTCC
>JADHUT010000008.1 GCA_016784385.1 Candidatus Microgenomates bacterium | reverse complement strand
TGTTGGTTTGGGGTGAGAATGTGTCTTTTTACCCCACCTTTGTTTTGAGGAATTAATCACTTTTTGTCTGTTTTGGTTTTTTGATATAGGAAGGGGGAGAGTGTGGGCAAGAAATGGTCTTGATGTGTGGCTGTCTATCATCATTTTTATGGCTATCTGGAACCTGGATAGGTTTACAAGGTCATTTTGTTCAAACACCTCTGCAAATTCACGGTGTAGTATATCTGCATCAGTTGCTCCTAAGGCAAAGGTTACAATGGTTCCTGCGTTACCCAGTATTGCTTTTTGTACCTCTTCTGGTATTTGTGCCATGTATTGGTTTGCTAGAGTAACTGCTAAATGGTACTTTCTTGCTTCTGAGAGTATTTTGATAAATGACGAGGTTGCAAAGTTTTGAAATTCGTCAACATAGAGGTAGAAGTCTCTTCTTTGTTCTTCTGGTATATCAACTCGCCTCATTGCCACAAGTTGTAATTTTGTAATAAGCATGGCGCCAAGTAGTGCTGCGTTGTCTTCACCAAGCCTTCCCTGGGAAAGATTTGCAATTAATATTTTTCCTTCGTTCATTACATCGTCTAGGGAAATTGAAGATTTGGGACTCCCTATAATCCTGCTTATCATTGGGGAAGTGACGAACTGACCCACCTTGTTTTGTATAGGTGCAATTGCTTCTTTTTGAAGTCTGTCAGGCATTTTTTCAAATTCGTCTTTCCAAAAGTGTGTTAGTGCAGGGTCTTTTATTTGCTGCAAAACTTTTGATCTGTAGCTTGCGCTTGAAAGAAGTTTTAATACATCATTTAAGGTGGAGTCAGGTACTTCAGCGAGAGTTAGGAAAGAATTGCGCAAGATATATTCCATCCTAGCACTCCAAACATTTGCCCAAACTTTTGTAAAAATGGCCATAAGGCCAGAAACAACTAGTTCTGCCTCTTCTTTATTTCTGACCTCCAGGGGGTTAATGGTAATAGGGAAGTCTTTGTCTGATGGATCAAAGTAAATTACATCATTAATTCTTCGTTTTGGAACATAGTCAAGAATTATTTCGGAAAGATCACCATGAGGATCAATTACTGCCAACCCCCGATCTTTTTTGAGATCATCAATGGCCATATTGGCAATTAGAGTGGACTTTCCAGTACCAGTTTTTCCAATAGCCCAGATATGCCTTCTTCTGTCGTCATCTTTAATACCAAAGATTGTATCGTGATTTTTAAATTGTGTTTTTGCAAAGAAATTAATAGCTTTTTTGTCTTCTTCTGTAGCTGTCATGGCATTTGGTAATTCCTCAGGAGGTTCTGTTAAAACAGAGGTTCCCCAGGCAATTGTGGCAACTTTAATTTTTTCAGAAGGAAGATGCCACATGGTAGCTAATTCCATGATGTTTAATATTTGTCTGTCAGTTACTCTTCGAGAGATTATGTCTTTTGACTTAACTTTTTTAGAAGAAAAGGAATTTCCATCAGAACGATTAAACACACCAAAAGAAGAAACCAACTCTTTCAGTGTTTCATTAGAGGTAGAAATAACCCTAACTGAGGTTTTAAAACCTGGGTAAGAAATTTTCTCATCTATCACTGATTTGTCCGATCTTGGTTGATATGTTCCATCTTCGTTTTTAACTCCGTGATCTGCATATGAAGCACCTTTACCCTGCCAAGATGAAGAAGTCGACTCAAGGGCTATTTGAATCATTGAAACTTCATTGCTTTCAGATTTGGAAAGAACTGAAAGAACAGAGGAGAGGGGATCAACATCTACAAATTTGTCATATGTGGCCAGTGGGTAATAACTTCCTTTTTTAACCTTCAATGATTTTGCGAGTATTGTAATATCGGCGAGAGGATCATTAATTTTACCAATGATGACCAGAGGGTAGTTACTTTGGAGTTGTGTTGTGATAAATGGTATCAATTCTTTCTCACAAGTAATAGTAAATATTATTTGTTGGTTTATGGAAACTATTTCCAAAGAAAGAACTTGTGGGGAAGTACCTAGTAATTTTTGAAAAAAAGAAACGGAATTAACAGAAGTTAAGGCTGAAAGAAATGTTTTTGCAGCCTCAGGTGTAACTTCAGTATTTCTGGGAAGTTTTAAGGCAAGCGTTACCAAGTTGGACATATATATCATTATATACATAAAAGAAGCTCCATGCAGTAGAATTATATTTACATAAACACTCAATAGAGATTAAATAGAAAAAATGTTAAACTACACATCAGTTAGGGTGCATGGCTCAGTGGTAAGCAAAGCTTGGCCATTTCGCCTAAATATGTACGGGTGCATGGCTCAGTGGTAGAGCGCGTTCCTGATAAGAACGAGGTCCATGGTTCGATCCCATGTGCACCCACAAAAACGGATTGACTTTTTCCACTCCTTAATGTAGACTACTTTTAAATGTTACCCAAAGAAGTATCAAAGAATGACCTTGAGTCCATTGATCCTGTGTTGTCAGCCTTTTTTAGAGAAATGTATGCTCAAGCCGAAGAAAAAAAAGAACCAGCCGCGGTATCAGTCCACATAGACCCAGAAGATGATAAGGTTAAGGTACACACCACGCCCCGAAAAGATAGCAGATCAGTCAGATAATAAAATCTTCCAGGAAGTCTCTCTATTGACGAATAAATCCTCTTTGTTGTATAATCACCCCTAGTCTTTGAGTTCGGAATACTTAATGAAAAAAATTATATATACTAAAA
Source organism: Candidatus Microgenomates bacterium (assembly GCA_016784385.1). Lineage (GTDB taxonomy): Bacteria > Patescibacteriota > Microgenomatia > UBA8517 > UBA8517 > BS150m-G53. The sequence continues at coordinate 21,492 of JADHUT010000008.1, read as the reverse complement.
ACCATAATTTATTGTTTCGTGGTTAGAATATAAAGGATCAGAAGTGTATTTTCCGGCTCAGATGGCCGGATTTTTTTTCGTTAAAAAAGAAAGAAAATTTTTGAAAAATTGAAAGATTGGATTTGACAATTTAAACTTGGGCCCGAAGTTTAACGGGTTGAACACCTCATTTGCAATGAGGAGGTAGGCGGTTCGAGCCCGCCCGGGTCCACACAAAGTCAAAAATAACTAATTTGGTACTTTGACAACTGAAGGTCTTAATAAAAACATTTAAAAAAACTTTGTTGTTTTAAACAACAGAGCAGATTTAAATGTAATTATGGATTCATACTCATTTGAGGTGAGTATGAAGGTCTTTTGTTGGTACTTAAAGTAGTATCAACGTATATACTTCATATTTTTTAAATATGAAGTCATACAAAACAAGTGTCTTTCGTACTCTTTTTAGAGTGACGAAAGAAAGCGTTTTAGTATTATTAGTATGAAACACACACGAAAGGTGTGGTGTTGTAAGGTTTTTAAATTAATGCAAATAGTGGATGCCTTGGTCGTATTTTCCGAAGAAGGACGTACATTGCCACGATAGTCGTCGGGGAGCTGCAACGAAGCTTTGATCCGGCGGTGTCCGAATGGAGAAATCCCTCTAGGTGTAAGCCTAGAGACTCTTACCCCAAATTTTTGACTTAGGTCAAATTATTAAGGTTTGTAGAGGGAACCACCTGAACTGAAACATCTAAGTAAGGTGAGGAAAAGAAATCAATTGAGATTACGTTAGTAGCGGCGAGCGAAATCGTAATAGCCTAAACCTTTTCGATACTTGTATTGAGAAGGGGTTGCGGGAGCCCAATGTGGGATTATTTTTGATAGCAGAACAACCTGGAATGGTTGACCAAAGACAGTGAAAGTCTGGTACGCGAAATCAAAAATGACTCTAGGGAATTCCCAAGTACCATGGAGCACATACTCTGTGGGAATCTGGGGGAACCATCCTCCAAGGCTAAATAAAAATACGGACCGATAGTGAACTAGTACCGTGAGGGAAAGGTGAAAAGAAGGGTGAGACACCCAGTGAAATAGAAACTGAAACTATTTGCAGACAAACCGAGAGAGCAGGAATTTATTCTTGTGATCTCGTGCCTATTGAAGAATGAGCCAGCGAGTTTTTGTATACTGTTTGTTTGTGACAATTAATATTGTCAAGGCAAAGCGAAAGCGAGTGTGAAAGCGCGAAATTAGACAGTATGCAGAAGACCCGAAACCAGGTGATCTATCCATGAGCAGGGTGAAGCTGTTAGAAATAACAGTGGAGGCCCGAACCCGTGTACGTTGCAATGTGCTGGGATGACTTGTGGTTAGTGGCAAAATACCAACCGAACCTGGAGATAGCTGGTTCTCCCCGAAAGGTCTTTAGGGACCGCGGTCCAAAAAATAATATACTGGGGTAGAGCTACTGAAAAGGTACGCGAGGGTAACTGAGTGTATCTTACCAAACTCCGAATACAGTATATTCAAGGACTAGACAGTCATATCGGGCTAAGCTGATATGGCGAAAGGGAAACAACCCAGACTCTCAGCTAAGGCCTCTAAATCATGACTAAGTTTGTAAGGAAGTTTTTTATCTTAGACAGCCAGGAAGTTGGCTTAGAAGCAGCCATCTTTTAAAGATAGCGTAACAGCTCACTGGTCGATTTTATGATAAGAAGCGCCGAAAATTTATCGAGGATTAAGTCATGTGCCGACGCTAGAGATTTGCGCCTTCGGGCGTAAGTGGTAGGGGAGCGTTCCATTTGCGGTGAAGGTAAACTGTAAAGTTTGCTGGAGCGTATGGAAGTGAGAATGCTGGCATGAGTAGCGCACTAGACGGGTGAGAATCCCGTCCGCCGAATACCCAAGGTTTCCGTCGCAAGGTTCGTCCGCGACGGGTTAATCGGTACCTAAGGTCAGGCCAAATGGCGTAGCCGATGGACAAGGAGTTAAAATTCTCCTATTTGTTATGAATCGTTTGAACTGGGGATTGACCGAGCGAGAAAAATGGAGCCCACAGATGATGTTGGGTGCAAGTAATAAGGTAGTTTTGGATGGAAAATCCACCAAAATGTTTAATCGAGTTGCGATGCAAATTCCGCCGTGAGGTGGGAGATTTCATGAATTTTGTTTGTTAAAAAAGGTTCGCAGTGAGAGTTATAACAAGCCGTACCGCAAACCGACACAGGTGGGTAGGTAGAGAATACTAAGGCGATCGAGAGAAGGATCCTCAAGGAACTCGGCAAAAAAGCTACCCGTAACTTCGGGAGATGGGTTCCCTGTCTGCTTCGGCATGTACAGGGGGCACTTAACGTTTGTTGGCCGACTGTTTATCAAAAACACAAGTCCGTGCGAAATCGAAAGATGCGGTATACGGGCTGACACCTGTCCAGTGCCGGTAAGTTAAGAGGAGGGGTGGTTTAATTTATTAAACTGCTCTGAATTCAAGCTCCGGTGAAACGACAGCAGTAACTATAACTGTTCTAAGGTGAATACGTTGCCTTAGTAAAATCTAGCCATATGCTGGAACATCTCGTTAGACTGAAACTACTCTGATATATAAATTTATTTATATATCAAGTAAAAATGTTTCAGGTAGAGACAATCAGCAGGAAAGACTGATCTTTTTGATCAGAATCCCCAGAGACTATACGCTAGATCCCACGCCGCTTTATTAAAAGCTATTTGGGAATGATATAGTCCGAACTTCATGGAGACATGAAGAATTTGTAAAAGTACAAATCCTTTTTTTAAAAAGGTAACAAGCAAAGGTAAATATATTGATAAAATATTTAAACCTAAATGAGCGAAGTTCCTTGTCTGGTAAGTTCAGACGCGCACGAAAGGTGTCACGAGCTAACAACTGTCTTGAGGGTTCACTCGGCGAAATTGCGATGGCTGTGAAGACGCGGCCTAATCCCACTTGGACAAAAAGACCCCGTGCAGCTTTACTGTAGTTTGGCATTGCTTCAATTATTTTTAATAGTCTAGTAATAGGAGGGAGCCTTCGGGCACCAGTGTAATACCTCTCGTTGAAAATAGTTAAGCTCACTTATATCGCCTGGAGACGGCGATGAGGAAAGTGTCAGATGGGCAGTTTTACTGGGGCGGTACCCTGCAAAAGAGTAACGCAGGGGCACAAAGGTTGGCTTGCTACGGATGGAAATCGTAGTGTAACTGCAAAGAGATAAGCCAGCTTGACTGCAACATTGAAGGATGAAGCAGGTACGAAAGTAGGTCTTAGTGATCCCCCGATCTACCATGGGTGTAGACGGGGCTTAACTGATAAAAGCTACGCCGGGGATAACAGAGTAGTCGCACCCGAGAGTCCATATCGACGGTGCGGTTCGCTACCTCAATTATCGGGGTCCTCCAGAAGTAATTTTGGAGTGCTGAATACTAAACAACTAACCAGTTTGTTTAGAAAAAAATCAACTCATAACGGTGAAACCTTACTGCAATTGAACACGCAGAGGGCAATACCGTGGGAAGTCGGGAATATTTATATTCCTTGACCCCGTATCGACTTGTTCGAGAGATCGGACAGATGGATCGAAATATATCCATAACACGTTGACACCCTTAATTTAAGGGTGAAGGTATAGTCAGGTCGCTAAGTAATTAGCGAGTTTAAATAGGAAGACATCCTATTATTATTGCGATGTCGGCTCATCATATCCTGGGGGTGGAGAAAACGTTAAACTTCTCTCCCTACTAGAAATGGTAGGGTAATGTGAACACCTAAATTCACAGCAAACATAAAATTGTTTGGAAACGAGCTCAAAACGGTGAAAGTCTTAACGTCTGAGATTTGCGTATTTCGCAGGTCCCAGGTAAGATTAAGGTTAATACCGTGGGAAGAATATTGTCTGAAGTTAATTTAGCATATATAGCAGGACTTTTTGATGGAGATGGTGCCATTATGGCACATATCGAAAAACACTCAGAGAAAAGATTTGGTTTTAGAGTGAGAGTGATTATAAAAATCACTCAGAAAGATCCCAAAATTTTGTATTGGATAAAATCCGTTACAAAATTAGGGAATGTAGATAAAGATAGAACTACTTATGAATGGATCTTAAGGAACCAATCAGAAGTTTTAGATTTTCTAATAAAACTAAAAACCTTTTTTAGAGTTAAGAATAAACAAGCTCAGTTAGCAATAGAAATATTGCAAATTGAGATAAATTCACAAAAAGATTTGTTGTATAAGGCGAAATTAGCAGATACCTTGTCTGGTTTTAATGTTCGTTCGAAAGGACGAAGAAAAAACTTTGCGACAAGGATCCAAGAAAGTATTCCCCGTAACGACTGATCGAATTTTTAAGTATTTATTTATATTTAAAGAAAGAGAAAGATACCTAAATTGATAGGTATAATACGGCTCGCATCTAAAACCTATTTGGTAACAAATATAGTTAAGATGGTGGTATAGTCTTGCCCCACAAGTAATTGTGGAAGGTCGAGCTCCCAAGGGTCGGTCTGTTCGCCCGTTAAAATGGTACGTGAGCTGGGTTAGCACGAGAAAGTGCCTGAGCCCCTCTAGATGAGTAATCTCTAGAGAGAAAACTGGCTAATAACGGGGAAACCCTACTTGATATTCGTATTAACTTTGGTTAATCTGAATATAGAGGGTAATCCCGTGGGAAGTTCAAAGAAATTATCTGGCAAGTTGTTGGAAAGTTACAAGAGCACATTGGCTCTTACTAAATTTCAACAAGATGTACTAGTTGGTACTGTATTGGGAGATGCCAATATTCGTTTCTTTAAAAAAGGAGCGAATTTGACAATTTCTCATTCAGAGAAACAATTAGATTATGTTTTGTGGAAATATGATGTATTTCGTGACTGGGTTTTAACAGAACCCAAGAGAGGAGTACGTGAATATTATAAAGACAGGAATAGAAACCTTGTCTTGTGGAAATTTAGTACAGCAAGTCACTCAATTTTAGGAAGGTATTATCATATGTTTTACCAAAACGGTAAAAAAGGTATACCTGATGAAATTGAATCGCTTCTTGTATCACCACTTGCCCTAGCTGTTTGGTTTATGGATGACGGAAGTCGCAAACCATATGGCAGAGGAGCGTTTTTGCATACACAAAGTTTTTCTATAAAGGATCAGAAAAAATTGATCAAAGTATTAAAGAAAAATTTTTCAGTGGAAGCAAGACTCTCATCTGCAGGTTTGTATAAAGGGAAACGATATTACAGGTTGTATATTACAGCAGGTAGTTTTCCTACTTTTCGGAATTTAGTTTTACCATATTTGTTAGATTCAATGAGATATAAAGTTTCTTTGTAACCCCGTAGAGACTTAGGATTGAAAAACATCCTGGGCCCATCATTGAGATGGGCAATACGCCGGACCCCAATTACAACAAATTGGGATGTGAGATAGTCCATACCTTTCAAACACTCAAAGAGTTCAGTGTTTGACAGTGAAACCTTTTCAGGTTTTACTTGCTAGTAATAGAAGAAATTGTATGTCAGAACGTCGTGAGACAGTTCGGACTCTATCCAGTGGGATCGTTCGAATCTTGATGGGAGTTGTCCACAGTACGAGAGGACCTGGATGAGGGAATCCCTAGTGTGCCGGTTGTAGCGTCAGCTGCAGCGCCGGGTAGCTACATTCCCCAAGGATAACCGCTGAAAGCATCTAAGCGGGAAGCCCACCCAAAGATTAGGATTCGTAGCTCCATAATGGAGTGATAGACCCCCGAAAGAATATCGGGTATACCGGCTGGAGGTGTAAGCGAAGTAATTCGTTAAGCCTACCTTGCGCGGATTGGTCGAAAGAAACCTTTACAACACCATATTTGGTTGTTGTAAAATAGAAAATACTATAAATAAAGACCCTTATTTTTTTTAAAATGAGGCTAAAGACCTTCAGTTGTCAGAGTATTGATCTGGTGACTTGAGCGCAGTGGAACCACCTGATTCCATTCCGAACTCAGAAGTTAAACGCTGCAGCGCAGACGATAGTTGTGGGGCAACCCACCGCGAAAATATGTCGTCGCCAGATCAATGCTCTGACACACGCAAGTGTGGTATCCTTGTGATATTAAACAAAGAAAGGTGGAAATGAATTTTGAATACAAAAAAATCTAAAAAAGAAGTAACAATGGCAGATCTTTTGGCGTCTGCAAAAACCAAAATTATTAAACTTACTCCAAGACAAAAAATATTAGGTGTTGTTGTTGCAAAGAATGATAATTCACTAATTTTAGACATTGGCGCAAAATCAGAAGGAATTGTTGCAGAAAAGGCATTTACTGAAGCTAGAGACCTTATTTCAAAACTAAAAGTAGGGGACGAGGTAATGGCAACTGTTCTTTTTCCTGAAACAAGAGATGGTTCTATATTACTTACCCTAAGAGATGCATTGCACAAAGCTTCATGGGGAGAGGTAGAGAATGCATACAAAGACAAAACTGATGTTGCAGTACTGGCTAAGGCGGTATCATCTGCAGGAGTTACAGTAGAAACAAATGGACTTTCAGGATTTATTCCATCCTCACAACTTGGAAAAGAACTTCAAAAAAACAAAGAAGGTTTGGTGGGTAAATATTTCAAAGCAAAAGTGATTGAGGTTGATAGATCTAAAAACAAACTAGTTCTTTCAGAACGAGAAGTTAGTGATGCTGCGGACATAAAACTATCCAAAAAGGCCTTAAAATCGATCTCAGAAGGAGACAAATTTGAAGGTACCGTAACAACGGTTGCCAACTTTGGTTGTTTTGTTGCAATTGACGTAATCGATTCAAAACTTGAAGGACTGGTCCATGTAAGTGAGCTTTCTTGGGGTAAAGTAGGGCACCCTTCAGATGTGGTTGCCGTTGGAGATAAAGTGAAAGTATCAGTGGTTGGTACTAATAATGGGAAACTAGCTCTTTCAATGAAAAGTGCATCAAAAGACCCTTGGGAAAAGGCTTCAAAAAAATACAAAAAAGAAGACAAAGTAGAAGGAACAGTAACTAAAAATTCTGACTTTGGAAGTTTTGTAGAAATTGAACCAGGTATTGAAGGACTTATTCATATGACAAAGATTCCACCTGGAAATAATCTAAAGGTGGGGGAGAGTGTTAATTGTTATATTGAAGAAATTGACACAAAAACAAAAAAGATATCACTTGGTTTGGTTTTGACCTCAATTCCTGTTGGCTACAAATAATATTAAAGCTTCATTTTTTTTCTAAAAACTTCAGTTTAAAATGGTTGGACTTCATGTATAATGCCAGATATGGCAAAATCAGATTCAGTTTATGTATGTCAACAATGTGGTAATGAATATTCAAAATGGTTTGGAAAATGCAGCTCTTGTGGTGAATGGAACAGTTTGGTTGAATCGGTTAGATTTACAAGAAACAACAAAAGTAAAAGTAGTTCATCAGAAAGCTTTGAAGACATAAAGCCTGTTAAACTAACCCAAGTTCCAGCGTCAAAAACGGCAAGAATACGGACTAAACTACCTGAATTGGACAGAGCTTTGGGTGGAGGGCTTGTCCCTGGCCAAGTAGTTCTTTTGGCAGGAGAGCCGGGCATAGGAAAATGTGTAGTTGCAGATACTTATATCCCAACAGGAGACGGATTAAAAACCATAAAATCACTGCAACCGTCCAATACTCAAACCGGTTTCACTGAACAACAAATTGTGGTGCAGTCAATTAATGGAATAGACATAGCTAGCCATTTTTACAAAAGTGATCTGCAACCAACCAAAAGTTTGCGAACTAGAATGGGGTATAGTCTTCAGGCGACTTATGAGCATCCAGTTTATACACTAACATCTGCAGGTAAGAAATCTTGGAAAACCATGGATGAGCTTGAAGTTGGTGATTACATTGCTATTCAGCGGCATGGAGCAATTTGGGGCAAAGAAGTAGCCCTGTCGCCATTTATATTTGAGATTAGAACAAATGCTACAACACCCAATTTTCCAAATAAAATAGACAAGGACATGGCTTATTGTTTGGGATTGTTAATAGGAGATGGAGGATTGACAGATTTTGGGAATGTAAATTTAACAACTGTAGACAAGACCATTGAATTATTTTTTACACAATGGATAACCAGTTTAGATTTGAAAGTTAAAAGAACACATGATAGATATGGTGTATATAGCCGTATTTTTCATCTCTGGCTTAACCACATAGGTGTTGCTTCGACACGCGCTGAAAATAAATCTATACCTAAATTGATTTTAGAAGCACCAAAGCATATTGTGAAATCTTTCCTTCAAGGGCTGTTCGATACTGACGGTTCGGCAAATGTTAATTCTAAAGGTAGTATGCCTGGTGCTGTAGAATATTGTAGTACTTCAAAATTGTTGGCTACTCAAGTTCATCTTTTACTTCTCCAGTTTGGTATAGTTGGAAAATTACGTTATAAATCAAACTACAGACTGGGTGCGTGGGTAATTGGCTTGTTGGGTAATAATGCCAGATTGTTTTATAAAAATATTGGCTTTAGATTGACTCGCAAACAGTTTGGTGAAACACTTCTTCCGAATAACAACAATAACAACATTGACCTAATACCATATCTTCCGAAAATTGATCCATCTAGGATTCCCAACACACATAGATGGGATCGTCGATATTTAAAAGGTACGAGAGCGGCAAGCTATGAAAAACTGGCATCTATTGCAAAATTTATTCCAGAGATAAAAGATCTTCTTGAACCTAGATTTTATTGGGATAGGGTGGATAAATTAAACAAAGCAAAAAAAATGAAGTGCTATGATCTGTGTGTTCCAAACTCACATAGTTTCGTAACTAATGGTATTGTGAGTCATAATTCAACAATTTTATTACAACTCGCAGATACACTAAAAAATGTACTATATGTCTCAGGTGAAGAGAGTGTAGCTCAAGTTGCACTTCGGGCAAAGCGGTTGGGAGTAAAAAACAAACTCATTGATTTTTTGGAAACTACAAATGTAGACCATGTAATTCAAACTATAAAAAATTCAAAAGGACACGACATAATTATTGTAGATTCCATTCAAACTATGGCTACAACTGATCTCACTGGACTAACAGGTTCTGTAGGACAAATAAAAGAATGTACCTTCAGACTGCTTCATGAGGCAAAATCTAAAAATATCCCCCTTATCTTGGTTGGCCACGTGACAAAGCAAGGCTCAGTCGCAGGTCCTGCAGTACTGGCTCACATGGTAGATACAGTGCTTTGGTTTGAGGGAGACAAGAGCCTAACCTTGCGATTATTGCGTGCTGTAAAAAATCGCTTTGGGGCAACTGACGAAGTTGGTATTTTTACCATGGAAGAGACGGGACTGGTATCTTTAGTTGATCCTGAGAAGGTTTTTTTGGAAAAGGCAGATAAGGCTGTGTCTGGATCTGTGGTAACGGCTCTTTTGGAGGGCACAAGGCCAATACTAGTAGAAATACAAAGCCTGGTTGTTCCCACAAAGTTGGCCTTTCCAAGGAGAGTTGCGCAAGGAATAGACTCAAAGAGACTAGAGATGCTCTTGGCAGTACTAACACGAAGAGTGGGACTTAACATGTATGACATGGATGTGTTTGTAAATGTAGCAGGTGGAATAAAGGCAACAGATCCATCTGTCGACTTGGCAGTTTGCATGTCTCTTGCATCCAGTTTTTACGATTTGCCGGCACCATCTAAGTTAATAGCAGTTGGTGAGGTGGGACTATTGGGTGAAATTAGAAAAGTGGCACAATCTGAAAAGAGAACAAAAGAAGCAAAAAGAATAGGCTACAACATAGTTGTTGATGGAACTAAGTACAAAACCTTAAGAGAAGCTATCAAAAAATACTTCAAATAAGCTAAATTTATTTATCCTCAAGATATCCACATTTTTTAAAAGTTATAATTTAATGCCTATTAATTGGGATAAATAAGCTTATATGCAACTATAGGGACAGTATTCTTGTATACTGATTAAGTTATAGGGTTTGACAAAACGAACAAACACAATATATACTTTCGTTTCAGTCTTGAGTTGAACTTTAAAATATGCTTGTAAGAAGCATTACAAGCAGAAAGAGCATCGCTAGCGCTGGGTTTCTTCCTGATGATACACCAAGATAACTCACCACGATTAGAGATGCTCTTAAAGTGATGACTTGTCTTAAGGACAGGAAAACTAGTTAAGACAAATCACAAACAGACTAAACGGAGATGATACATGTTGTCAAGACCCTTTTACCCGATTTAGGCGGGAATTGGTGAAAATTGCCGCGGCAGGTTTAGTGGTCTTTGGGGATGAGTGGTGAGTTGGGCAGGCTTACTACTCATTCCTAAAGGCACATTAACTTTCGCGGTTTTTTTGTGCAAAATTTGTTGTAATATTTATCTATGTCCATTAATTTAATAACCCCAAATTTTTTAAAAAAATTAAAAAAAATACAAAAGCAACAGCAACGGCTTTTAACACTGTCAAAAACTTTTGCCATATTAGGAGCCATTTTTGTTGTGTTGTCCTTTGCTCCATCTGTTTGGTATTCAATGGGGGCTAGTGTAGATGATTTCTCGAAGGCAATACTGCAAACCGTTAAGGGAAAAGAAGGAGTAGTTGAAGAACCAATTGTAAAATTGCCTGACTGGCAACCGGGGATAGATCCAAAACTACCAAGGGCTACCACACTTGTAATTCCATCCATCAAGATTGCAACGCAAGTTAATGAAGCAACTTTTCAAAACTACGAAGAAGCTTTGAAAAAAGGAGTGTGGAGAGTACCTGACTTTGGAACTCCAGCAGACAGAACCAAGCCAACAATTATGGCTGCTCACAGGTTTGGATACTTAGCATGGAGCAACACATTTCGGAGATTAAATTCGTTTTACAATCTTCCAAAACTGAATACCGGTGACACCGTAGAGATTTATTACAAACAAAGAAAATATGTATACGAGGTGTATGGGGAAAGTAGGGGAGAAGAAATAGAGGATTACTCTGCAAACTTAATTCTCTATACCTGCGAAACACTAAATTCCAAAGTTCGCATATTTCGCTACGCTAGGCTTCTGAAAATTTAAAAAGGCAGTTAATTAAAAATATTGCACCAGTATCTCCAATTCTGACAACTACCCTGTAGTATTGACTTTTGACACCATTATAGGTATACTTTCACCTCATTACAGTTTTAACCTGTAGTAATTGTTTAATATAAAAACATGATTAAAAAAGTATTAATATCAGTATTTGTAATTTCAAGCCTATTTATGGCTAAGCCTGTTATGGCTCAAGAGGCTGAAAATTGTGTGCAAGTAACCCAATATGGTGGTGCAGTAGGTATAGTGTGTGGAGCTAAACATGAGCCTGTAGATACAGGACTTGCAGATATGAACCCAGTGGTATTAGCGGGCATCTTCTTCGGATTAGCAGGCGCCAGCCTTGTAAAATCAAAAAAATTGGTGAGGGCACAAGTAGCTCTTTAAGACCTTTTTAAAGATCTTCTTCTGTCCTTAAAAGTTCAAAAATGCATATAATGCGCATTTTCTTTGAACTAGTACTTTGAAATATCGAGGTAAAAAGAAAAAAGTTTTGGCGCGATTCAAGCTTGTTTTGACTTTGGGATTTTAAGAATTAGGAAAGCATTTATTTTATTAGTTTTTAGTTCTTAATATCCTGAAGTTGAGACAGGCCACTTTAAGTGGAAAATAAATTCTCAAAGGATTTGTTTTTTAAGCGCTGAAAAATAAATCCAAATTTAGGAGTTGACTTACAAAAAGGAGTATTGTCATGAAGAAAAAGCCCGGCGTTATGTTTTACGTAATATTGTTACTTGTACTTGTGGTAGGTGTTCTTGTTGGTGCATGGTTACTGTATGGACCAAAAGGTGACGAAGTCACCCAGGCAGATGAAGTTCAGGATCCAATAGTCGAGGAATCCGCTCAGACGGAAATTTCGGTAAAGCGCAGCGAAATCTTAATAACGCTGAATGAAGGCTCAGACCTTAAGGTTTGCGCGGACAAGGATTCCGTTGTGAGTTCTGAAAAAGCGATGGAGCCATTGGTTCCGCTAGCTCATTACAGAGGTGACCACATAGCACCGTGGCTATATGTCAAAGATAATGCGGGAAATACAGGATGGGTTCTCATGAGTATCGTCAAAAGTGAAAACCCTATCATCGTGGATGATAACCTGCCCATGAAAGATGGGACTTGTACAGAGGGTCAATTGCTTGATCCTGAAGTACCTGTAATTGAGAGCGCGCCTAAAGAGGTTGAGTCGAAGGTGGTTGAGTATGAAGCGCCTGCTAATCATTTCCCGCTTCTTGATGAAGAAGGAAACTTGCTCGGCGTATCGTATTCATTGAATACAACCGGTCCACATATCGTGGAGTACCCTTATCAATCGACATTGATTTGGGCATCGGGGAAATTCACCTTGGCTGGCGACATTGCTACGTTGTTTGTCGGTGAATTCTCGTTCGCTTTTGCTGAGGACATTGGAGACATTATTTTTGATGTCTGCGAGGATGAGTCCGGGTGCACTGCAGGTTCAATCGGGATGAAAGCTGGTCATGCAATGGTAACTATTGTTTTCCCTGGTTACGAGGATCCTAAGGATTCCTTGGCTTGGGCAATCAATAACATGTTTGACCCCGATTCGGGAAACTGTGGTAGTAGTTGCAATCGTGTTTTCGTGGGAGATATGGCTGATGGTGGTGTTCGCGAATACACATCTGAAGTTAGCGCTATAAGCCTGCCCTATGCGATCATGCCCGATGCTCCCTACGCAAAAGTATCCTTGATTGGAGAATCAGTCCCAGGAGGTGCCAAAGTTCTAACTAACGGTGAAACACCGATAGGGCATCTTTACTACCTGGCAGACAAGACGGCGTATGTCAGTGTAAATGAAGCAGGGGGAACCGTGATTTATTGCGGAGCCAACTGTGAAATTGGTGACACCACATATGATGCCGGTACGGCAGTTTCGTTTGTAGGTGTGCCGACCGATGGATCCACCCCTAAAGATCTGAATTATACAATCAAAGTTAAGTCTTCGGACCCAGCGATGATTCGTGTAATTTTGATCTATTCAGGATCGTTTGAGTCAGAGATTTCTCGGCTCAAGGAACAATATTCTGATTGGGTATGGATCGAATAGTTTTAAAAGAGAGTTCATTTCAAGAAAATTTGAGGTGAACCTCTGAACTTATTTTTTTCTTTATTTATACTTTGATGTAATCTGAGTAACCAACCTATCATTTGTTTTCGCCTTTGGCAAAGATGAAAAGTATGGTTACTCAGTTCGACTAAGCGAATAATATTTACTATTATTAATTTAGTCGAGCTTATGATAAAAAAAACCAATCTTCTGAAATTATTATTTTTTCCGTTTTTGTTAATTCTAGTTTGTATTTATTTGGCGTGGGTTAACTATGTCCCAGGTACAATTTTGTCTGGATGGGATACACTTCATCCTGAGTTTAGTTTTTGGGAGTATTTTAGACGTTCTTTAAATGGTGTTTGGATGCAACATCAAGGTTTGGGAGCTGTTGCTTCTCAATCTCACCCCGCAGAACTTTCAAGGTTATTGATAGTGTATTTACTAAATTTAGTTCTACCTCTCAACTTGGTCCGATATTCATTTTTTTTCTTGTGTTTGGCTTTGGGAGTGCTTGGAGTATATTATTTTTCTGAATTTTTATTGTCTTTGAAGTGGAAAAAGTATATTAAACCAGCTTCTTTTTTAGCCTCTTTATTTTATCTTCTCAATCTGACTACTGTTCAACAGTTTTTTGTTCCACTGGAGATGTTTGCAGTTCATTACGCGACCTTACCTTGGTTATTTTTGTTTGCCAGTAAATATATTAAGCAGGGGGGTAGAAAAACACTTATATGGTTTGGTGTGGTTAGTTTGTTTGCATCTTCCATGGCACATACTGCTACCTTATTTTATGCTTATTTACTTTGCCTAGGATTATTTACTGTTATTTTGAACTTCAGAAGAAGCGTTGTTTTGATTGGTTTAACGATTCTCGTTAATTCATTTTGGTTACTTCCAAACCTGTATTTTATTAAAAATCATTCTCAAGAGGTAAGTAGTTCAAAAATTCATACAGTTTTTACTGGTGAGGCTTTTTTACAGAGTGAGTCATATGGTAATTTCAATGATTTGGCTCTTTCCAAAAATTTTTTATTTAACTGGACAAACTTTGATTTTTCTATGGGTGAATTTACGGATCTTTTGAGTGTTTGGAAAGACCATTTATCAAAACCATATGTAGAGCAGATTGGATATGTACTTTTTGGTTTAGCTTTGTTAGGGATTATTGTTTCAGTATTTACAAAATCTTGGTATTCACTTGCCCTTGTGCCCAGTTTTTTATTGGCAGTTTTCTTTTGGATAAATTCAAATTACCCGATTGAGCTTGTATTTGACCATTTGAGAAATAATATTAATCTCCTTAAGGAAGGATTAAGATTTCCTTTTACAAAGTTTTCGATAATTTTAGTAATGATTCTTTCTGTGTGGTTTAGTTATTCTTCTATGTTTATTTTGAAAGTATTTGGAAGAATCAAACTTGGATTTATATATTTATTGATAGTTGTTGGCGGGATGGTTTATTTTCAATTACCTCAATTTAAGGGGTATTTAATTAGCCCTTCTATGAAAGTAAATATTCCCAACGAATATTTCCAGGCTTTTGATTGGTTTGAAGATCAAGATGAGTCTGGTAGAGTGGCAAGCCTCCCTTTAAACACCTATTGGGGATGGCAATATAATGACTGGGGGTATCAAGGGGCTGGTTTTTCTTGGTTTGACATAAAACAGCCAATATTGGAGCGTGAGTTTGATCGGTGGAGTATGTACAACGAATCGTTTTACAATCAAGCCTCAGTTTCTCTATATGGAAATAAACCAGAAATTTTTGAAAAAGTACTTCAAAAGTATCAAGTTAGATATTTATTACTAGACGAATCAATTATAAACCCGGGGGGAGATCAAGAAATACTTCGAATTTCTGAAATTAAAGATGTTTTATTCCAACTGGGTTTTCAAGAGGTTTTTAAACAAGGTTTTTTGACCGTTTATGACACACAAAGTGTGGCAAACTTTGACACTGGGATAACCACAGACAGCTTTATCTCAACTCTAAATGACTACACTTTAGTTAATGCAGATTTGGTCTATTCTGGTTCAGACTCGGTATTTTTAGAGCACGGCAACTATGCACAAGATGAGTCTGGAATTGGATACCCATTTGTTAATTTTGACCCAAGAGGACCAGTAACCATAGAATTGAAAAATTCACAACTTGAGTTTCAAAACACAACAACAAACTCAACTGCAACTTTGGCTGTTTCAGAAAAATTAGAGGAAACTTTTGAAAAAGAACACGGCTTTGAAGAACCTAAAAACTGTGATTTAAAAGAAAAAGGGGATGTAGAAAGAGAACAACTTGAAGTTGGCAGAAGATATAAAGCCCAAAACAGTGGTGTGTCTTGTGATTATTTCATTTTTTCAGATTTAGATAAAAATTTAGGATATGTACTTCACATAAAGGGGAAAAATACAAAGGGTCGAAGTCTGAAAGTATATATGTATGGTTGGGAAACAAAAAGAGTAGAGCTTGAGGAGCTCCTTGTTGAGGGGGAGTTTGATAGTTATTTTGTAATAAGGCCAAGTTCTGACAGTTATACTATTAACCTTGAGACCAGAAGTTTTGGGAAAGTGCTTTCTGAAAACACAGTAAACACATTAGAATTAATACCCTTTGATATAGATTTACTTACTAATTTATACATTGATCCCACGAGTGAGATATTTAAAACAAACAATTTAGAGGTAGTAAATGTAAAAAAATATGGAACTTCCATTTATAAAATACAAACAAAAGGGGAAGGGCTATTGCAATTAGGTCAAGGGTATGAAGATGGTTGGTTGGGGTTAACTAAGACTGGTTCAGGGTTGTCAAAACTGGAACATGTAAAAGTGAATTCATGGAGTAATGGGTTTATGGTTCCAGATGGTTCAGATGTTGTTTATATAATCTTTTGGCCACAACTACTTCAGTGGGGAGGATTTGTCTTGTTACTGTGTGGTTTCTGGTTCTTGGGTAGGAAGTTCAACGGGCTCAGTGATTAATTCCTCAGGTTGCCCGTCTAATACTTCTTGTTGATCTTCTGGTTGTTCTTGTGGATCTCCAATGGATATCGGTGCAAAAGCTATTATTTTGTTTAGTGATAGTCTGTATAAAATTGCAATTTTACTTTCAGCAAATATTATTACTTTGTCTCCATTTTCTGCTTTTCTAAAAAATTCTTGGTCTTGTAATTTATCTCTATCTAGTACTGTTGCAACAGTAGGTTCACCAGCTGGCAACTCCATTAATTTAGAAACATTTTTCAAAACTTCTTCTGTTTCAATCTTTGCAGCCTCTTGTGGATTTGAAAGAAGAGCTTGAACTTTTGTATATTTATCGTAGTAATAATATCCACCACCTACAGAAGCAGCAAAGAGAAGTACAAAGAGGATCATTGATAGTGTTTTAAACTTTGCCATATCTTTACAGTGCGCTTATTCTAATACAGTTTTTAGGATGTTTGCAAGGGGTAAAGCGAAAATATTTTGTTTATTTTTATGTTTTTATGATAAAAATAAAATCTGTCTTGACAATATTGACAGGATTGGTAAAATAAGACCAGTTCTACAGTTTTTTGGTTTCTTCCAGTGAGTTTTTAAATTTATATAGATATACAAATATAGATATACAAAATAGTATTTAAATAATTAGTAATAATATGGCTACAGACAATAGTATGGTTACAGATAAAGTTTCGAACAATTCCAGCAGTGGTATTGGTAGGCGAATTCCTGATGCAGATCTTCCAACAGAAGAAGTTTTGGGAGTCTTGGATATTGCCCATGAAGGGTCGGGATTACTTCGTCCAAAAAACTTTGCCCCAAGCGAAGATGATGTTTATATAAGTTCTTCTCAAATAAGAAGATTTAATTTGCGTGTTGGAGATATGGTAAGTGGACAAGCAAGAAGACCCAAGGAAAATGAGAGATTTTGGGGGCTTTTGAAAGTTGAAACTATAAACGGCAAAAAAACTACAGGAGAAATGCTAACTGGCGAGAAAAGACCTGAGTTTGATGATTTGTTGGTAATTTATCCAGATGAGCAAGTTATACTTTCCACAGATGAAGACATAATGACAACAAGGATAATGGACCTGGTTTCTCCTGTTGGTTTTGGACAACGAGCTCTGGTTGTTTCACCCCCAAAAGCTGGTAAAACTTGGCTTATTAAAGACATGATCTCAGGAATAGCTCAAAATTATCCTGAAGAAGGAAAATCAAAGTTAAAATCCAAAAAACCCAGAAGGGTTCATTTGATGGCAGTTCTTATTGGAGAGAGGCCTGAGGAAGTAACAGATATATTGCGACACATGCAAAAGGTAACTGGTGGAACAGGAGAGATTGCAGCTTCTAATTTTGATGAATCTCCATCTGATCAAACAAGAGTTGGAGAGCTAGCACTAGAGCGAGCAAAAAGGTTGGTGGAAGAGGGTAAAGATGTTGTTATCCTTTTAGACTCCATTACACGTATGGCAAGAGCATATAATTTAGCACTTCCAACTTCTGGTAGAACCTTAACTGGTGGATTTGATCCAGTTGCACTGTTTCCTGCAAAAAAGTTTTTCGGTGCCGCTAGAAAGATTGAAGATGGGGGATCCCTGACTATTATTGGAACTTGTTTGGTAGATACTGGTTCCAGGTTAGATGATCTTGTTTACGAAGAATTTAAAGGCACTGGAAACATGGAACTTCATTTGACTAGAAAGTTGGCTGAAAAGAGAGTGTATCCTGCAATTGATGTTGCAAAGTCCGGAACTCGCCAAGATGAACTACTTTTTGGAAAAGCAAAACTTGAAAAAGTAAATACACTGCGAAGAATGCTCGACATGATATCTGAAGATGAAAGAACAGAAACACTCTTAGGAAAACTTAAAACAACAAAAGACAATGATGAATTTTTAGAAACCCTTAAAACTGTCTAGCCTCAAGATACCTAAACCAATAAAACACAAAAAAACTAGAAGTTAGTGTTCTTTGTGGTCACCTATTTTTCTTTTTTCTCAACAAAACGAGCCAGTATTAGAGTGATTTCAAAAAGAATAATAAATGGTAGAGATAGAACAAGATCAATAAAAATTGAATCAGCAGGAAGTAACATTGCAAACATAAATGAAATTAAATAAACCCACAATCGTTTACTACTCAAAGTTTTGCGCTTAATGACATTTAAACGCACTAAAAGCAGCAAAACAATTGGAAACTGAAAACCAACCCCCATAAGAGAAGAAGTGAGAAGTATGGTTGACAGGAGTTTGCTTATATCTAATACGTTTCCAATACCCAGGTCGAGTGATTTAGTTATGAAAATTTCAATTTGCCATTTCATGATTAAAGCTCCAAAAGTAAATCCAGTTAGAAATAGGGCGGTGTTGAAAGGAATGAACCTCAAAACAACCTTAAATTCTTTTCGTTTCAGTGCTGGTTTTAGAAATGACATAATTTGACCTATTATGATTGGAAAAATTACAATCAATCCCACAGCTATACCACAACTAATTGAAAGATTAACAAATTGAAATGGGGAAGTAAAAACTATATTAATTCCCTCCAAGGAAAGAAGTATTACTAAAAATCCAATTATTTGTTCATAGAATATAAAACCAATAAGTGTCGCGGCAATGAAAAAATAAAAAGTGAAAAAGAATCTTTTTCTAAATTCTTTCAAAAAATGAGGATACTTTTCTCTAATGGTTTGAATATCGGAGGGGATTGGGGGTTTAATACTTTCCACTAAAAGTTATTGTATCAAACATTATTCCTCTTTATCGCTTGAATCTTTGGATTTGACTTCTTCTTTTGATGCATTCTTGAACTCTTTAACTGCATCTCCTAAGCCTCTGATAAATTCTGGTATTTTTTTACCTCCAAAAAGGAAAAGAATAATTGCAGCTATATAAGACCTAAGATACTAATTTAATATAGGGGATTTGCAAAATTGGTGAGTAAATGTAGTTTTTAATAATTTTATAGTTTCACAATATTTTGTCATTTCTATTTTTTTTATGTAAATTTGTGATATGCACCTTGTTTCAGGCACAGAACAGGCTTGAGGGTGGTGTACACTATTATTACTCAATGAGTTAAATTGCTTAAAATTATTTCATATGTTAATGTTTTTAGACTAATTAAAAATGGAAAATCAATACAAATACATTATTGAGCTTGCAGGGCAGTTAAATCAATTTTTCAGAGATCTTGGTATATTCTTGGCTAAAAAATTCCACATTTCTTTTATGCGTTTTGAGGAAGGTAAGGGTGTTTTTGTAACTGCTCTTTACAAACAGAGAGGAAAGTTGGCAAGAAGGCTAATGCATACTGGAATGGCAACACTCGCGGGTGTTGGAATGGTAATTGCTCCAGTAATAGCTCAAGAGTTTCCAGGAAGGTCTGTTAATCCATGGGAGATAACCAGCAACACTCCAACTGTACTGTCAGCTACATCAGAAGGATCAGATCTTTCTACACTGATTTCAGAGAAGGTCCGCGACAAGATTATTGAATATGATGTAGTTGAGGGAGATACTGTAGCTTCAATATCAAATAAGTTTGGAGTATCTGAAGATACTGTTAGGTGGCAAAATGGTTTAACAAAAGACAAAATAAAGATAGGCCAAACTCTAGAAATACTTCCAGTAGCCGGAATTGCCCACAAAGTAGCAAAAGGGGATACTGTTTATTCGATTGCTAAAAAATATGACACTGAGTCTCAGGGAATAGTAGATTTTCCATTCAATAGTTTTTCTAATGATGAAACATTTGCTCTAGCCATCGGTCAAACTGTAGTTGTTCCTGATGGTATAAAGCCAACAGCAACAGGATATTCGCCAAGAATAAGAACAATTACTCCTGACGCAGGTTCAGTTGTTGCATCTGGTTCTTTTGCATGGCCAGCATCAGGTTCTATATCACAAAATTATTCTTGGTATCATCCTGGAGTCGACATAGCTAACCGTGCTGCACCTGCTGTACTTGCAGCTGACAGCGGAGTCGTGACCTACGCAGGATGTCTTTCATGGGGTTATGGATGCCACGTTCGGATAGATCATGGCAATGGGTCATCAACCCTGTATGCACATCTTCAGACAATTTACGTGAATGTTGGGCAATCTGTTGCAAGAGGTAATTCAATAGGTAAAATGGGTTCAACTGGAAGGTCCACTGGAACACATCTTCATTTTGAGGTTGTCAGAAGTGGTGCAAGACTATCTCCATTGACAGTGTTGAGGTAAATACAGTATTAACTACCACGGCTACGTCTTCGACGAGTTTGAAACAGTTGACATGGGAAAATAACCCTGCTAAAATTGATTCATGATTAAAAATAACCCTGCTAAAATTGATGGTTTGTACCTAAAGAGAGATATTGAATCAAAATTAACTAAATATCTAAAAACCAAGGAAATTATTGCATTAATTGGCCCAAGACAAGTTGGCAAGAGTACTGTATTAAACAAGTTACACAAGGATATCAGCAAAAAAAAGAAATCGGTTTTTTTAACTTTTGAAGACAAAAAGATTTTAAATTTTTTTCAAGAAGATGTTGAATCTTTCAAAAAAACATACATTGATCCAAACGAGATAATATTTATAGATGAGATCCAATATGCAAAAGATGCCGGCCAAAAATTAAAATATATTTACGATACTACTGGAAAAAAAATTGTAATCAGTGGTTCTTCTTCTTTGGAAATTAGAGACATGGGTAAATTTTTGGTAGGCAGAATATTTACTTTCTATCTTAATCCATTAAGTTTTTCTGAGTTTTTGAGTTATAGAGATACTACAATTCATTCTCTATATCAAAATTCATCAAAGGAAAATGAAATTTCAAAAAGTAGTGAAATCAAAAAAGTGACCCTAAAATTGTTTGAAGAATATTTGATTTATGGTGGCTACCCAAGGGTTGTGTTGGCTAAAACAAATGAAGAAAAAGAATTTGCGCTTGGGAGTGTAATAGATAATTATTTACTCAAAGAAATTCGCTCTCTGTTAAAACTTGCAACAGAAGATGAACTTTTAAGGCTCACACAACTTTTATCTTTACAAACAGGTAATTTAATTTCATACAATGAATTATCACTTTTAACAGGTTTTTCACGAGTTGAACTTAAAAAACATTTAAATATTTTGAAGGAAACCTATATTCTCGATTTAATTAAACCTTATTTTAGAAATAGGAGAGTAGAACTGGTAAAAAATCCAAAGGCTTATTTTATTGATACCGGAATGAGAAACAAGATAATTGATAATTTTTCAAAAGTTGGCCAAAGAACTGATATTGGTCAAATAGCAGAAAATTATGTTTTTGATGTTTTGAGACGAAATTTTCCATTTCCTAAAAAAATTAATTTTTGGCGTACAAAAAGCCAGGCAGAAGTTGATTTTAT
>JADHUT010000002.1 GCA_016784385.1 Candidatus Microgenomates bacterium | reverse complement strand
CAATCAAGATAACAATTTCAAAAGCTGCAAAAATCATATTCAAAAACTTACTTGATAAATCTCTTGTGATCCAATATTTAAAGTAATTAATGGGCTTTAGAATTAAATTTGAGAGTTCACCATTACTGATTTGGCCTGCAATATCCACAGAACGAGAAGAAAGTGCAATTGCACGAATTAAAATAAGTACAAAGCCGTAAGTCAATATTTTGTCTTCGGTGTAACCAAACACCTCCACTTCACTACCTTCAAATACAGCACTCCAAAGAAAGAAAAATATCAATATTTGTAATATGTTTCGAACACGCCACATTATAAAATTTAGTTTGTAAGCAAATTCCTGTTGAAAGGATATCTTAAAAATTGATAAGTATTTTTTCATTTAACCTTTTTAAATACTTTCCGAATAATTTCTTCTACTGGGGTTTCTTCAATTGTGAGGTCACTAACTGCAAAATTTTGGAGTAACTCAGCTGCTGCTACTGCAGTAGTGCTTCTTGGAACTGAAAGGACAACTTGTGGGTAAGACATGCTTTTTATTTTTCCTATACTTTTTATTTTTTCGATACCTTCCTCTTCTGAGAGAGTTACTTTTATTAATTTTTCTTTTGCGTAATTTTTGGTCAACTGTTCTAACGCTCCATCAAAAATAAGTTGACCATCATTAATTACAATAACCCTCCTTGCCAAATCAACTAAATCATTCATGTTGTGGGAAGTTAGAAGTATGGTCGCATTATATTTTTTGTTGTAGTCATATATAAAGTCTCGCAGAGCCTTTTGTGCAACTAAATCAAGCCCTATTGTGGGTTCATCTAAAAATAGCACTTTGGGTCTGTGGATCAGAGCTGCAATTAACTCCATCTTCATTCGCTGTCCTAAAGACAACTTTCTCACTGGAGTACTAAGCAGTTTTCCAACATCAAGTAAGTTCACTAGTTCTTCTAAATTTCTTTCGTAATCCAAGGTCTTGAGTTCATACATCTCTCGGTTCAACTCAAATGTATCCATGGCAGGCAGGTCCCACCACAGCTGGTTTTTCTGCCCCATTACAAGAGAAATACTTTTTAAAAACGGGTGGGCCTTGTTCCACGGATCATGATCAAGCACTGATACAAAACCAGAAGTTGGGTAAAGAAGTCCTGAAAGCATTTTTAAAGTTGTGGTTTTACCTGCTCCATTTGGTCCTATAAATCCAACCAACTCCCCTGGTTGAACTGAAAAAGAAATTTTTTTGACTGCCACAACCTTTTTCTTTTTAGGATTAATTAAGGATGCAAAGGCGCCGGACATCCCCGGTTCTCTTTGTGTAACTTCAAAATTTTTGGATAGTTTGTCAACTACAATGGCGTTTTCCATACCTAAAGTATATCACTTTAAAAAGTTAATCAACGAATTACCTGACAACTTGTCGCTTCAAGGTTTTTCCTGGAGTGAAACGAGGAGAACGATGGGCTTTGATTGTTACCATTTTTTCAGTATTCGGAATTTTCACAGTCTTGCCTTTCATTGTAATTACCCTGAAAGTTCCAAACCCGGAAAGAACAACTTTTTCACCCTTAGAAAGTACTCTTCCAATTTCGCTTAAAAATACTTCTACTGCCTCTTCTGAAGCCTTTTTGGTCAAATGAGCCTTCATTGCCACAAGGTCAATCATTTGTCTTTTTGTCATATCGCACAAAGCATATGACAACCTACCCTAAATGTCAATAGATTGGGCTAATTGGTATCGCATAAACAATTGTCACTCTGTCATGGTTGGGTGTATCACCACTCCCTTGAGAATAACCCTCTCCAACATCTACTTGAGTTACTTCTTTGGAAACAATTTCAATTATTCCACATTCATTTTCTTTCCCCACATGCAAAGTCACTATTTTTTTGTTTTCACACACTTTTCAACCACCTCCTTTCTTTTTTGCATAATTTGTCTTTCGACATAAAAAAACCAGGAATCACTTCCTGGAACTTAAGTATGGAACAATTTTAAAATGGGGTCAATAACTACTTTGCCTTTGTGGTTGCAGTGGCTCTGACTTCACGAATGGCAGTTACTTTTACTTGTCCTGCATATTCTGCTTCTTTTTCTAACTTTTTTGCAATGTCGTGAACTAGTATTGTTAGTCTTTCATCGTCTACTTCATCTGACTTTACAATTACTCTCACATCTCTTCCTGCTTGGAAAGCGTAACCCACTTCTACTCCATCAAATCCGTTAACAATACTCTCTATTTTTTCCATTCTGGCAACATAGCCCTCGTGTGGCTCATATCTGGCTCCTGGCCTTGCTCCTGAGATTGCATCTGCAATCCAAACTATTACTGACTCAATTGCTGAAAATGGTTTGTCTTCATGGTGTTCTGCTACGCAAGCAACAACTTCTTTTGGCATACCAAATTTTTTCAAAGTATTAACTCCTGCGGTCACATGATTACCATCCTCATCAACTGCAACTTTTCCAATATCATGAAGCAGGCAACCAAGGCGTACTGTTTCTACATTTGCATCCAGTTCATCTGCAATAGAAACTCCCATTTTTGTTTCTTCAATTGTGTGAATTCCAAGATTTTGTCCGTAAGATGTTCTGAATTTATATCTTCCAATCATTCTCATCAACTCAACCGGAAGATTGTGTACTCCACACTCTTCTGATATCTTTTTACCTTCTTCCAAGAGTACATCTTCCATTCTAGAGCTAATTAGTTTTACCACTTCTTCTATCCTTGATGGCTGAATTCGAGAATCTTTAATAAGCTCTTGTAGTGCTCTTTTTGCAATCTCGCGCCGGACTGAATCAAATGAAGAAAGCCTTATTTCATTAGTTTCATCAATAATTACTTCTACTTTTGTTTCTTTTTCAAAAGCTCTTATGTTTTTACCTTCTGCTCCAATTATCCTACCCTTTACTTCTCCTGAAGGAACAGTAACTGAGCTCACAGTATATTCTGCAACATATGAAGTAGCTCCATGTTTCATTGCGTCGGCCAAAATATCTCTTGATTTCTCAGCAGATTCAATTTTTACTCTTTCTTCTGCAGCTCTAATCTTTTTTGCCACTTCAGAAGTAAGATCTTTTTGTACTTCATCCATCAAAGCTTTTTTAGCTTCGTCAGCTGTCATACTAGAAACCTTAGCCAATGCTTTTATATAATCGTTTTTCGAAGACATTTAATTTGTGAGAATATGGTCATATTCTTTAGCTTTCTAACCATTATTGTACCATTTTTGAGATAATATTCCACCCGAAACCTTTTCTCATTAAATACTCCTTCATTTTCTGTTCACGAACCTTTTTTTCATATCTTTCCCACTTATATTTTTTTTGTTTTATCAAATCTTTCACAATCTGTTCTTCATCTATTTCAAAGCCGTCAAGTACATTTTTAATAACTTCATTACTAATTCCTTTTGATCTAAGTTCAAATTGGATTTCTTTTTTGCTTTTTTTTCGAAATTCAAGTCTCTGATTTACCCACCACTTAGCAAACTTTTCATCGTCTAGTAGTTCCAACCTCTTTAATTTATTAAATAAACCCGTATGGATTGTCTCATTTACTTTCTTTCTTCTTAACCAATCGGTTATTTCACTCTTTGATCTAGGTCGAATCATTGCAAAATTAAGTAGTTTGTCTGAAGTTTTTTGAAATTCTCCTTTTTTGACTATTTCTCCGACTTCCTCTTCGCTTAATTCTTGATCAATTTTCAGACCCAATCTCATATAGTTTTCCAGGTCTAACCCAAATGAGAACTTACCATCAAGGTATATATTTACTCTCTTGCCCTTTTTTTGAGGTTTTATTGAAGTTATTGTTGCCACTTATATAACTTTACTCTTTTTTCTCTTCTTCTTCTTTTTTAGAAGGTTTTTTGCCAGTTGCCATCACATCTCTAATCTTTTTTTCTATTTCATCTGCAAACTTTTCATTTTCCTTGATGTGCATTTTTGTTCCTTCTCTTCCTTGTGCTAAAACTTTCCCTTTGTAATTGAAAAATGATCCACTTTTTTCAATTATTCCAAGTTCAACTGCAACATCTAGTAAGTTCCCTGCTTTGCTGATTCCATCCTCGTTCATAATGTCAAACTCAGCTACCTTTAGAGGCGGAGCAACTTTGTTTTTAACTATTCTAACTCTGACTCTGATACCAATTACACTGTCTCCATCTTTTAATACTTCAATTCTTCTTATATCCAACCTTGTTGAAGAATAAAACTTTAAAGCCAGACCACCCGGCGTTGTTTCGGGATTACCAAACATAACTCCAATTTTTTGTCTTAATTGGTTTGTAAAAATAAGTACAGTTTTACTTTTGCTAATTGCCCCTGTTAGTTTTCGTAGGGCTTGACTCATAAGTCTGGCTTGCATTCCCATTACTGCATCTCCCATTTCACCTTCTAGTTCAGCACGAGGTACTAGTGCAGCGACAGAGTCCACTACAATAACATCCAAGGCACCTGAACGAATCAAAGTTTCAGTAATTTCTAAGGCTTGTTCTCCTGTGTCAGGTTGGGACAAAAGCAGATCATCTACCTTTACTCCAATTATCTCTGCTCTAGCTGGATCAAGGGCGTGTTCTGCGTCTACAAATGCACATTGTCCACCCAATTTTTGTGCTTGGGCTATAACTGATAGGGCAAGAGTGGTTTTTCCAGAAGCTTCTGGTCCATATAGTTCAACTATTCTTCCTCTCGGGAGTCCACCAATTCCAAGAGCCAAGTCAAGTGCAATTGCACCAGTTGGAATAAATTCTACTTCAGGTCTTTTGTTTCCATCTCCACCAAGTCTCATAATAGAACCCTTCCCGTATTGTTTGTCTATCTGGGCCATTGCCAGTTTTATAGCTTGAAGTTTTGCCTTTGAGTCACTTTGTCTTTCTGGCCTTAGTACTTCTTTTCTATTTTTCTTTGCCATTTCAAAGTAATGTTTAACATACCCTTTTTAAAAATACAATAGGTTATTCATAACGTATTGCTTCAATTGGAGATAATTTAGAAGCTCTCTTTGCAGGAAACACTCCAAAGATAATTCCGATTGCAGAAGAAACAAAGAAGGACACTAGTACTGCAACTAGATTAATTGATGCTGGGAAAAATATTCTAATAATAAGTACTATCCCAGTTGCACTGAGTAGTCCTGCAAGACCCCCAAGGACTGAAAGTATTAATGACTCAGAAAGAAATTGCAACAGGATGTCTTTTTGAGTTGCCCCGATTGCTCTTCTGATTCCAATTTCTTTAGTTCTCTCGGTAACTGTTGCATACATAATATTCATAATTCCAATACCTCCCACAAAGAGTGAAATTGAACCAATGGCCAATAGTACTCCGTTGAGTACTGAAAAAATTTGATTAACAGTTTCTAAAAGTTCAGATTGTTCTATCACAGAAAAACTATCTTCATCATATCTTTTCAATAAAGTTTCCTCAGCTTCCTGCTTTACACCTGCCACGTCATCATCGTTTTTGACCCCTAGATAGATTGAAAAAAAAGTTTTGTCAGGGTTCATACTTCCATATGTAGTCTTGTATGGAATAAAAGCAGATGAATCCATTTCCGGGTCTCCTTTTTTTTCTAACACTCCAATAACCTTGAATCTTTGATTCTTCATGCGTATTGTCTTTCTTACACCGTCTTCAGGATTTCCAAAAAGTTCTTCTGCCACTTTATTTCCCAGTACCACAACCTTTGCTTGGGAAGAAACATCACCCTTATCAAAAACCTCTCCCTCCAAAGGTTCTAGATTCATTAAGACAAAACCCTCTTCATTTATTCCTTCAATATAGCCAAAAAACTCTGTATCATCACTCTCAATCAAAGCAGACTCTAGATAAAGAGGAACCACATATTCAATTTCTCTGATTCTTTTCAAACTTTCTAGGTCTCTTTCATCAAATTCTGCTCCCCCAATAAGACCGGCTGGTCCTGAAAACCCTCCTCCTCCACCCCCAAAACCACTACCTGGCATAATCATAATAAGATTTGCCCCCAAGCTTTCAAATTGTTCTTCCAAATAGTTTTTGAGTCCCAACCCTAAAGCTATTAAAAGCACAACCGACATAACACCAACCATAATTCCAAGAGAAGTTAAAAATGTACGCACTTTATTTCTTTTGAAATCAGCAAAAGAATTTTTGAGCATGTGCATAAATGATGTTTTTGGTCCAGTCATATTTTTTTAAATATATTTTTTCACTATTTTTCCATCTTTAATGTATATTTGTCTTTTTGTCCTATCTGCCACAGGTTTTTCGTGAGTAACTAAAATTACAGTCACACCAGTTTTTTTGTTCAAGCTCTCCAAAACATCCAATATCTCATCTCCTGTTTTACTATCTAAGTTTCCTGTTGGTTCATCAGCAAGTATTAATTTTGGGCTCATTATGAGAGATCTTGCAATTGCAACTCTTTGTTGTTGTCCTCCTGAAATTTTGTTTGGATAAAAATCCATTCTATTGGCCATTCCAAGTTCAGTGAGAAGTTTTCTTGCTTTTTTTTCTGCGTCAAACTTAAGGTTCCCCTTAAAATAAATTGTCGGAAGCATTACGTTTTCGAGTACAGTTAATTTGTTTATTAAATTAAATTGTTGAAAAACAAAACCCACAAAAGTGTTTCTAATAGCGGAAATTTGATCATCGTCAAGCTTTGATACATCTTTTCCTTCGATAAAAACTTTTCCCTTTGTGGGTCTCTCTAAAAGTCCTATTATATGCATTAGAGTTGATTTGCCAGATCCTGAAGTACCAAGAATACTTACATACTCTCCTTTCCTAATTTCCAATGAAGCATCAACAACAGCCAACACCTTGTCTTCTCCCAAAGAATATGTTTTATCTACATTTAAAAACTTGATCATAATACGGCGTCGTCCCCATTCTTTTTAGGATTATCAATCATACAATGTAAGACCTTCATGGATACTCCCTGAAATTTGTGTATCATCTTCAGATTCCAGCCCCACTTCAACATACACCTTTCCATTTTTACCATTAGTTCTGACAAATTTACCTTCTTTGTCTGAATTGACAAAACCTGAAGGAATATACAAAACGTCATCTTTTTCTGCCGTTGTGAATTTTGCGTCTCCCGTCATACCAATCTTGAACCGAGAGGCCAATAAGTCCACTCCAATAAAAGAAACTTTTACAGAATAAGAAGAACCACTCTCCCCTGCCATGGGAGTAAAAGATATTGTTTCTATTTTTCCCTCAAAACTATCTTCATCAAATGAATCAAGTATGACTTCAACTTTTTGACCAACAGACAACTTGGTTACTTCTGTCTGGTCAGCTAGTATATGCATGTACATAGTGGTTGGATCAATAATTTCAATTTGTGGGATTGTAGCTAGTATATTTACACCAGAAAAAGGATATGCCACAGAAGTTATTATTCCATCGAAAGGCGCATACAAACTTGCTCCGTCCAAGCTTCGTTTTGCCTTAATTACATTTTCCCATGCTTTGTCATTGGCAACTTCAGAATAAGTACGAGTATCTTTTTGTGCATAACTTTCGTCCGTCTCGTTGTCTTTTACTTGATCATGAACATTTTCCACATTTGCCTGAGTATATCTACGATCAGACAAAGCTTTTTGATATTCAGAATTTAAAAGAGTGGTGTCTAGTTTTGAAAGAAGACGCCCCTTTTTAACCTCTTCTCCATCCAAAACTCCCACATAAACAATTTTTCCAGAAGTTTCAAACGCAAGTTGTGCATAATTAGTAGCACTTACAGTACCTGAAAGAATTAATTCCTCCTTAATGTTTCCTTTTTGAACAGTTGCAGTTTCAAGTTCATCACCATTTTTTTTAGAAAAATAAAAAAATCCTCCAACTATTACTACCAATAATACCAGAGCCAACTTCCATCTTTTTTTCAAAAAGCCGCTAATTTTTTTTCTAAAATTCACATTTTTCATAAAATGGTTATTCTAATTAGGTTATTCTTTTCTCTTTCATGATAGATTATAACAACAAATGTGTTGAGGGGAAATAATTATTATCTCTTGAATAACAGACAATTGTTATCGTTTCGGACTTTGTCTTTGTCTCCTTGATTTTCCACCCATACCAACCATTCTTCGAAGTCTTGACCTTGAGTCTCTTGTAAGAAGCCTTACTTTTTTGAGTACTTTTCTATACTTTTCAGGCTTTAGGGTGTTTAGCGCTCTTGAAATTCCATGAACCAACGCATCGAGTTGCCCAATCTTTCCTCCACCTACAATCTTTGCTGTAAAGAAAAACTTTCCCTCAGTTTCAGTTTCGACAAATGGCCTGTTTATTGCTTCTTTGTTTATTTTTCCTGGAAAGTAATCTTGCAGCTTTTTTCCATTAACAGTACTTTCGCCTTTTCCTTTGAAAAGTCTAACTCTTGCAGAAGAACTTTTTCTTCTTCCAATTGCGTATGTGTATTTTTTAGCGGCCATTTTTTTTAATTTATTTATAATATATTATGTTATTCTTTGTTAAACTTGTTTTCGTATTTATGTTTTTCTCCAACTGCCACATGTAATCTAACCATTCTTTTGGCTTTCAGTCTATTGTCTGGAAGCATACCAGAAATTGCATATTTCAAAACCCTGTCAGGGTGTTCTTTGCTCATTTTTTCAAATGAAATTTCTTTGAATCCTCCAGGGTATCCAGAATGTCCTTGATATACTTTTTGTTCTTTTTTCTTTCCTGTCAACTTAATCTTTTCAGCATTAATTACAACTACATTGTCTCCACTATCCATATGGGCGGAATAATTGGCCTTATGTTTGCCCATTAAAAGTATTGCAACTTCGCTGGAAAATCTACCCAAAATTTTTCCCTTGGCATTCATAAGGTGCCAATCTCTTTTAACTTCTTTTGCTTTTGGTTGATATGTTTTCATAATTGTTTTTTATTTAGTTTTCTTTGCTTCTTTAGTCTTTTTCTCTTTACCTTTTTTAACAGTTTTTTCCTTCTTACCTTTTACAGACTTTTTAGAAGTATCTTTCTTTTCTTCTTTTTTGGATGACTTTATTTCCTCAGTCCATTCCATCTTTACCATTTGTGCCAAATCACCTTTTCTTTGTAGTAATGGAATAATTCTAGTAAAACCACTGTGTCTGTTTTCAAAAGTGTTTGCAATATCAGTCCAAAGAAGAGTTGAAACTGCTTTGTTTCCCTTCAACCTTTTCAAAACTTGCCTTTTTGATGCAAGAGTATTCTTTTTGGCTAGTGTTACCAATTTATCAACCAGGCCAATAATTGCCTTTGCCTTGGGTTTGGTCGTTTTAATGCTGCCGTGTGTTACCAAATTTCCAACCAATGAAACAAATAGAGCTTCTCTTGAAGCCCTCTCACGAGAGAGCTTCGCACCAAAAACTTTCTTTCTCATAAAAGAAATAGAATTTCTAACGAAAAACCGTTAGAAATCCACTCCTTTCTCACCTAAAGCAGCAGAAATAATCTTTAAAGATTTCTCTCCTAGATTTCTTACCTTTACGAGTTCAGTTTTATCAGCCTTTACAAGCGCTTCTACTGTTTCGTATCCAGCTTTTGCGAGTGCATTAGCTACTCTAGTTGGTAGACCGATTTCTTCTACAGAAAGAAGGCCTACTGGACCTAAAGTATTTTTTTCTTCAGCAATTTCTTTTACCTTAACTTCTTTAGGACTTACAATTTGCTTGAAGTAACCTACTAAAATTTCAGCAGCTTTAACAACGGCTTTTTTAGGACTTATTGTTCCGTCAGTCCAAATTTCCATAGTAAGCTTGTCAAAATTAGTCAATCTTCCTACACGAGTTTCTTCAACTTTGTAGTTAACTCTTTTTACTGGTGAAAAAGATGCGTCCAAAGGAATTAATCCAATTTCGCCCTTTTCTTTTGTGCTAGCAGGTTCGTATCCAAAACCAGATTCAATTGTTATATTGGCGTCTAGTTTTGCACCTTTATTTAATACTGCTAGTACTAAATCAGGGTTTGAAATTTCAACTCCTGCTGGAACTTTAATATCTCCAGCTTTTACTTCTCCAGCTTTTACAGCTTTTAAAGTTGCTTTAACTGGCTTATCTCCTTCGTATGATACCCTTACTTTTTTAAGATTTAGACAAAACTCAACAACATCTTCTTTCATTCCAGAAAGAGAAGAGAATTGATGTTTTACTCCTGCAATCTTTACAAAAGTAACTGCAGCACCAGGAAGAGAGGTTAAAAGGACTCTTCTTAGTGAATTTCCTAGCGTGTAACCATATCCCTGCACCATAGGGGTAAGGACTAGTTTAGCGTAATCTTTTTTGCTTTTTTCTTCTTTTTTTATTTCAAATAATGGTTGCGACACTTGGTATCACCTCCTCAATAGTAAGTGGGAATTTTAACACTAACGTGAATAAAATTCCACTATATCTTGTTCAAAAATAGGTTCAACTATATCTTGTCTTGTTGGTTCTTTCTTCACATGGCCCACAACAGCTTTTCTCTCTAGCCAGGAAGGTAATTGTACATCTTTGTCGGCTAGTAGTTTTTTAACAACTGGCATTTCTATGGATTTTGTTGAAAGAGAAATTGATTGTCCAACTTTGACCTGAAATGATGGAATATTTACTTTTTTTCCATCAACTAAAATGTGGCAGTGCCCTACAAGTTGCCTTGCCATTGGCCTTGTTGGTGCAAAACCTAGCCTATACACTGTATTATCAAGCCGTTTTTCCAAACCGATCAAAAGTGCCTCACCAGTATTTCCTTTAGACTTGAAAGATTCGTTTACATACCTTCTGAACTGTTTCTCTAATACACCATAAATTCTTTTTACCTTTTGTTTTTCACGCAACTGTTTGCCAAATTGAGAAACTTTTTTGTATCCTCCCTTTGGACCATGCTGCCCAGGTGGAATATTTAGTCTGGTTAGCTTTGCACCCTTGCCAAACAAATCTACTCCTTCTCTTCTACTTAATTTATCTTTAGCTTTAGTATGTCTTGCCATATTTTTTGTTTTTTAAAAGTTAATTTAACCTAAACTCTCCTTTTCTTTTTAGGTCTTGGGCCATTGTGAGGAATTGGTGTTACATCTGCAACTATTGATACCTTCATTCCAGTAGATTTAATTGCACGGAGAGCAGAATCTCTTCCTGGGCCAGGTCCTTTTACATAAATTTCCAATTCGTCAACTCCTTTTTGCTTTGCTTTTTCAAGAACAGTTTCAATTGCAGAAGATGCAGCAAATGGGGTAGATTTTCTAGTTCCTTTAAATCCTGATGCACCAGAAGAACCCCAACAAAGACTATTACCTTTTTCATCACACACATTAACTAAAGTGTTATTGAAAGATGCTGATATGTATACTTTTCCAATCATTGTTTTTTATTTGTTTGTTTTTGTCTTCGCTAAGGCCTCTTTTTTAAATGCTCCAACAGTTTTTCTTTTACCTCTTTTTGTTCTGCCATTAGTTTTTGTCCTTTGGCCTCTAACTGGAAGTCCTCTTGAATGTCTATTTCCCCTGTATGAACCTATTGCTTGAAGTCTAGCAATATTTTGTTTTATTTTTCTAACTAAATCTCCCTCAACTGTAAATTCTGTGATTTTTGCAGACAAAGAAGAAATTTCTGCAGCAGTTAAATCTTTAACTCTTTTGGATGCATCAAATTTTAGATCTGACAAAACACTTCTGGAAAGTGCCCATCCAATACCTTTAATTTTTGTCAACGCAAAGTCAACTCTCCAATTGTCATTTAGGTCTATTCCTGAAATTCTTGCCATATTTTTTTGTTTTTGGTAAAGCCTTAAGCTCCGCTTATCCTTGCCTTTGTTTATGCCGTGGATTTTTACAAATCACACGCAAAACACCCTTTCTTTTCACAAGTTTACATTCTTTACACCTTTTTTTTACTGACGCTACTACATGCATAATATTTATTTAAATTTAAAAACAATCCTACCTCTATTTTCATCGTAAGGTGTCAGTTCAACTTTCACCCTATCCCCAGGCATAACTTTTACATATGCCCTTCTCAATTTTCCTTTTAAGGTTGCAATAATTAACCTTTTATCACTGGTTACTTCTACCCTAAACATTGTGTTAGGAAGTAACTCTGTAACAATCCCTTCGATTTCGTAATTTCCTTTATCTTTCATACAAAAAAACTACCCAGTTATGATCCTAGATCCTTTCTGGGTAACTATTACCGTATCCTCAAAAAGTCCTGATATTTTACCATCCCGCATGCCTATTGTCCACCCATCATTTTCTTTGACGATAGAAGGATCATTTCCCATTGAATACATGACTTCAATGGCCAGCGCCATGCCAGGCTCAACAAGAGGAGAATCTTCTTTTGTTCCTTCCACAAAACAAGGAACTGCAGGAGCCTCATGAAGCTCAACCCCAATTCCATGACCGACTAAATCACGTATTGGTGTATAGCCAAAAAGGGTTAATAGGTCTTCGATACTTCCCGAGATATCATATATTCTGTTTCCGGGTTTAACAGCTGAAATTGCAGCAGACAATGCCTTTTTACCAGCATCCAAGAATTTCTCAACTTCCACAGGGGGAGAAATTGCTACAGTAAAAGATGTGTCAGTATGAAAACCTTTGTAAAAAAGCCCCATATCAACACTCACCACATCACCTTTTTTAAAAATTATACTTTTGTGAGGAATACCATGAACTATTCCTGAATTCACATTTACACAAGTTGCCCATGAATACCCAGGAACCATTTTAAAAGAAGCTTTTCCTCCTGCTTTTTCAATTAAATCAGCTGCCAATTTTTCAAGATCGTCGGCAGACACTCCAACATCAATAATGTCACGCACAGAATGTTTCACATAAGAAAGTTTTTTTCCACCTTCTTCCATAATTTTTAGTTCCTCTGGCGTCTTTATATTAATATCGTTAATACTCATGGGGGTTTATTTAAGTTTTACTTTCTCTACTATATCAACCAGTTGCTTTTGAATCTCTTCTATGCTTTGGGTTCCATCAACACGTGTTAATTTTCCAAGTTTTTCAACGTGTTCTATAAGTTTTTTTGTATTATCTTCATAATATTCAAATCTAACTTTTACAGATTCTGGTAAGTCGTCTTTGCGTTGAACCAGTTCTCCCCCACATTCACATACTCCATTTGGGGCGGGGTTAGTGATTGTATTGTAAGTTTTTCCACACTTTGAACATGTTCTTCTTGAAGAAATTCGCACTACTGCTTCTTCCAATGAGATATCTAATGAAATTATTGCATCGATATCATCCCCTTTATTTTTCAAAAAACTCTCCAAGGCTTCGTACTGAGAGATGAATCTTGGAAAACCTTCAAACAATATGTCTTTCAAGTCAGGTTTTGTTTTTGTCAAAAAGTTTATAACGTGCATTGTCATTTCTTCTTGAGGAATTAACTTTCCTGAATTAATTATTTCTTCTATTCTTTCGTCGCTTTTTGAAAGTTCGCGAGACAACGCTCCGGTTTGGAGTAAATACAGATTAAATTTTTTAGCCAATAGTTCAGCCTGGGTTCCTTTTCCTGATGCTGGTGCTCCCAAAAGTACAATATTCATATTTTTATCTTACAAACCCGTCATACCTGCTCATCAATAAATCTCCCTCTATTTCACGAACCAACTCAAGTACTACAGAGATTACAATCAAAGCTCCTGTTCCACCAATTGCCAGGTTAGATACCCCAACTGCGCTTTGAAAAACTGAAGGCAATATTGCTACAGTACCCAAAAACACTGCTCCTACTATAGTTATCCTGCCTAAAATATAAGAAAGGTGTTTTACTGTTGCGCTACCCGGTCTGATACCTGGTATGAATCCTCCTGATTTTTGCAAGTTTTCTGCAATCTTTTCAGGGTTAAATATAACTGCGGTGTAAAAGTAAGTAAATGCTACAACTAACCCAAAATAAACTACATTGTAAACAACTGATTGTGGATTAAAAACATTTTGAATTGTTCCTACTAAATTTTGTAAAGTCGGGTTACTTGAAGCTCCCAAGAATTGGGTTACCATTGTTGGCATTAAAACAAGCGATACTGCGAAAATAATAGGTATAACTCCCGCTTGGTTAAGCCTGAGTGGCAAATATGAAGATGCAGATTTAAGGCCAGAGGTGACTTTGGCGTAACTGATTGGAATTTGCCTGACTGCTTCATTTACAAAAACAATCATTCCAATGACCACGATTGAAACTATCAAAAATATTATCATCTTAAGTGCATCTTCTGCTTGGAAAGTTGTAAAAGTTTGGCCCAACGTGACTGGAAGTCTTGCAACAATACCTACAAAAATTAAAATAGATACTCCATTTTTAAAGGCATACTCGGAAATTAAATCTCCAAACCATACAGCAAGCATTGTTCCAGCGGTCATCGTTAATACTAATGAAATTAGTTGTACCGCAGCCAAATTTCCAATTATTCCTTGTGAACGAAGAAGTGCATACATTCCAAAGGCCTGCATTGCAGCGAGTGGGACTGTGAGAAATCTTGTGTATTGGTTTATTTTTTCTTGACCGTATTCTCCTTCTTTTTGAAGTTCTTCCAAAGCTGGTATTACATAACCCAAAAGCTGAAGAATAATTGAAGCATTAATGTAAGGATTTAACCCTAATGCCATTATTGAAAAATTGGCTAGTGTTCCACCTGAGAATACATCTAAAAGAGAAAGCAGGGGACTTCCTTGAAACAGAGCTTGCAAACTTTCCTTTTCTATTCCAGCTGCGGGGATGTGACCTGCCAACCTAAAAACTAAAAGTATACCTGCGGTTATGATTACTTTCTTCCGAAGGGCCTTATTTATAACTATTTTTTTGAAAAATTGGGCAATTTGTGAAATCATAATTTTCAATTAGAAACATATTTTCCACCGGCCTTCACTATAACCTCACCGGCTGATTTTGAAACTGGCACCTCAACTATTAATTTCTTTTCTAGCTTTCCTCCACTTAGTATTTTTACTCCAAATTTTTTGGCTTCTGATGCCTTTACTATATTATTTTCAACCAAAGATGTAATATTAACTTTTTGGCCAGCTTTAAATTTATTAAGATCATTTATTTTTACTGGGATTGGTTTTGCATTAGCAGATAACTTTCCTTTTCCACGCAACAAAGGCAATCTTTTCAAAGTAGATTTTTTTACTTTCAATCCTTCAAAAAGAATGTGTATCTTTGTTCTGGACTTTTGTCCTTTTTGGCCTCTACCGGCGGTGTGTCCACCTTTTCCGCTACCATATCCTCGTCCTAGTCTTTTTGCCATGTTTAGATCTTCCTGCCTTTCTTTTTAGCCAATTCTGACACTTTTACAAGTGCCGATATTGTTGCTTTAACGTTTGAAATTTTATTGTTACTACCCAGTGTCTTACCTACAACATCTCGCAAACCCACTGCTTCCAAAACCATTCTCATAGGTCCTCCGGCGATAATACCGGAACCTGGGGGTGCAGGTTTTAGTAAAACCTTGCTAGCAGAAAACTTGTCATTTACAGAAAATGGAATTGTAGTTCCTGACATGGTAATTGAAACCAATCTCTTTTTTGCTTCTTCTATGGACTTTAAGATTGCACTTCTAACGTCTTTTGCTTTTGCATTTCCAACACCTACCCTGCCTTTTCTATCTCCAACCACTACCAAAGCTGAGAATCTAATTTGATTTCCGCCTTTTGTTTTTTTGGAAATTCTGTTTATTTGAACCACTGTCTCTTCAAATTCCTTTACTTCTGGTTTGTAATTTGGGTTATACATATTTATTTAGATTATTAGTCCCGCCTTTCTAGCACCCTCTGCAACCGCCTTCACTTTCCCATGATATTTATATCCACTTTTGTCAAAAACGGCTGCTTTAATTTTTTTGCTTAACAAACCCTCTGCAACTCTTTTACCAATCTCTCGTGGTATTTGTAAACCCGTTAGACCCAATGAATCAATTTTCCCTAGATCTTTTTGACCAACCTGCAATATTGTTACACCATTAACATCATCAATGGCTTGAACGCTCACAGATTTATTTGACCTAAAAATAGACAACCTGGGTCTGTCTGCAGATCCATTGATCTTTGATCTTACTCTTTTTTTTCTTCTCAAAAATTTATTTTGTATTATTTTCATATTAGGTTATTAAGCAGCAGTTTTTGCAGCTTTACCAGCCTTTCTTCTTACAATTTCATCTATATACTTAACACCTTTCCCTTTGTATGGTTCAGGTGGTCTTGTTGCTCTAACATTTGCTGCCACTTGACCCACAACTGCTCTGTCAATTCCACTAACTGTTACTATATTTTTTTCAACTTTAAAAGAAATGTCTTTAGGAGCTTTAATTTCTACATCATGGGAATAGCCCACTGTCAAAACTAAAGTGTCTTCTTTTACTTCTGCTCTGTATCCAGTTCCTATTAATTCTAGTTGTTTTTCCCAACCATCAGTAACCCCCTTAACCATATTTGCAATTAAACTTCTTGTGGTTCCCCAATTTGCAAGATTTTGTTTAGAAGTATTGTTTACACTAACCAAAACTTTCCCCTCTTTAACTTCAATCTTAACTCCTCTTGCTGTAGCCCTTTTCAAAATTCCTTTAGGTCCTTTAACTTCCACGCTCAATTCGGCTACACTAACTGTAACCCCCTCTGGTAATTCAACTGGTTGTTTTCCTATTTTACTCATAATATCCTTGCTATCACTTCTCCACCTACTCGTTGTTTTATCGCGTCCCTATCTGACATGACCCCGTTTGGAGTAGATACAATCAATATTTCAGGAGATCTTCTTTTTTCCATGTCTTCAACATTCATATAAATTCTAAGGCCGGGTCTTGAAACTATGGTTACATCAGACAAAACTGGCTTTTTACAAAAAATTGACAATGTTGCAATCACTTTTCCGTTCTTTTCTTCTAACTTGTCCAAAAACTTTTCTTTTTTCATGGTCTTTGCAACTGCTAGTATTAATTTGGTCTTGTCGATAGACACAACTTTTCTACCAGCTAGTGCTGCGTTTTTTAGTCTTATTAATAAATCTGCTACAGGATAATTTGTCATATTTCTTTTTAAATTTTATTTATAAAATCATTGCCTTTCTATAAGCCAGCTACCAGCTGGCTTTGCGTACTCCAGGAAGCTCACCTTTTAGGGCGTGTTCTCTAAAACAAAGCCTACACAAACCAAACTTTCTGATGTAGCCTCTTGGTCTTCCACAAAGTTTACACCTACTTCTATACCTAGTCTTGTATTTAAGTTTTTTTGTCTCTCTTTCTTCTTTTGATGTTTTTGCCATATTATTTTCCTTCCCCTTCTTTTTCAAAAGGCATTCCCAATAATTCTAACAATTTTCTACCTCTTTTTGGATTTTCTGCACTGGTTGTAATTGTTATTTCCAAACCATGCGGATTTGCTGATTTTGTTGTATCAATTTCAGGAAATACGCTATGTTCAGATATACCAATTGTATAATTTCCAAATTTATCAAAACTTCCTATCTTTGCCCCTCTGAAATCTCGCAATCTAGGAAGAACGATGTTAACAAATTTTTCGAAAAAATCATACATCCTAATCCCTCTTAGTGTTGTTTTTAAACCAACAACCATTCCACGCCTGATACTAAAACTTGCAACTGATATTTTTGCTTTTCGCTCAGATGCTTTTTGGCCAGTAATAGCTGCCATATCCTCTAACAATGCTTTCTTAACTGCCTTATTTTTCAAAGCATCACCAATTCCCATATTAATGGTAATTTTGGTTAATTTTGGAGTAGCCATTACATTTTTAATACCAAACTCGGACATGATCTTTGGTGTTATTTCTTTTTCGTATTTTTCTTTTAAAGTCATTTATTTTTTCCTCCCGTATCTATTTCTTTGTTACATTTTTTACAAATTCGTACCTTTTCATTCTTAACCAGCCTAATACCAATTCTTGTTTGTTTTTTGCATTTAGGACAAATCAACGCAATTTTTGCTACCGACAATGGCCTTGGCAAATCGAACATGCCACCCTTTTGACCTTGCTGGCCCTTAACGTGCTTTTTGTAAAGATTTACTTCAGGAACTATTACCTTTTTTTCTTTAGGTAACACATTTTCAATTTTTCCTTCCTTACCTCTATCTTTACCTGCAGTTATTTTTACTTTGTCTCCTTTTTTCAATTTCATATTTTTTTATTTCTATTTTTGATTTATCTTAAGCTTTGCTTATACTACCTCCCTAGAGAGAGATGCAATTTTATGAAAACCCACTTCTTTAACTTCCCTTGCGATTGGACCCAATACCCTAGTTCCCAATGGAAGTCCTTGCTTGTCGATCACAACTGCCGCATTGTCATCAAAGCGAACATATGACCCATCTTTACGTTTGACTTCTTTTCGTGTCCTGACAATAACTACTTTTACTTTTTCATGATTTTTAACTGCGCCATTTGGGTCTGCTCCTCTAACAGTACAAAGTACTACTTGTCCTACGGTAGCTTTTTTACCTACTCTACCAGGAACTCCAATAACATTTAATTTCTTTGCTCCAGAATTGTCAGCTGGAACTAGCTGAGACCTTAGTTGTATCATTTTTTCTTGGTCTCCTTTTCAAGCAATTTGTGCCTTTTAGATTTACTAATTGGCCTGCAAGCTACAAAACTAACCGTGTCACCAACTTTAACTTCATTTTCTGTATGCACTTGATATTTCTTTGTCTTTTTAAATCTCTTTATGTACATTTTATGAGACACTGTTCGCTCCACAGCTACAGTGGCTGTTTTTTTCATTTTTGTTGATACTACTTTTCCTTTTAAGGTTTTCATTTATTGGTTTCTTTCTTTTTATTTTTTGTAACCTTTTTGGTTATATTTTCACTCTTTACTTTTTTCTCGTTATCCACACTGTTTTTAACTTCTTCACTCTCTAATTTGTCATCTATTTTCTTTTCATTAATTAGAGTCAAAAGCTGTGCAACATCTCTTTTGACTAATTTGGCAGCCTTCAAATTTTTTTCTTTGCCGGAGAGTATTTTAACCTGAATTTTGGACATTTCCAATACTTTCTTGTCCAAAAGCCCCTCAAGAGCTTTCAACTCTTTTTCTCTTGTTTTTTTAAGTTCTTTAATTTTCATATTATTATTTTTTTACTTTTTTTAATCAAATGTTATTTAGAAACCATCTTAGTTTTTACAAGATGTTATTTCGCGACCATCTTGGTTTTTATGGGCATCTTTTGTCCTGCTTTATAAAAAGCCCTTTTTACCAATTTTTCATCAATACCGGCTACTTCATATAAAATTCTTCCAGGCTTGACCACACAAACATGCCTAACAACATCTCCTTTTCCTCCACCCATTCTTTTACCTGCGGCCCTACCTGAAATTGGTTTGTCTGGAAATACTCTTACCCATACTTTACCACCTCTTTTAAAGGTATGAGTAATTGCTCTTCTTCCTGCTTCAATTTGTGCAGCAGATACCCAATCAACTTCCATTGCTTTTAATCCATAGTCTCCAAAAGAAACAGTGCTACCCCTTTGGGCCTTACCTCTCCTCTTTCCTCTAAAGTCTTTAATAAATTTTCTTCTTTTTGGTTGTAACATGTTTTAATATTCTAATTTATGAAAAATCAGATGTTGGTTCCTCTTCTTTTATGTGTATCCATACTTTTATTCCAACGTATCCTCTTTTGGTTAATGCAGGGACTTGTGCATAGTCTATATTTTCTCTTAGAGTTTGTGTTGGAACTGATCCAATATGATATTTTTCTACTCTTGAGATTTCTGCACCCGCAATTCGTCCACCCAAAACTATTCTTACCCCACCCGCACCTGCTGCCATCACTCTTTCCATGGCTTTGTTTACTGATCTTCTGTGGGGAAATCTTCTTTCTAAATCAGAAGCAATTCGCCTAGCCACCAATATGGCAGATGTCTCAGGATTTTTAACTTCATTAACTTGAAAATCAATTTTATGATCTTTCCCTGGTGTATTTCTAATTTCGTTAACTACTTTAACAATTTCCTTTTTGGTTTCTTCAATCCCAGATCCGCCCCTACCAATAACTACTCCTGGCCTTGATACAAAAACAGAAATAACCATACTTTTAGGAAGTCTTTCTATTTCAACTTTAGTAATACCTGCCATTAAAAGTTTTTCTGTCAAAAGTTTTCTAATTTTAATGTCCTCCAAAAGCATATCTTTATAAGTTGCACTATCAGAAAACCACCTGGATTTCCAAGGTAAAAATGTACCAATTCTAAAACCAATAGGATTTATTTTTTGACTCATTTTTTCTTTCCTTTCTTTTCAACAGTATCAGTCTTTTTGGAACCAATAGTTTGTGTTTTTACTTTTTTAGCTTTCTTTACTACTTCTTTTGATTCTAGAATAACTTTAATATGACACATCCTTTTCTTAATAGGATGCCAACGACCCCTGGATACTGGCCTTCCTCTTTTTAGTCTTGGTCCTTCTACTATTTGAATTTCAAAAAAAGATAAGTTGTTTATATCAATTCCTTTTTCAGTAGCTGAAGCTACTGCATTTTTTATAACTTTGATCAAAGGTTCACTTCCTCTTTTTTGTACAAAAGGCAACACTTCCAAAGCTCTCTTGGGAGTTAATTTTCTAATTACATC
The DNA here is from genome assembly GCA_016784385.1 of Candidatus Microgenomates bacterium. Taxonomy (GTDB): domain Bacteria; phylum Patescibacteriota; class Microgenomatia; order UBA8517; family UBA8517; genus BS150m-G53. Next base: position 65,684 of record JADHUT010000002.1, on the reverse strand, counting down.
CGCAATGGGTCTCACTTTTCTGGGTGACAGCCTTAAATGTTTTTGTTCTGCTTTAAATTTCATAGTATTTTTTCTTTAAGTCTTGTCCATTGTTCTTTTCACAACATCACCGTGTCCTCTAAATGTCCTTGTTGGGGAAAACTCACCCAATGAGTGTCCAACCATATCTTCAACCACAAACACATCTGTAAAAATTCTTCCGTTGTGAACTTGGAAGTATTTACCAACAAATTCAGGTGGTATTTGACATGCTCTAGACCAGGTTTTGATTGGATTTTCTTTCCCACCAAGACCTTTTTCCAACTTTTTTACAAGTCGTGCGTCTACAAATGGTCCTTTTTTATTTGATCTTGACATATTACCCGTTTTTGCCTCTCTTTCTTCCCTTTACTATCAATCTATCAGAATACTTTTTAGGTTTTCTTGTTTTTCCAACTGCTGGCTTTCCCCAAGGTGTTTTTGGATATTTAAGTCCAATTCCACTTCTTCCTTCACCACCACCATGTGGATGGGCTCCAGGATGCATAGCTACTCCTCTAACTGTTGGTCTTTTGCCTCTTCTTCTGTTTACTCCTGCTTTCCCAATTCTTCTGTGTTTATGGTCTACATTTCCTACTTGTCCTACAGTTGCCCAACAATCTGGATCAAACTTTCTGATTTCACCGGATGGCATTTTTATGAGCATGTGGGTTTCATCTTTTCCAAATATAGATGCCAGCACACCGGCTCCTCTTGCAATTTGACCTCCACCACCTGGCTTTATTTCAATGTTGTGTACTGGTGTTCCTACAGGAATTTTACCCAAAGGTAGTGCGTTTCCAACTTCAATAGGTGCAGAATCACTTGCAATAACCTTTGCTCCAACAACCAACTTGTCAGGGGCAATTATATAACACCTTTCCCCATCTTCATAGACAACTTTAGCGATATCTGCATTTCTGTTTGGATCATATTCAACAGTCTCTACCTTCGCCCAAATATCTTTCTTTTCTCTTTTAAAATCTACTTCACGCAAAAACCTTTTCATTCTTCCACCTTGGTGTCTGACAGTAATTGTTCCAAAACTTCTCCCAGCTTTATTTTTTAATATTCTTTTTAAGGACTTTGTCATGTTATTCTTTGTTTAATTGTTTTTATTTCTTGGCGTCAAAAAGGTCAATCTTTTTACCGTCCTTCAGCGTAACCAATGCTCTTTTACGAGCCGGTTTAGTTACAATATTACCTCTCATATTTTTCTTTGTTAATTTTTTATAATTTTGAGTTCTTACTTTTAATACTTTTACGTCAAACATGCTCCCAACAACTTCTCTTATTTTTCCTTTAGTGAATGATGGCAAAACCCAGAAAGTATATACACCATTCTGTGTTGCTTGCAAACTTTTTTCTGTTAATACTGGTTTTATATTCATGATTTTTTAGTAAAAACTCCCTCTTCCATCAAAACAAACCCTGAAAAAAGAAGCTTATATGCACTTACCACATCAAAACAAATTACTTCAACATTTTCAATATTTTTGAAAAATCTGCTGTTTTCGTAGCTATCTTTTCCCAAGACCACCAATACTTTTGATGTGCTTTTGAGTTCGAGTTTATTTTTTAATTGCCCAACCATCTTTGCCGCCTGTGAGGTCTTTGATACATTTCCAAGATCGGTTACAAGTACTGCTTTTTCATTTGAAAATATGTATGAAATGGCTTGCACCAAAGCTGCACTCTTCATTTTTTTAGGCAAGTGCAGGGTTTTGCTTATTCCCTTTGGCCCATGTGCAACACCACCACCAACAAAAATTGGCGCAGATCTTGCAGCGTGCCTTGCTCCACCTGTTCCTTTTTGTTTGTACCATTTTTTCTTGGTACGTACTACTTCTCCTCTTGTCTTTACCAATGCTTCACCAGTGTGGGACCTGTCTTCATAAACTCTTACAGCTTGCGACATTAATGATTTATTTTCTTTTAAATCAAATTCCCCAGGCAAAACAACATCTTTACCTTGAACTGCTTTTTGTGTATATAGTTTTCCGCGTAGCGGGTTATTCGTTTTCATCTTGTTTTTCTTCCTTTACTGGACTTTCTGCTGGCTTACTATCTCCCTCAGCAGGTGTTTCTCCACCTTCCTCTTTCTCAATTACATGTGTGGCGACTTCTTTTTCCAAATCTTTCAATGATCCTTCTGCAGTTTTGGTCATAGTCAAAAATGCACCAATCCGCCCCGGTACTGGACCTGAAACTAATATTTCATTTTGTTCGTCCATCACATCTATGATGTGTAAGTTGGTTACAGTGGTCTTGTCTGTTCCCATTCTACCACCCATTTTTTTGCCCTTATGGACTCTTCCTGGAGTAGTACCTTGACCTATTGAACCAGGAGCTCTCTCACGATCTGATTGTCCATGAGTTCTTGAACCTCCTGCAAAACCCCACCTTTTTACAACTCCGGCAAATCCCTTACCCTTTGAAATACCGGTTACAGAAACAACATCACCTTTTTTGAAAATGTCAGAAGCAACTACAATATCACCAACCCCAAAAGCAACACCTGCTGCATTTTTCGGTTCAGTTTCAAATCTTATTTCTTTTAAAAATCTTGGAAAATGTTTTTGTTTTTTGCTCTTTTTGAAGTGTCCTTGAAGAGGTTTTGAAGTATTTTTGGCTCTCTTTGTTAAAAATCCTAGTTGAACTGCCCAATAACCATCCACGTCCATTTTTCGAATTTGGATAACTTTGCAAGGTCCTGCCATAATTTTTGTCACAGGAATTCTAAGGTCATTTACAAAAACCTGTGTCATTCCAATTTTTTTACCTAGTATTGTTTTCATATATAATTAAACCAATAAATAAGGCGCTGGTAGCGCCTAAATCTTCTGCCGCCATCCTATCAATTATCTTTCCGGCAATTATACCAAATCATACCTAGTTACTGCAAGAGTAAACAGGATATGATAATATTTTTCTAATATACCAATAAGAGTAGAAAAAGGTGACGATGGGATAATACGCCTCATTACAAGAGAAAGGCGTTTACATTTTGATTTCTATGGAAACTCCTGCAGGAAGATCAAGGTTTCCCAAATAATCTACTGTTCTTGGAGTCGGATCGAGAATATCAATTAGTCTTTTATGCACTAAAATTTCATAATGTTCTTGTGCATCTTTGTCTGTAAAAGGGGATTCCTTGATAGCCATTACTGTTCTTTTTGTGGGGAGTGGGATAGGACCTGAAATTTTGGCACCAGAGGAAAGGGCTGTGTCGACTATCTTTACCGCAGCCTCATCTATGACTCTATGATCGTACGCTTTTAGCTTTACTCTAAGCCTTAAACCTGCCATAATTTTTTAATCCTTCTCAAGGTGCAACTTATGCTACTACTTTTGTTATCACTCCAGCACCTACTGTGTGACCACCCTCTCTGATTGCGAATCTAAGCCCATCTTCTATAGCGACTGGCGCAATCAACTTAATGCTCATTTTTGCACTATCTCCAGGCATAACCATTTCAACGCCTTTTGGAAGAGTACACTCACCTGTAATATCACCAGTCCTAATAAAGAACTGTGGTTTATAACCTGTAAAGAATGGGGTGTGCCTTCCGCCTTCATCTTTACTTAAGATGTAAACTTCTGCTTCAAAATCAGTATGTGGTGCAATTGAGCCTGGTTTTGCCAAAACTTGACCTCTTTCAACCTTATCTTTGTCAATTCCTCTTAAAAGTACACCAACATTGTCACCAGCTTGAGTCTCGTCAAGAAGTTTTCTGAACATTTCAAGTCCAGTTACAACTGCTTTTTGTGTATCTTTAATTCCAATTATCTCAATTTCTTCATTTATCTTAAGAGATCCTCTTTCAACTCTTCCAGTTACTACTGTTCCTCTACCTGAAATTGAAAATACATCTTCAACTGGCATCAAGAATGGCTTGTCAGTTTCCCTTTTTGGTTCAGGGATGTATCTATCCACTTCTTCCATAAGCTTTGCAATTCCTTTTTCTGCTTCTGCATCACCTTCTAGAGCTTTAAGGGCTGATACTTTAACAATTGGAATTTCATCACCGGGGAACTTGTATTTCGTCAAAAGTTCTCGGATGTCTGCTTCAACTAGCTCCAAAAGTTCTGGATCATCCATGGCATCGGTTTTATTTAATGCAACTACTAGAGCTGGAACGTTAACTTGTCTTGCTAAAATAACGTGTTCTCTTGTTTGAGGCATAGGTCCATCTGGAGCGGAAACTACTAAAATTGCACCGTCCATTTGTGCGGCACCTGTGATCATATTTTTAATGTAATCTGCGTGACCTGGAGCATCAATATGTGCATAATGCCTGTCCTTTGTTTCATACTCAACGTGAGAGATGTTAATAGTCACTCCTCTTTCTTTTTCTTCAGGAGCTGAATCAATTTGATCAAATGCCCAAGCTTTGTTTACTCCACCTGGATACAATTTTGCCATAACAGTGGTGATAGCTGCTGTTAGGGTAGTTTTACCATGATCAACGTGGCCAATAGTACCAATGTTGACATGTTTTTTTGTTCTATCAAATTTTTGTTTTGCATCTGCCATAAGTGTATATTATATTTTTTTTCTCTGCGAAAAACAAGAGGCATAATTCAGCCTCGTGTTGCTATTATATCCGAGCCTGTTTATGAGTGTCAATACCTAAATTAGCCCTGTCCTCTTGTCATTTCCACTTTTCCAGCCTTTTCAACAATTTGTGCTGCAACATGAGCTGGGACTTCTTCATAGTGGGAAGGTTCTACATATGCCCTTGCTCTTCCTTGAGTTAGAGATCTAAGTTTAGTTGCATATCCTGATAGTTCAGCTAACGGTGCTGTTGCATATACAACTGTTTCTCCACCCTTTTCTTCGCTCCCACTAATTTGTGCACGTTTGCTTGAAAGATCGCCCATAACATCACCCATATATTCAGCAGGAGTGAACACTTCCACCTTCATAATAGGCTCCAAAATTGCCATATCGGCTTTTTTGATTGCGTTTTCTACACACAAAGATCCTGCAATTTTAAAAGCCATTTCAGATGAATCAACATCATGGAAAGATCCGTCATATACAACAACTTCCAAATCAACCATTGTGTAGCCTGCCATAATTCCATTGTTTAGTTTTTCAATTACACCCTTTTCGATAGCAGGAATATATTCTTGTGGAATTGATCCACCTTTAATTTCACTTTTGAATACAAATCCTTCACCACGACCCAGTGGCTTAACACGCATCAAACAATGACCATATTGCCCACGACCTCCAGTTTGTCTTATATACTTTCCTTCTCCTTCAGCCGGCCTTTGAATAGTTTCTTTGTATGCAACTTGTGGTGCACCAGTTGTTGCTTCCACATTAAATTCTCTTTTCATTCTATCTACTAATACTTCAAGTTGAAGTTCACCCATTCCAGCAATAATAGTTTGGCCTGTTTCATGATTTGTTTTTATAATGAAGGTCGGATCTTCATCAGAAAGTTTATTTAATGCCATTCCCATTTTTTCTTGATCAGCTCTAGTTGCAGGCTCAATAGCCAAAGAAATCACAGGCTCTGGGAATGTTATAGCTTCTAAAAATATTGGATGTTTAGCATCACACAAAGTGTGGCCGGTTGAAGTGTCTTTAACTCCAACAACAGCAACAATTTCACCAGCATATGCTTCTTCCACCAGCTCTCTTTGATCTGCGTGCAAAAGAACAAGTTTTCCAATCCTCTCAGTAATTTGCTTACTTGTGTTATAAACCTGTTGACCAGCCTTTAGAGTACCTGAATAAACTCTAACGTAAACAAGCCTTCCTACATGAGGATCAGTAACAACTTTAAATGCGAGTGCTGAAAAAGGTGCATCATTTTTACGCTCTCTGGTTTCTTTTTCATTTGTATTTGGGTTTACCCCATCAATAGCAGCTAGGTCAGTAGGGGATGGTAAGTATTCAACAACACCGTCCAAAAGTAGTTGGCTTTCTGCGCTTCTGTTATCTCCTCCAAAAACTGGGAAGAATTTACCAGAGATTACTCCTTTTCGGATAGCTCTTTTAAGTTCAATTTCACTAGGTTCAATTCCTTCTAAAAATTTATTCAATGCATCATCATCATATTCAGATGCGTTTTCAATCAGTTCTTTTCTGTACTTTTTGGCAATATCCAATAAATCTTCAGGTATTTCTCCCTCAACCAATTTTGCATCCTCAACATTGCTGTATGTGTATGCTTTCATGGAAATAAGATCAATTACTCCTTTATGGTCATGTTCCTGCCCTATTGGATAAATAACAGGAGAAGCATTGGCACCCAATCTTTCTCGAATTGATTTTATAGAACCTTCAAAATCGGCACCAATCAAATTTAGCTTATTCAAAACACAAATTCTTGGAACATTGTATTTATCAGCTTGTCGCCATACTGTTTCAGATTGGCTTTCTACTCCAGTTCTTCCATCAAAAACCATTACAGCTCCATCCAAAACCCTCAAAGATCTTTCAACTTCAGCCGTAAAATCAATGTGACCCGGAGTATCGATGATATTTAATCTGTAATGTCCTTTTTCAACGGAGCTGGAACTCTTTAAATCCCAAAAAGCAGTAATTGCAGCAGAAACAATTGTAATTCCTCGTTCCCTTTCCTGTGCCATCCAATCTGTTACTGTAGTTCCATCATCAACTGATCCTTGTTTATAGGTTCTACCAGTTTCAAATAGTAAGCGTTCAGTGGTTGTGGTTTTACCAGCATCAATATGTGCAATTATCCCAATATTTCGGATTTTATCCAATGCGACATTACGGTCTTTTGTGACCGTCATTACAATTGCAGACTTTTTCTTTGCTTCTTCAGCCATGTTGAAAATTAACGATGTTGACTACCACTTAAAATGGGAAAATGCTTTATTGCTTTCTGCTATTTTTTCTATTTCCAACTTCTTTCTAACTGCTCCACCTTCACCATTTGAAGCTTCAATTAGCTCCCTTGCCAATTTTTCAGCGAATGTGTGAAATTCAGAATTACTCTTTGCTCTTGCAGCTGATATTAACCATCTAATAGCTAGGGAGTCTTTTCTGTCACCTCTAACAGGAACTGGCACTTGATATGCAGCTCCTCCCACTCTACGGGATCTTACTTCCATTTCAGGTCTTATTTTGCCCAAAGCAGTGTTAAAAACTGCAACTGGATCTCTTTTGGTTTCTTTTTCAATTAATTCAAATGCTTTATACACTTGACCTTGTGCAACACTCTTTTTCCCATCATACATAGACCTATTAATAAGCTTTGTAACCATTCTATTTCCATAGATGGGATCTTTTTTTGGTAGGGTTTTTCTTACAGCTCCTTTTCTTGGCATAATTTTTTATTAAGCAGCAGGTGCATCAGACGATGCAGCTGGTGCAGCTGGTTTTGCAGCTTGCCCTGCTTGTCCTTTCTTTGTACCATATTTACTTCTACTGGTTACTCTCCCTGTTACTCCAGTTGTATCATACTTTCCTCTAACTATTGTATATTTTACACCAGCCAAGTCTTTTACTCTTCCACCTCGCACTAGTACCACAGAATGTTCAGCCAACTCATGGCCTTCACCTGGGATATATGCAGTTATTTCTTGCTTGTTTGAAAGTCTTACCCTTGCAACTTTTCGAAGAGCTGAATTAGGTTTTCTTGGAGTCATTGTCTTGATGGCGATTACTACCCCTCTTTTAAAAGGAACTGCATATTCACCGAATTTTCGGTCTTTTGCATTGAACCATTTTTTCAAAGAAGTCGTGCTTGTCTTTTTCTTTACAGGTTTTCGTCCTTTTCTGACTAATTGGTTTGTTGTTGGCATACTAATTATCCTCCTCACCCTCATCTAAAATAGCCTTTTCCTTTGTAACAGGAATTAGTCTTCCAATTATGACATTTTCTTTTAACCCAAGTAAGTTATCTTCTTTACTCATTAGTGAGCTTTCTGTCAAGACATCTGTAGTTTGTTCAAAAGATGCTGCAGACAACCAACTCTCTGTGTATAGAGATCTTCTTGTTATACCCAAAATTACCTGTTGTGCAGAAGATGGTTCTCCACCTGCTGCTAATACTTTTTCGTTTTCTACTTCAAATTTTGCTTTACTGGTTAGTTCCCCTGGCAAGAAATTTGTGTCACCAGAAGTTACAACCTTTACTTCATCACTCATTTTTCTGACTATTGCTTCGAAATGCTTGTTGTTAATTGTAATTCCTTGAGTCTCATACACTTTATGTATTTCAGCTACCAAGTATTCCTGTGCAGCACGCAACCCTTTAATGGAAAGTACTTCTTTAATGTCCAAAGGTCCGTATGCAAGTTTTGTACCTGCTTCAATTACTTGATTGTCCTCGACGGCCAACTCAAGTGTTTTTGGAATTATGTATTCTTTTTCTTCTTTTAGTTTTCCACTACCTCTCACAACAATTTTGTGACCATCTTCAGATTCTGAAATCATAACTTTTCCAGTAATTTCAGATAATGTTGAAAGAAGTTTGGGTGTTCTTGCTTCAACTAGTTCTTCAACACGGGGGAGTCCTTGTGTAACGTCAATTCCAACAACACCAGCTGAATGTTTGGTTCTCAAAGTTAGCTGTGTTCCTGGCTCACCGATTGATTGTGCGGCAATAACTCCAACAGGCGTTCCAATTTCTACTTGTTTTTTACTGGAAAGATCCCATCCATAACATTTTGCACACATACCGTATCTAGCCACACAAGACAGGGCTGACCTAACTTCAATTTCAGCTACACTACCTGAAGAAATCTTTTCAGCCAAAACCGAGTCGATGTCTTCACCTGCAACTGCTATTACTTTACCCTTACTATTTTTTACATCTTTAGATAGATATCTTCCAACTATTCTAGCTGCAAAAGTCTCTGGTTTTGATCCTTTTTTAATGACAATCCCTTCTTTTGTTTTACAATCTTCTTTTCTAATTAAAAGATCGTGAGAAACGTCAACTAGTCTTCTGGTCAAATACCCTGCATCTGCAGTTTTAAGAGCTGTATCAGTTAAACCTTTTCTAGATCCTCTTGAGGAAGTAACATATTCAAATACGCTCAGTCCTTCCCTGAAATTACTCTTGATGGGAAGTTCAACAATTTTACCCATAGGATCCACCACCAAACCTCTAATTGCAGACAGTTGTTTCACTTGATCTCGAGAAGCACGACCAACTTTTGCATCAATAACTATCCTTATTGGATTTGTAGGTTCCATCAGTGCCCAGGTTTTATCTGCCAAATCTTCTGATGTTTCCATCCACACGTCTTGGCTCATTCTCTTTTTCTCTTCAATAGTAATTAACCCCTGGTTGTAGTTTTGTTCTACCTCTGAAACCTTCTTTTCTGCTTCATCCAAAATCTTTTGTTTCTCAGGTAGTATTCCTGCGTCAAAAACTCCGAATGAAATTCCAGAAAGTGTGCCTGCCCAGAAACCAATTGACTTAACTGCGTCAATCATTTTTACCACAGTCTTTTTGTCAGTTTCTGCATATGCTTTAGCGAAGATTTTTTTAATAACAGTTGATGTTGTGGATTCATTTACAAATTTAAAAGTATCTGGCAATATCTCATTAAACATAATTCTTCCAATGGTTGTAGTAATTATTTTAGATTCAATTCTAACCTCAAGTTTTTGTCTTAATCCAACAGTTCCTGATTGATAAGCTTGAAGTGCTTCATCTGTATCTGAAAATATTGTGCTGTATTTTTCTTTATTTGTATTTATTGAAGTTAAGTAATATACCCCCAAAGCCATTTCTTTGGATGCAGGAGTGGAAACAGGTGAACCATCAGAAGGCCTTAGCAAGTTTTGCTCAGGCAACATCAAATCTTTTGCTTCAGCAATTGCCTTTTTAGAAAGAGGAACGTGAACTGCCATTTGATCACCATCAAAATCTGCGTTAAATCCAGAACAAATTGCGGGATGCAACCTAATTGCAGATCCTTCTATAAGTACAGGATAAAAAGCTTGTATAGAAAGCTTGTGTAAGGTTGGTGCACGGTTAAGGAGTACCGGATGATCTTTGGTAATTTCTTCCAAAATATCAAAAACTTCAGGTGGTCTTCGGTCTAGCATGTTTTTCGCAGACCTCACATTGGGAGCAATTCCCCTTGAAATCATTTCGCGTAAAACAAATGGCTTAAACATCTCCAGTGCCATCTCTTTTGGTAATCCACACTGGTTAAGTGTAAGGTCAGGTCCAACAATAATTACACTTCTTCCGGAATAATCAACTCTTTTTCCTAGTAAATTCTGTCTAAATCTTCCTTGTTTTCCTTTTAACATGTCTGAAAGAGACCTTAAAGGCTGTCTTCCTCTTGCTCTTCTGGTAGCTTTTCGTTGAGATGTATCAATCAATGAATCAACAGATTCCTGAAGCATCCTTTTTTCATTTCGCAAAATTATTTCAGGTGCACCCAATCCCATTAAATGCTTTAACCTGTTATTTCTGTTTATTACTCTTCTGTAAAGATCATTTAAATCACTTGTTGCAAATCTTCCACCTGAAAGCTGTACCATTGGCCTAAGGTCTGGAGGAAGTACTGGTAATACTTTCAATACCATCCATTCTGGCTTTATTTTTGCCCTTCTCATACCATCTGCCAATTTTAATCTCTTTACAAGTTTTACATACTTGGCGCTAGTTGTTTTTGTTAATGCAATTTCCTCTTTCATCTCGACTGTCAACTTTTCAAGGTCCACTGTTTGAAGGACAGAGAGTACTGCCTCTGCACCCATTTTTGCCTCAAAAAATCCTGCAGCATCATAGTTATAAAGCTCATCGTGTTCTTCTTCAGAAAGAATACTGAGAGGTTTTAGGGTTTTAGCTAAACTTATCAAATTCCCAAAAAGATGTGTGTTTCTTGATAAATTGGCTTTTTCTTCTTCAGAAATTGCCGTTTCTTTCTTTCTTTCATCTAGCTCAATCTCAGACAAAGCCAATGCCAACTGCTCTTTATTTTTTATTTTTGATTTAATCTTTTCCTTTGCCTTAGTAGCTTCAGCGGTAAGTATTTCCTTTTTGCTCTTGTGAAGGGTAATAATCTCTTTTTCTTGATCTGTCATGGCAACTTCCAGTGTTTTCAATGCAGCTTTTTTCTTGTCTTCATCGATAGAAAGAGTTAGGTACCTTGCAAAATACATGACCTGTTCAATTGCACGAGGTGCAACTCCCAAAATTGTTGATATCCTGCTTGGAGCTCCTTTGAAATACCAAATGTGTGAAACTGGACAAGCAAGGCTAATATGACCCATCCTTTCTCTTCGTACTCTAGATTGAGTTACTTCAACACCACATTTGTCACAAATAACACCTTTATAACGAATTCTTTTGTACTTTCCACAATAACACTCCCAGTCTTTAGTAGGACCGAAAATTCTCTCATCAAAAAGCCCATCTTTTTCAGACTTTAATGTTCTGTAATTAATGGTTTCTGGTTTTAGAACTTCTCCACAACTCCATTTCCTAATATCTTCAGGGGAAGCAATACGAACCACCAAACTTGTAAAGTCTTCTAGGTTTCTCATATCAAATACTGGTTTTTGATCCATGTTATTTTTCTTCCTTTCCAGGTATCTCGGTCTCGGCTTCTTTTTCTTTACTTTCTTTTTTTATTATTTCTTCTACTGGCAACTCTTTTATTTCAACTTCCTCTTCTTTGTCTTTGGCAAGTATTACACCTTTAGGTATGATATTAAGACCCAACGAATTAAGCTCTCTCACCAACACCCTGAAAGACTCAGGTATTGTAGCATCTGGGATGTCAACTCCTTTAACAATTGCCTCAAATGCCTTTGCACGCCCCACAATATCATCTGATTTAATAGTTAACATCTCTTGCAGAGTATATTGAGCGCGATGTGCTTCTAGTGCCCAAACTTCCATTTCTCCCAAACGCTGTCCTCCCATTTGTGCTTTACCACCAAGAGGCTGTTGTGTAACAAGAGAATATGGCCCAGTTGAACGAGCATGGGTTTTGTCCTCGATCATATGAGTAAGCTTCAAGATGTATCCAATACCAACAACAGTATCTTCTTTGAAAGGTTCTCCTGTCCTACCATCAAAAAGTCTTGTTTTACCATTTGTTGGAAGTCCAGCTGCTTTAAGCTCTTGGGATAATGTATCCTCAGTTACTTTTTCAAAAACAGGGAAAGCTCCTTTTTCACCAGATTTGGAAAGTGCCCATCCCATATGGGTTTCCAATAGTTGTCCCAAATTCATACGTGACAAAACTGAAAGTGGGGAAATAATGATGTCTATAGCTGTTCCATCTGAAAGATATGGCATATCAGAGACGGCCATAATCTTGGCAACAACTCCTTTGTTACCATGTCTACCTGCAATTTTATCTCCAACTGTTATCTTTCTCATCTGGGCTACTTTTATAGTTATTCTTTCAATTACTCCAGCACTAAGTTCATCACCAGCATCACGATTAAGTCTGCTGACACCCAAGATGACTCCTTTTTCACCATGTGGAACACGAAGTGAAGTGTCTCTGACTTCTCTTGCTTTTTCTCCAAAAATTGCCCTTAGAAGTCTTTCTTCTGAAGTAAGCTCTGTTTCACCTTTTGGTGCAATTTTTCCTACCAAGATATCATTCGGTCCTACTTCTGCACCAACAACTACTATTCCGTCTTCACCTAAATTAGATAATTCAGCCTCAGAGACATTTGGAATATCTGAAGTTCTCTCTTCGGGTCCTAATTTTGTATCAATAACGTCAGCATCATATTCTTCAATATGAATCGAGGTCAAAAGATCCTCTTTTACCAACCTATCTGATACTAAAATTGCATCTTCAAATCCGTATCCAGCAAAGTTGGTGTATGCAATTACTAAGTTGCTACCCAAGGACAGCTCTCCATTATCACTTGCTGGTCCATCTGCAAGTAAATCTCCCTTTTTAATCCTTTGTCCAGGATTTACTACAATCTTTTGGTTATAACATGTTGAATGAGCTGTTCTTTTGAATTTCATTAACAAATACTTTTCTTTTTTACCTGCATCTGTAATCTCAATTTCTTCAGTTGATTCATCTATTGAGGCAGTTTTGGATAACTTAATTATTATCTTTTCATTGTCTGCGTGCTCCACTACTCCATCATGCCTAGCCAAAATTACTCTACCCATGGATCTTATTACTTCTGATTCCATACCAGTTCCAACAACAGGAGAATCAGGTCTAACCAACGGCACAGCTTGACATTGCATGTTTGATCCCATTAAAGCCCTGTTTCCTTCATCGTGAGCCAAAAATGGAATCAATGAAGCAGAAGTTCCAACAACCTGTTTTGGAGAGATGTCTATAAAGTCAACCAGGTTTGACAACCCTTCAGTAAATTTTCCTTCAAATCGAAGAGGAACTCTCTTGTCTGTTATAAAACCATCTTTATCTGTACCAACTCCACTGTGAGTAATATTGTAATTTTCTTCATCATCTGCTGCCATATACACAATTTCATCAGTGATTTGTGTTTTATTTCCAACTTTTTTAACTTTTCTATAAGGAGTTTCCAAAAATCCATATTTATTTACCTTTGCAAAAAGAGAAAGATAGGTAACAAGACCAATATTTGGTCCTTCAGGTGATCTAACAGGATCAATTCTTCCATATTGACTTGAATTAACATCTCGGATAGAGAAACTTGCTCTGTCTCTGTTTATACCACCTGCACCCAATACTGACACTCTTCTTAAATTATCAATCTCTGACAAAGGATTGGTGTCATCTAATATAGTAGACAATTGATTACTTCTGAAAAATTCATTTAGTGAAGAAATCAATGGCCTTGCGTTAACAAGGTTTGAAGGCAAAGGTCTGTCTTCAGGAGAAATTAGACTCATTTTCTCTTTAACACTTCTCTCAAGTCGGAGTAATCCAATTCTAAAAGCATTTCCTGCAACTAATTCTCCAACACGTCTCAAGCGACGATTTGCCAAATGATCAATATCATCCACTCTACCTTTACCGTTTTGAAGTCCAACCAAATAAATCAAAGCTGACAATACATCTTTAAGCTCTAACACCCTTGATGTATTTTCCCTGTCAAGGTCTAATCTTTTATTAATTTTATATCTGCCTACTTCTGCTAAATCATATCTTCTAGGCTCCAAAAACATGTTTTCAAATAAATTAGTTGCATTTTCAAGAAGAACTGGCTCACCTGGTCTCAACTTTCGATAAATTTCCAAAAGGGCCTCTTCTCTTGAGTTGGATTGGTCTTTTTCTAGTGTAGCAGTGATGTATTTATGTTCTTTGTCAGTATCGCTTTCTGAAAAATGCTTTAACATTTCTTTTTCAGAGTCCAGGCCCAGTGCTTTCAAAAAAGTTGTTGCCAATATCTTTTTTCTTCTATCAATTCTTGCATATATAAGATCTGCCTTTGTAACTTCAAATTCTAACCAAGATCCCCTTAGGGGTCTAATCTCAGCTTTGTACAATATTCGACCACTAGTAGGATCAAGTGTTCCTGAAAAATACACACCAGGAGATCTGACAATTTGGTTAATAACAACTCTTTCAATTCCATTTACAATAAATGTTCCTTTTGTGGTCATTTGTGGCAAATCTCCCATAAATACTTCTTGAGAAATTTCTTGACCAGTTCTTTTGTTAATTAAAGTTGCAACTATTTTTAGAGGGGCGGAATATGTTATACCTTTTTCTTGTGCATAAGCGGCGGTTGTGTTTGACTGGCCCATAGAGTAGTCACCCAAAACCAATTGCCAATTTTTACCTGTAAAATCATCTATTGGAGTTATTGTGGAGATTTCTTCAGGAATTCCAGTTTTTAAAAATTCTAACCAGGATTCCCTTTGTACCAATGTCAAATCCAAAACAGGAAGGTTTTTTTCAGTTTTTCCGAAATTCCTTCTTGTTTGTTTTTTAGTTGGTGTCATTTGATATGTTTTGACAAAGCAAAAAATCCCCTTCAGGGTAAAAGGGAAAAACGTACTTCAGGTACGCCTAGGAAGGATTATAGGCAAAATACCTCCTTTGTCAAGGGGTGAAAATATCTACACTACCAAAGGTACTTCCTTATATTTGCGTTGTGATCGTCCAGATCCAAGCCATAATGGATTACCCCTTTTTCATCATGTAAATAGTACCAATAATCAGAAGTCGTGGGATTTACTGCTGCATTTATTGATGCTATACCAGGATTAGAAATTGGGCCTATGGGCAATCCTTGAAATTTGTATGTATTGTAAGAAGAATTTAATTCTTTGTCAGAAGATAATATGGGCTTCCAATCTCCCTTTGCATACTGAATAGATGCATCAACTTGCAAAGGCCATTCATTTTCAATTCTTTTGTACAGTATTCCCGCCACAACTGGCTTTTCTGCATCACCCTTTGTTTCTCTCTCAATTATCGAAGCCATTATCACTTGATTTTCCGTTACACCTGTCTTTGTTCTAATGTCAAAAGTTGAAAGCATTTTTTCAACTATTTTTGAAGCTGTTGTCGACTTTGGAAAAAGATAAGTATCTGGGAATAGATATCCTTCATGTGTGGAAGAAAGCGCTATGAACTCGTTTACAAACTGATTATCTTTACTTAGCTCATCTGCAAATTTTTGAGCTATTTCCTCGTGTCTCAATCCTTCCGGAATAGTCACCCATATTTCAACTGGTCCTTTTTGCAGCGTTGCAACTATTTCAAACAAAGACTGTGATGGAGACAGTCTAAATTCTCCTGCTGAAATTTTACTTTGCCTTCCTGTAAATTGTACGTAAATTTTAAAAGCCAATGAGGATTTAATTAACCCTTCTTTTTGCAGATTTTTTCCAATTTGGGAGGCACTTGATCCTTTTGTAATCAGAAAGCTATGCACACTATCATCCCCAGAAACAGGTTTTACTGAATTATTGATAGCAATAAATCCTCCTACAATCAAAATGATTCCAACAAACAAGGCCAGAAGTAGTTTTTTAATCATTAAATTTCCTCAAGTAGAGCTCTGCGGTAATTTTTAGTTTTTGAATTATAAATGTATATTCTTCCACACTTACAAGATATTTGTTTACCATATTTGTGTGTCTTTTTTTCAGCTTTATTGAGAGGTAATCCACAACCAACACATTTGCCTTGAGACATTAACCAAGCTTGGATTGGAGCAATTACATTTTTAAGCATAAGGCTAGTATAGCATATTTACAGCTCATCAAGATAGTTTTGCAACATGACAGAAGCTGCAAAAGCATCTTCCATGACTTTCCTTTTTTTTCTACTCATTCCAGCAGCAATTGAAAGTTCTTGTGCGTCATGAGTAGAGAGGGATTCTGTAGAAGTAACAGCACCTATTTCACCGGCAAACTTAGTACTTTCTTCCCCCATTTCTCCTTCTGAAACACCCACTATTGTTCTTTCTACTTTTAGCTCTTTTTGAATTGCTATTATTTTCTCGACAGCATGGGAGAAACTTTTTACCTTAACAACTTTGAAAGGTTGTGACAATTTACCTTCGGAAATTGCAAGTCCGATTTTTCTTCTTCCATAATCAACTCCAAGTATTATCATTTAATTGGCATTATACGCTAAATCAGGAGGAACTATTCTGGCCCGAATAATTAATCTCTTTGGTTTTCTTGGATCTCCCGGTGGGACACAGGTAACAAGAGTTAAAAACGAATCACTTTTGTCCTGTTGCAGGATTTGTATGTCAGTGGGGTAAATTTCAAAAATTTCTTCAACTTTGTATTTATACACTACTCCATCAAAAGAAATGTCTATATCGTCTTGAGTTTTAAGTGTTGGTAATGTGGAGAAAATCGACATATAATTTTCAGGGTCAAAAAATATTGGCAAGATTGAGTGGCCAAAAATCACAGAATTTCCAAGCTTTCCAGGGAGAGCAGTCCCAGGATATTGCACCAAACTTTTTGAAAGATCTTCACCCCCAATCGCAACTGTTGAATTATCAATTTTCAATTTTGGAATAGAGAGACTATAAAAGGAAACTTTTGATTCAGAAAAATTCACATCTTCTTGTGCCTCTGGAAACCAGTTGCTAGCTTTTGTGTAGTCTAGAATTTGTGGTTGACCTTTTGTGCTCTCTAAAACTAACGGCGTTAGTAAAGTTTCATAATTTTTACTTTCATTTAGTTGGTATTGGATGATTGGCCAAAATGAACTTACCAACAAAACCAATCCAGACAAACCAAACACAAAGGCAAAGAATCTAATTATTTTTTTTTTCTTCATTATCTTTAGTCTGCTGAAACACCAACTTCTATTCTTTTAACCACATGAGGCAACGTTCCTAGTTTTCCTGGGAAAAGAGGTTTTATTTTAAACTCTGCTCGTATAAATCCAGGAACACCTGAAAGGTATTCTCTTGCAAGTTGAGGATACTTTCCAACAACTTTTTTAGCAACATCGTCTGTGTCTACATTGGGTAATAAATTGACTACAACTCCAACATCAAAAATATCCTCACTATCTCCGTCTTGTGTAAATTTAAATTTTAGTTGATCGTCGCGAAGCACGAAGCCTGTTGGAATTTTACCTTGTAAAACAGTGGTGGTTTTGCCAATTAAATCTTTTTTAGATACTACCCTGCCAGTCACAGTTAAAGAAAGAGAAAGTTTCAGGGTTGATGCTTCATCTCCAACTTTGTTACTAAAATCGATTGAATCAGTTTTTGTTGTGAGAGATGAGTCTATGAGTAACTCTTCAGATGAAATTTTCTCTGTAAAGTTTTTTGTGGCTTTTCTTACCAACTCTTGCGTCAAACTATTTTCCAGTTCTTCGATATCTTCTTCTGACACAGCTGAAATTTGCCTGCTTGATCCTCCCGAAAAATCATCTGTAGAAATAGCATCTACATCGGCCTTCGGATAGTTTCCAATTTTAAATACTTCATCTTTAGCCAAATTATATTCTGACCCAATATCATATGCCTTCACTTCAACAGTGGCCACACCAGGAGAAGAAGGTGACAGTGCTGCAGAAATTGAAGCTGTACTTTCAGTAACAAACTTCATGTCATTTGAAGATGAAACAATTGTTCCGATATCTAAATTGATTGTATTTGCAGTTCCATTTTGGATCTTCACTGAACCTGTTGCCCTCTCTCCTACCAATTTTGTTCCTGTTGTTGATTTTGTCTTCTCATCGGCCACCTCTTCACTCACTGTTCTAGATGAAAAATCTTCTCCCAAAGTTATCTGCATTGTCTCATCAAGTTTTTTAGGAGAAACAAAAACAGTCACACTGGCAGTTGGGTAAAACCACCAAAACAAAAATCCGGCTATCAAAAAGACAACCACTGATACCAAACCTACAATTAGTGGTTTTTTACCACTACCACTAGGTAGTTTTATTTTTGGTTTTTTAATATTTACTTTTGGAAATTTGAGATTGAATTTTTTCGTTGGAAAAATATCTTTTTTCTCAGAAGTGGGAGGGGTTATTGGGGGGATTGGAACACTTGTAGTATTCTGCACAAACCCAAGATCTTGAGCTGTCAAATTACTATCTGGTTCTGAAATGTTTTGTACATCATCTGGAATAGATGAAAAGTTTTCTTCCCTCTTTCCTGCGACTTTTGTAACTCCTGCAATCTCTGATCCTCCAGCTAAACAAACTGCCTCTATTTTTTCTGAGGGGCTAATTACATCAATCTTTGGAGTATGCAAAAATTTTATTTTTTCTATACTGTCCCATGGTGCATCAGACAGTGCACTTCTAACATCCTCAAGATCAGCATCTTTACCGTCATAGATAACTATTCTTGAAGGAAAAACCTCATCAGTGCCAAACCTGACCAACCCTTCGACCAAATCTTCTACCACAGACACACTTCGAGAAACTTCAAATACTCCAGCTTGTTTACCCAACTTGAAAAGTGCAATTTCTAAACTCTTTTCACTAATACCAACTGTAACTCCAGACAGAGGAGAGCCTTCATTTGCTTTTACAAAATGTGCAATTGCCTCAGATAGAACCACAAAGCCCGATGGAACCAGTGAAAGATCCTCACAAACTTTTTTGAGCTTTTCTAGGTTGGGTGGTGTAATATTACCATCTTCAATCCACGAGGAAGGAAGACCAAAAACTGTTTTTTCTGGTTCGTCATAATCCTCAGGAAGACCAGTAACACAAGAAGATAGTGCAGTATCAACTGAGCCCACCAAATCTTCTTCTTCAGGCCACCTTGCAGATGACCCTTGGGAGACAATTTTCACTTCTTCACCAGCTACCTCCCAAATTGCTGCACTTATCCAGCCTTGTTCCAACAAAAGTGCCCAGAAACTTTCTTTATTTTCTTGAGTTTTTCCTATGATTGATTTAAGATCCATTTTGAACAGTGGCATAGACTCGGATCAGTCCAGACCCGATTTTATCTTGCTTAATTATCTTAACACGACCGAGAAAGGAAGTGTTTTTGACATGTGGTCCTCCACACACCTCTGAAGAAAAATCGCCGACGTTGTATACCTTCACTTTTTCACCATATTTACCTTCAAAAAATGCCAAGGCTCCTAATTTTTTTGCTCCTTCAAAATCCATTTCAGATGATTTTACTGGAAGTTTCTTGTCGATTTGTTCGTTCACTTTGCTCTCTACTTCTTTTAGTTCTTTTTCTGTAAGTTTTTGAGGATGGGAAAAATCAAACCTCAATCTCTCCGAGGTGATATTACTACCCTTCTGAGAAACACTGTCCCCCAGTACTTTTCGCAAGGAAGCATGTAAAAGATGGGTGACAGTATGCAAAGCAGTGGTTTTTTCACTTGAATCAGCCAACCCTCCTTTAAAAGTTCCTGCAGATGCACTGCGAGAAAGGTTTTTGTGTTTTTCAAATTCAGCTTTAAATTCTTCTAAATCAATTTTTTGCCCCTTATCCTCAAAAATCTCTGCAGTTAACTCTAACGGAAAACCATAGCTTTGATACAAGTCAAAAGCAGACTTTCCATCAATGTTTTTTATTTTTTCAACCTGTTTTAAGCCTTTCTTTAGTGTAATATTAAATTTTCCTACCTCTGCCAAAATAACCTTACTGGAAGTAAATTTCTCCACATCGCCAACTTCTACATTCTTTTTGAACTCCTTGAGTTTTACTACAATTCTTCTAATCAATCTTCTTAAAACATAACCTTGTTGTTTGTTTGACGGCTCAACCCCATTGTCAATCAGTGCCAAAGATGCTCTCAAATGATCTGCAATTATTTGCATGGTTTTTTTATGATCTTCATAATCTACTTCAAAGTATTTTGAAATTTTCTGAATAGCTGGCCAATACAGATCAATCTTGAATACATCTGGATCATTATTAACTGCTGCAGTAATTCTCTCAAGGCCACCTCCAAAGTCAACATTCTTCTTGGGAAGCTCTTTTAACTTACCTGCAGTCTTTTTGTAAATCATAAAAACGCAATTCCCAATTTCCAAAAATCTTCCACAATCACAATTTGGATGGCATTCTTTACCAAACTTCTTATCATGAGGGACTTCTGTAAACTCATAGAATATTTCAGAAGTCGGACCACCGATTTCTCCTTCAGGCATTTCATCTGGAGTACCACTTCTGCTCCACCAATTTTCTTTTGCTCCATAAAAAAAAATACGATCTTCGTGCACTTTTAACTTTTTCCATATTCCATATGAAACCAAATCTTTTTCAACTACACCATCTCCTTCAAACAAAGTCACATACAATCTATCTTTTGGAATTTTCAATACTTTTGTATATAGTTCCCACACCCATTCCAATTGTTCTTTTTTGAAATAATCACCCAAGCTCCAGTTACCAAGCATTTCAAAGTATGTTAAATGACGACTATCCCCAACCTCCAAGATGTCGTCATTTTTACCTTGTGCCCTAATTGTTGGTTGGCTATCAACCAAACGCACACCCTCAGGATGGCTTTCGCCCATTAGATAGGGAACCAAAGGTTGCATGCCAGAACTAGTAAAAAGAGTGGTTGGATCATTTTCTAACACCAGCGGGGCAGGTGAGATTCTTTTGTGTCCCCTACTCTCAAAAAACTTCAAATATTTTTCGCGTACTTCGTCACTTGTGGTCATGAAGCTAATTATAGCTTTAATTTTTGTTCTTATCCAGACTCACCATGACTTGTCAGTTTTTTGTTTTTTCTCAACATCTCCATTATTCCTGTCAATTTGTCAGGTCTAATCAAGCCTCCTCCCAAAATTGCATCTTCTAAAATTGAATTCAATCTTTTTAATGATTTTCTGAGATCGAGTATTACAAAAACAACTTGAATTCCAACTATAACCAACAGAACTGTCAGAGTTATAACCACAATTATTAATAATCTTTGCACTGAATCCATTTTTTTATTTAATCACCTGTCTCATTTACTATCTTACGATTAATCTTTGTCTCTTTTCCAGAGCGAGAAGTTGCGACGAATGTAATTTCACCCGCATCTTCTGATATTTCCACAGTTCCTTCAAAATTTCCGCTTGAATCAACTAGTATTGGTTGGTTGTTAACTTCAATTTTGGCGTCTGTGTCAGTAATTCCTGACACTTTAAGTTTTGTTGAAAGAACAATTTCTTCTTCCGTCGGTTTTGAGATAAAAAGTTTGGGAGGATTCATGAACCGCGTGTATTGAAATCCAAGGTAGCCAAGCAGTGTTAACAAAAATAAACCAACACCTATTGCAAAAGTTAGTTTTGGAGACCAAACAAACTTCTTTTCAACGTCGGGTGAAGGTGTTACTTTTAACTTCTTTGGTGGATAGTCACGACGAAGAAGAGCTAATGCAGTATCAACGGGCACATCAAGGCTTCCTGCGATATTGCTCACAAATCCAAGTATCACTGGATATTCGGGAAGGCTCTCCCAATTTTCTTTTTCAATAGCCTCCAGAAACTGCTTTTTTATTTTTGTAGTTAGCTCTAACTGTTCCAAGGACACACCCTTCTCCCTGCGGGCACTGCTTAAAAATGTTCCTATTGTATTCATTGAGAAGTACCAAACTTAGCTAAAAACTCATCAGCGTTAGTAATCAATACATCTCTGGCTTTTGAAGATCCATCTGATGTACTAATTACCCCAGCAGCTTCCAACTGATCAACAACCCTTGCAGCTCTTGCATATCCAATTGATAGTCTCCTTTGCAAAAGTGATGCAGAAGCTCTGTCATATTGGCATACTGCCCTGACTGCATCTGAAAATCGTTCATCCAAATCTCCCATTACACCCTCCACAACAGGCATTCCAGACTTTGTCTGTGTTGTTACCTCTTCTGTATATTGAGGAGCAACACCTTGGTTTTTAATGAAAGATATCATTGATGTAATTTCTTTGTCATCAAGAAATGCTCCCTGAATTCTGGCTGGTTTAGCCATGTCTGGTGGAAGATGCAACATGTCACCTTTTCCAATTAATTTTTCAGCTCCTTGCGTGTCTAGTATTACTCGAGAGTCAACTTGGGATGAAACTGCAAAGGCAATTCTGCTTGGAATGTTTGCCTTAATAAGGCCTGTTATAACATCTACTGAAGGTCTTTGCGTTGCAAGTACCATATGAATTCCTGTGGCCCGACTCATTTGAGCAATTCTTGTAATTGCATCTTCAACTTCAACAGGAGAGAGGAGCATTATGTCTGCCAACTCATCTATAAATAAAACAATATAAGGTAAAGCTTGGAAACCACTCATTTCATTGTATGAATCAATGTTTCGCGCACCAGCCTGAGCAAACAATTGATATCTTCTGTCCATTTCCCTCATCAACCAACGAAGGGCAGAAATAACCTTGTCAGATTCAACTATTACAGGAGACAGAAGATGTGGAATATCATTGTATCCAGTCAACTCTACCCTCTTTGGGTCCACCAGTATTAACTTCACCTCAGAAGGACTTGCTCGAAACAGAAGAGAAGACAAAAATGCGTTGATACATACACTTTTTCCAGAACCAGTTTGGCCGGCAATCAATATGTGTGGCATTTTTGCAATATCTGATATGACCGGCTTTCCTGAAACATCAAGTCCCAGGGCTACTGCTAGTTTACTTTTTGTTCCTTTCATTTCATCAGATTCCAAAATTCGCCGTAAAGGAACAAACTCCGGAGACTTATTTGGAAGTTCAATTCCAACCAAAGATCTTCCTGGAATTGGAGCTTCAATTCGAATAGTCCCAGTAGGAGCAGCCAAGGCTAGTGCCAAATCCCGCTCTAGAGCTGTAATTTTGGATAGTTTAGTTCCAAGTGCAACCTCAATTGCATATTGAGTAACAGCTGGACCTAGATTAACCTCAACAACCCTTGCAGTAATACCAAAAGACTCCAAAGTCTTTTCAATTACAGCAGCATTTCCTTTTATGTCTCCCCTATCTGCCCTTCCAATTTGGTCATCAGTTAACAAACTAGTGGGTGGGTATTTCCAGACCTTGTCGTCTCCCTCAACGTTGCTAACCAGTTTTTCTTCCAGTTCTTCTTGTGGTTTTTCAGTTTTACTTTCTTTACCTTCTTGGCTATCACCCTTGTTGTTTTCAACTGCTCCACCTGAAACCTTAAAATCTTTCTTGGGATATATTTTACCTCCACCTGCAGCTTTTTGACCGAAAATATAACTTCTAACTGTTGACCATATCTCCGCCACAACTTTGAATACCTGATCAAAAGATGTATTAAAAAGTACTATCAAACCAACAAGGGCCAGTCCAAATAAAATTATGAAAGCACCAGCGGGGGTAACAAGAGTTGAAACTCCTTCCCAAAAAACTAGACCTAAGCTGCCAGACTTACCCAGAGCTGCAATAGAAAGAAAAAACAAAATTGAACCAATTATCACATTTGGTTGAGACAAAGGAAGCTTGATCCTACTCAACATAAATGCAAATGAGAGAAAAATGAAAGGCAGAAATATTGTAGCCCAACCAAACATGGCTATTAAAAAGTCATTAAAGCGATAAAGAATGAGCCCCTGGCGAGAAAAAGAAATAAGTATCAAGGCTGCAAGAGCAAAAAAGAAAACTTGAGCTATAGAAAACATTGTATGTTTTTTAAGTTTCAGTTTAAAACCTCTCTTGTCAATTCTCTTTTTTCTCTTCTTCTTGGCCATAAATCCATTATATACGAATAATGCTGCCAAGTGGAAACACTAAAATACAAATAAGAAGAATTAAGAAGCAATATTTACACTTCAACAACAACTGGCAAGATCATAGGTTTTCTTGCAGTTACTTTGTAAAAATGGTTTTCCAAAAATCTTGTAATATCGTCTTTGAGGGCTTTTATGTTTTTTGTATTTTTTGCTTTTACAAAACTAGCCAACCTTGCAGTTGCGTCATTTAATAGATTTCTACTTTTCCCCTGATATACAAATCCACGAGTAACTATTTGGGGGTTTTCAACAAGTTTTTTATTTTTGTCTACTTTAAAAATAATCACAACCACTCCTTCAGTTCCAAGAACTGATCTATCTCCCAAAACTACTTTTCCTATGTCTCCAATTCCCCTTCCATGGACAAGAACACTTTTGATGTGGATTCTTTGGCCTTTTGTTACTTTGTCACCTTCAAAAGTTATGTTGTCCCCTGGTTTTAATTTAAAAACCTGGTCTTTTGAATGACCTTCTGCCAAAACCAGCTTTTCATATGCATGCATGTATCTTATTTCACCTCCAATTGGGATGAAGTATTTTGGTTTAACAATGTTGAAAAGTGCCTTTATGTCTTCTTGTTTTCCATGACCTGAAACATATAGTCCTTCATCAACTTCGTGATAATGAACGTCAACTCCTCTATCAATTAGATCATCAACCATAGAATTCTGACTTTCTTTTGTGTGTGGCGGAGCTGGATTAGCTGAAAAAACCATCATATCTCCTTCTGCAGTTTCCATTCCATCGTATTCACCAGTAGACAACCTGTAAAGAGAACTTCCTTCTTGCCCGTAACACCCTGAGACTACATACATTAATTGGTGGGGACCGTATTGCTGTGCATCTCTAAGTTGAATTACACTTCCTGGCAAGTATTTCAAGTATCCCAGTTTGTGAGCCTTTTGGGTCTTTGTAATAATTGATCTTCCAACAAAAATTACTTTTCTTCCTGTTTTTTGTGCAACATTAACCATTTGTTGGAATCTTCCGATGTTACTAGAAATTGCAGTTGTAAAAACCGCCTGCTTTGCTTTTTGGACTATTGCCAACATATTTTTTTCTATATCTTGCTCGGATTCTGTGAATCCTGGTTTGTTTGCACCTAAGCAATCTGAAGCCAAAAATAAATTTTCCTTCTCACCTGCAAGTTTTTTGGCACGAGCTATATCAAATGGCATTCCATCAACAGGATCTTGATTCATTTTGTGTTCTGGCACATGGAATATTCTTCCAGCAGGAGTATCTATCGCGAAGCCGCACGCATCTGGAAGGGAATGGGTGACTCTAAATGGACTTACCTTAAAAGATCCTACCTCAAATTCATCTCTTTCAGGATGAAATGTACGAAGATCAGTTTTTGAGATCTTAAAATCACGAAACTTTTCTTGCAAAAATTCAACAGTGAGAGGAGCTCCCCAAACTGGAACACTAACTTCTTGTAATAAATAAGGCACAGCTCCAATATGGTCTTCGTGCCCTTGTGACAAAACAATTCCTCTTAATTTAGCTTTATTTTTAACTATGTAGCTAAAGTCAGGTAACACAAGTTCAATTCCTGGCATTTCCAAGTCCGGAAAACCAACACCACAATCCACAACCAACATATCATTTTTGGTTTCATACACATACAGGTTTTCAGTGACTGAAATTGTCCCTGAAAGAGCTGTAAATTTTAATACGTTGTCGTTCATATTAATTTTTTTTGTTTGACTTTGAGTTTACCATTTCCCTTGGTAATGGCCAAGCTTTGCTTTTCCAAATCTAAAAGGATTTTTCGCAACTGGATAAAATCCTTTTTTTCTGCCTCTAAAATACTTCCATTACGAAGTGATGCTGCAGGATGATACATTGGCACTACCACCACACTTCTTCCTCTCCACATTACGCCGTAACGCTTGCCATGAACACCTGATATTTTTGCACTTGGCAAAAACTTTGCCATTGAAAAACGCCCCAAGGTGATAATTACTTTTGGTTTTATGATTTTAATTATTTCATCTAAATAAATTCCATAGGCGCTTATTTCATCTGGTTCTGGATCGCGATTACTTGGAGGCCTGTGATGAACTACATTTGTAATAAATACTTTCTTTCGCTCTAAACCCGACAGGGGAAATAATTTATCCAGTAATTTTCCTGCAGGGCCAACAAATGGTTGACCACTGGCATCCTCCATTCTTCCCGGACCTTCTCCAATTGCAAGTACTTTAGCTTCAGTATTTCCTGAACCAAACACAAGATTAGTAGCACACTCTTTTAAGGGGAGTGAATCATCCTTTTCCATTTTATCTTTTAAGACATGAAGTGCTTTGTATTTTTTTTTAGTCTCTATTGTCATTGTGCTTTTCTTCATGTATTCAGTATTATCTTTAAATTGTTATAAATTCAACTCTCTCTGAAATCGTATCATATACACAAAAGTTGATATCATTTTCCAAGGCTCCGGGACGCACAAACAACTTACCATCAATTTCTTGCTTTTCTTGTGAATGCCTGTGGCCATAAAAACCAATATCAAAGTCTCTCTTATCTTGTTTTAATTTCCCTAGATAATGACTAACCAGAATTTTTTTACCACCAAGTTCAACTTTCAAAACTTCGTCAGAATAACCTGTGTTTTTTTCTTTGAGCTCTTTAATTAAAACAGGATCAATATCAGCGTTTCCTAAAACTGTATAAACAGGAATTCCAAATGATAAAACTGTCTCAATTGATAAAACATTGTTCCAATCTCCACAATGAAAAATTGCCCCCACCTCAATCTCTTTTCCAAACCCAACTGCATGTTTGAGGTTTTCGATATTCCCGTGTGAATCTCCAATTACTAAAACTTTCATTTATTTACTTTTTGAAGGAATTTCCAAGTTAATCCAAACATCATCTTTTTCACACCAATAAATACTCCTTGAATATTTAACTTTTGACTTCTCTTTAGTATTATAACTAAAATCTTTATTCGTCAACTTCATCTCTTTTTTACACTTGGGGCATTTCATTTTTTTAATCTATCTTTAATGAAGTAAAGATAGATAGTAATTGAAAGCATAACTACTGCTGTTATATAAACCGTATTTATAAAAGTCATATTTTATTTCTCCTTATATCAAAATATGCCCATATAGCAAAAGCGCAAGTTACAATCAAACCTAAAGAAAAAACATATATAGCTTTATCTGTTGTTATCATTTTTAAAATCTCTTTCTATATTCTACAGCAATACGTAAACACACCAAAGATGTAAAAACCCCCAAGAATAATGGAGAAACCCCTTTTAAGCTGAAATCCTGAGTAACAAAAGGAGTACCCACACCACCCGCGGTCCAAGCTATTGCTAAACCAACCAAGAATTCTGAATAGATTTTCGATTCTGCCATTATCTGAGGTTTACTTTTTCGTTTCTTTTTCTTCATTGAGGCAAAAACTGTTTTATGTTTTCTGATGTTATATGAAAAGTTGTTCCTTTTCCTTCAACCATTAATTTTGCAACTTTTCTGACAATTCCATCTACAGATCTCTCCATTGTACGAATTCCTGCGTCGTAACCCAATGGCCTCACAATATTAGCCCATACATCATCATCAATTTTTAATACACCATCAGGAATTCCTGCAGCTTTAATGGCTTTTGGTAATACATATTTATTTCCAATTGTAATTTTTTCGGCATCTGTGTAGCTTGGCATTGAAATTGGTTCCAACCTGTCCATGACAGCAGTTGCAATGCTGGTGGTGTTATTGGCAGTTGCTATAAACAAAGCTTCAGATAAATTAAATGGAAAATCAATATAATGGTCTAAAAATGCATGGTTTTGTTTTGGATCTAAAAGTTCAACCAAAACTCCCATTATGGAGCTTCTGCCTTGTTCTGTTACTCTGTCTATTTCATCAAGAAGTATTACAGGGTTCCTACTCTTTGTATCTCGAAGAGCCTTAATAACTTTCCCTGGTTCTGCTTCTGCGTGCATTCTGCTTTGTCCTCTCAAATCCAATGGATCTCCCATTCCACCGAAAGGAATTCGGGCAATGGGCCTGCCTAAGCTTTCAGCAATTGAATATGCAATTGTAGTTTTTCCAGTTCCGACCAATCCCACAAAACAAAGTATTGGAGCTCTGTATATATCCTCAGTTTCTCCTCTTTCAAATTTTAACTTCATTACACTCATATACTCTAAAACTCTCTCTTTGATTGCACCCAACCCATGATGATGTGAATCCATAATACTCTTGGCATTTACTAAATCTAGTTTATCTCCAGTCTTTTTCTCCCAAGGTAGGTTGGTTATCCAATCAATATACTTTTCCATACGATCAAATTCGGGTAAAAATGTGGAAGATGCTGTCAGTTTTGAAAGCTGACCCAAACGAACTAAAACCAATTCACTGAGTTTTGGAGGCAGAACTGCTCCTTTTACTCTTTCAGTCAAATTAGTTATTTCTTGGGCAGCTGAATCCATGTCAATTAAAAGTATATCAAGTGAAAAAACTATAACAAGTATATTGAGAAGAATTACCTACTAGAATTATTTGGAGAACCTGAATCTGACATGTATCTACTGGTAGGGAAATGAGGACCAGATGATCTTCCACTAGTTGATCTATCTCCACCTCGTGATCCTCCTCTGTCACTTCCACTTCTTGAAAAAGGTTGTCTTCCTCTTGATTGATAATTTCTTCCACCACCCCTACTGTCTCCACCTCTTGATCCACCTCTTCCTCCACCACTTCTTCTATCTTCAGGTTTTTTATCTTTTGAAGGATCCATTCTTAGGGAAAGTCCAATTTTACCCATGTCATCTACCTTTAATACTCTAACCTTTACTTTGTCTCCAATTTTTACAATTGTATTTGGATCATCTACAAATCCTTCTGCCATGTCTGAAACATGCACTAAACCATCTTTTCCAGGAAGTATGTTTACAAAAGCTCCAAATGGTTGAATTCTAACTACTTCACCATCGTAAATTTGCCCTACTTCTGCTTCTTTTGTTACTGCTTCAACTGCTGCGTATGCCTCATCTACTTTTGCCTCATCAACCCCAGTAATTGAAACTACTCCATCATCTTCAACATCAACCTGTGTTCCTGTATCAGCCATAATCTTTTTGATATTTTTGCCCCCTGGCCCTATTAGCTCTCCAATTTTTTCTGTTGGAATTTGGATTGATTTGATCTTTGGTGCGAATTCAGAAATATTCTTGTTTGGTTCTTTAATGGTCTTTAACATTGAAGCCAAAATATGAGCTCTACCTTCTTTTGCTTGCTCTATGGCAACTTTCAAAAGTTTTGGTGTTAAATTTAATGTTTTAACGTCTAATTGCAATGCTGTTATACCTTTCTCTGTTCCTGTAACTTTGAGGTCCATATCGCCATAATGATCTTCAACTCCCATAATGTCAGAAAGTACTGCATATTCTTTGTCATTTTTTATAACCAGTCCCATTGCAATACCAGAAACTGGTGAAGTTAATGGAACACCTGCATCCATTAACGCTAAAGTAGAACCACAAGTAGATGCCATTGAAGAAGAACCATTTGAACTCATAATTTCAGAAACTACTTGAATTGTATAAGGAAATACGCTCGTTTCTGGAATTACTGGCATAAGAGCTTTTTCAGCCAATGCACCGTGTCCAATTTCGCGTCTCTTTGGTCCAAACATTCTTCCTACTTCACCAACACAATAAGGTGGGAATGAATAATGATGAATATATCTTTTTGTTTCTTCGCCTTCTGAGGATTCAATTAGCTGTGCCATTGATGGGGAACCTAATGTGGCTACTGTTAGGGCTTGTGTTTCTCCTCGATTGAATATTGCTGAACCATGAGTTCTTGGTAATACTCCGATTCTGCTCGAAAGTGGTCTGACTTCAGTATGTTTTCTTCCGTCTGCTCGAGAGCCAGCTAGAATTGTCTCTCTCATTTTTTCTGCAAAAATTTGGTCAAAAATTCCCAAAATTACTTTTGCGTCCTGATCTTCAAATTTTTCAACCAAAGCATCTTTAATTGCGGCCCCTCCGTCACCACTGTGGCTTGCACTTGCTTTTACCAATCCTTCGATGTGAGGTTTTAATTCTTTTGCAATATCAGTTTTTAACTTTGCATCAATTTTATCTTCAACCAATACTTCTTTTTTGACTCCAACTTCGGCTGCAAGTTCAGTTATTAATTTTAATAAATCATCTGATTCTGCCTTTGCATATTCAATTCCACCCAATACAATATCTTCTGCGACTTCTTTTGCACCTGCCTCAATCATCACAACTGATTGCTTTGTAGATGAAACAACAAGATCCAGATCAGAAGTCTCCATATCTGAGGCAATTGGGTTTGTTACATATTTACCACCAACATATCCAACCTGAACTACTCCCACTGGTCCCGCAGATGGAATTTCAGAAATTGCCAAGGCCGCAGAAGCTGCAATTGCACCCAATGTTTTTGGGTCGTTTTCCAAATCAACTGAATATGCAACTACTACTACTTGTACTTCTTTTTTGTAGCTTTCAGAAAAAAGTGGTCTTATGGTTCGATCTATAAGCCTTGCAGTTAACGTTTCATCATCAGTTGGTCTTCCTGCTCTTTTAACCCATCGAGAACCCTTTATACGACCCCCCGCATACAGTCTTTCTTGGTATTCAACAGAAAGAGGGAAATACCCCAAATCCATCTTTAATGGAGCTCCTACTATAGTAGCCAGTACTACAGTGTCCCCCAGTTGTGCCAATACAGCACCACTAGCCTGACCTGCCAGTTCACCTGTTGAAAGCGTTAGAGTTCTACCTCCAAACTTCAATGTCTTTTCGATTTTTTTCATTATTTACCTAAAATTTTGTATTGATATTTATTATTGAAGAGATTTTATTTACTTAAGCCCACCTCTTTAATTAATGTCTTGTATCTTGCCTCGTCTTTCTTCATTAAGTATGACAGAAGTCTTCTTCTTTTTGCAACCATTGCTAAAAGCCCTCTTCTACTATGTATATCTTTTTTATGTTCCTTTAAGTGTTCTGCAAGCTTTTCAATTTGCGTAGATAAAAGTGCTATTTGAATTTCAGGAGAACCTGTGTCGCCTTTCTCGCGACTGAACTTGCTTATTATTTTTTTCTTTTCGTCAGCTTTTATTGCCATATTGTTTAGTCATGTAAGGCCGAAGTAATCACCTCGCCAACATCAGTGTGTATTGTAACAGACAAATCAAAAAATACAAATGGGGAGTTATTTTATCTTTACGATCTTT
This sequence comes from Candidatus Microgenomates bacterium, assembly GCA_016784385.1. Lineage (GTDB taxonomy): Bacteria > Patescibacteriota > Microgenomatia > UBA8517 > UBA8517 > BS150m-G53. The sequence continues at coordinate 34,364 of JADHUT010000002.1, read as the reverse complement.
CTCTTGACATGTTCTGTTTTACTTTTGCCTAAAACGACAACTATATTATCTGTTTTCGCTGCTCGTTCTTTTGGACTACCTTGAAAAACCTCGCCAGTCGTTTCGTCCATTAAACCATGTTCTATCACAACTTCCACGCCATACTTGCTACGCGTAAAAAACCTTACAACTTTGTCTCTCAAATCATCTGGCTTTGTTTCTCGTAAATTGTTTTCAACTGTCATAACAACCCGATAGTACTCTCTCTCTGCCGAAGTCAAATTTTTGTTGTATTCAATATTTAATTAGTGGGTAAAATCTAAAACACGAAAGTAAAGATTATTCTTCTTTTCCTGCTCGAACTTTCTTTATTGCCTTCTGAATTGCTCTCTTGTTTTCTGGGTCTATTGGCTTTTCTTCCACAAAATGACTACCATCTCCAATTGGAACTTTTTTCCATTCAGATTTTTCTTTTTCTTTTTTCATAAAACCAACTATAACATTCAATCTCAGTTCACACTAGTTCCAGTATAAACCTTGGGTTCAGACCATGCTTGTGGTACTTGCCCATCATCTTCGGTTTTTAGAGGACTTTGTGGGTTTGCAGATTGTTGCACTTGTGAGTTTGTAACCTGTTGTGGTTGTAAAACAGGTTGTGGTGCTTGTTGTACAGGTTGCTTAACACCTTGTGGTTGATTGTATGGCTGGCTTGGAATTGCTCCCTGTGGATAAGTATTAGGTGGAACTTTTTTAAATCTTTTTCCTCCGTAAGAAAGCAGTCTTGCAAATAACTTGAAAGTTTCCTCTGTAACCTCACCACCTTGGAAGTATTGGCTTCCATTTTCAATTCCAGCTAGTAGGTTTGTTGCCATATCTGCATCAATTTCTGCCCCCATGTCTTTGACAATACCTGCAACCTGCTCTGAAACTGAACTTGACGCCTTTGCAAAAGAGAGAATTTGCAATTTGTTGGTGGTTTCCAATAGTTTAGTACCAATGTGTATTAATTTAACTCCAGCTAGCTCTGGAAGGTTTAATGCTGGAAAATTTTCCTCTTTGTCTCCTCCAACCAATATTACTGTATCTGCTCCTACCCCTTCGTAATTTATAGCCATTTGTTCATTTACTGGTGCATTAAACCCAGGTTTTGGAATTACACTGAGCTTGAACTGTTCATTTTCTATGTCATAGCTCACCTTTTCGATATTGTCTGCAGGATAATTTGGAAAAGTAACAATTAAATTTTTGTTTCCAAGCTGTGTTGAGATTTTTGTCACTCCAACCAACCTACTAAATTCAACAGTCATGGGGGAGGGGCATGAAATTGAAGCATTTTTACTGTCCTTCAAAACAGTTTGTAGTACCAATCCTGCAGTAACTTCGTCCAAGTGAGGATTTCCTGGCAACAAAACTAGTATTGAAGTGGCAGAGTTTATTAGATTTTTTAATGAATCGTCCATTTACTCTTGCACGGATAGTACCACATCACCTTTTTGAAAATCAAGTTGGGGAACAAAAAGTAATCCAAATTCTTCACCTTGCCCCACTGATTCAACTTCCGACTTTTGTTTTTTCAAAGATTTGGCCTTTATTTTCCCAAGCTCAACATCTTTTCTCATTAGCCTCAGATCTGATGTTTTTGATAGTTTTCCGCTATCCACTTTGCATCCAGCAATTCTTAATTGTGAAAAAGGAAACTCATCTACAATAGTAGCTTTTCCCAAAACATCAACTTGACCGCTTTTTACAATTTCATCTAATTTTTGTAAAAGTTCATAAATAATTTTGTAGGTATCTACCTTAACTCCATCCATTTCTGCCAATTTAGCAACACTCGGAGGAATTTTACTCTCAAATGCCATTATTCTTGTGTTATTTGCTTTTGCATTCAAAACATCAGACTCGGAAACATCTCCAACACCAGAAACCACAACTGAAAATTCTGGCGGTATTGATGAAACCAAAGCTTCCAGCGCACCAGCTGTTGCTGCTTTTATACAAAGTGGTATTTTTCCTTCGTCAAATCCTCGTGATTTTATTTGTTCTTCAACTTTTTCTTTTGGTTCACCCTGGCTCACAATAGCTCCAACAGGAGGCAGTTCGTCAAACCCTAGAATTCTGACTGGTTCTCCTGGCGAAACCTTTTCAAGTGATTCACCATTACCATCAAAAAGGCCTCTTGCTTTTCCAGTAATACCTTCTGTATATATCTTGTCTCCTTTTTCGAGTGTTCCCTCTCGCACTACCACTGAAACAGAATTTCCCGACTTGTCTTTGTTGGTTTCAATAACAACTGCCACAAGGTCTGCATCTGGATCTGAACTGACCTCATTCACCTCAGACAAAAGAATTATGAGATCCAAAAGTTCTGTTAAACCCTTCTTTTCCTTTGCAGAAACAGATAGATACGGGGTTTGACCACCCCTTCCTTCAAACATTATTCCTTCCTTTTCAAGCTCTGCCAATCTTGTGTCAACTGAGCTGGTAGGAAGGTCTGTTTTTGTAATAACCACAATAAATGGAATCTCTGCTTTTTTAATTAGCTCCAAGGCTTCTTTTGTTTGAGGTTTAACCCCATCAGAGCCGTCAAGAATTAAAATTGCAATATCTGCTAGTTTTGATCCTCTGGATCTCATACTCGAAAAGGCAGCGTGTCCTGGAGTATCTATAAAAGTAATTTTTTTTCCTGCACCAGGTTTGTTCCCATCTTTGGTGGTTACAACAGAAGCTCCAATTGCTTGGGTAATACCACCAGCTTCTTTTATCTGAACAGAAGTTTCCCTAATAGTATCAAGAAGTGTTGTTTTACCGTGATCTACGTGACCCAAAACAGTAACTATTGGTTGCCTTTTTTGTTTCATAATAATTTATCCTTTTTTGTGCCATTTTTACGATCGAATTTTTCATGATTCGCTATTGGCTACTTTTTCAATCTCTTCAACAGTTTCTTTTTTATCTGTCTTTTTGTCTTCTTTATTAGATTTTTTAACGATTTTGTCAGGCTTTTTAGACTTTTTCTCTTTTTTGTCAGTCTTTGCTTCGTCTTTGGTTTCTTTAACAATTCTTTTGTCTTCACCTTCTTCAACCTTTTCTTCAATAGGTTTTCCGTCTCCTTCAACTTCTATCCTGTATCCAGTTAGTTTAGATGCAAGACGTACATTCTGACCATCTTTTCCTATAGCCAAAGACAACTGGTCTTCGGGGGCTATTACTGTTACTTCCTTATCCTCACCCTTTTTGACTTTTACTGTTAAACCATCGGCGGGGGATAGAGCTGATGCAATTAATTGTTTTATATCTTCTGAATATGAAATAAGATCAACTCTTTCTCCTCCAAGCTCATTAGTAACTGCTTGAACTCTAACCCCCTTTTGTCCAACACAAGATCCAACCGGATCAACTCCAGAAGCAGATGAATAAACTGCCATTTTTGTTCTTACTCCTGCTTCTCTGGCGATTTCTTTTATTTCAACAGTTCCAGCATTAATTTCAGGAACTTCTCTTGCGAAAAGCCTGACAACAAAACTGGGGTCTGACCTGGACAAAATAAGGTCTTTACCTTTCAACCCTTCAACTATGTCTTTTAGTAGGAATGTAAGTCTTTGACCTTGAGCCAGTCTCTCAGAAGGAATTCTCTCTTCTGCAGGCATTATTCCTTCAGTTCTACCGAGGTCAACCCTAACAATAGGGCCATCAAAGCGAAGGACTATTCCAGAAACAAGATTTCCTTTTTTACCTTCAAATTCATCCAAAACAACCCCTCTTTCTGCTTCACGAATTTTCTGGTGTATTACTTGCTTTGCGGTCTGTGCAGCAATTCTTCCAAACCCTGGAGGTGTTACATCTTTTTTTGTTTTGTCGGTCTTTTTCCTGTCTTCAACTTCCACCTCCTCATCAAATGGTCCCCAAGAAAAAACCTTTGCGCCACCATCCAAAGAATTTAACTCTGCTTCATATTCAAAAAGATCCACATCAACACCACTCTCTTTTGCATCACGCCTAAATGCTGCAACTATTGCCTGCTTTATAGCATCAACAATCACATTGGCATCAAGTCCTCGCTCTGTAGCAATTGCCTTCAAAGCCTGTGCAAATTCTGTTCTTGGTGTTTGCATGTTCATAATTTTAATTTTTTTCTTTTTTAAACTATTTTTTTTTATTTTAAAGATTGATAATAAAAAAGGTGGGTACTTGTCCCACCTAATCAATAAATACCCTAGTTTCAGTTGATAGTTTACATTTTTATAGATATGAAATCAAGCAATACAATTTATGGAGTTGTGTTCTGTTGAGAATCATTGTTTTGATTGTCTTCCCCAGTAGATTCTCGCAACTGTTTTTCTTTTTCTCGATTCCGGGCGTTTATTTCTAATGCCCTTCCAAGAGAACCCATAACCAAACGAACATGCCCGCCTTTAGGAAAAGGGTATCTGCTACGAGGGATATCAGTTTTTTCAATAGCCATAAAACGATTATACGCTATAACTCTTCTTTTTTCATTTCTTCAATTATATTTTTTTGTTTTTTGGTTGGTTTTTCAGGGACTAAAATATTGAGTCTTATATATTGATCTCCTTTTCCTCTGTGATGAGGGTTTGGTGCTCCTTTTCCTTTCAAACGTATCATTGATCCAGACGAGGTTGCTGGTCTGACTTTTAATTTAACCTCTTTGCCTTCCAGTGTTGGTGCTTTAATCTCACCACCAAGCACGGCCAATGAATAAGGAATTGTCATTTTTACGTAGATATCATCCCCATCTCTCTCAAAAACATCGTGTGGTGTTACATCTATGGACAGCGTAAATGAACCAAAATTTATTCTAGTTCCTTCATTAACACCAGCAGGGATCTTTATTTTTTTCTTTTTCCCATCCATGTTAACTTCTTTTGTCACGCCATTAATTGCCTCCATAAAATCTATTTTTATAGAATACCTTGGAATTTGCTTGGCTTGTCTAAATCCTCCGCCACCAAAAAAGCTTTCGAAAATATCAAACGGATCACCAAAATCAAACCCAGTGAAAGGAGATCCTTGACCACCAGTATTGGTGTATGTATATCTAAATGGTCCTTGTTGCCCACCAGCTGCTCCCGCAAAAGGATTTGCTCCCCCTGCTCCACCAGGAGCAAAGGCGGCATGGCCATGTTGGTCGTATGCACTCTTTTTTGAAGAGTCTGAAAGAATTTGATATGCCTCGTTTATTTCTTTAAATCTCTTCTCTGCTTCTTCTTTGTTGTCTTTGTGGCGGTCTGGATGCCACTCCAAAGCCTTTTTTTTGTATGCAGACTTTATTTCTGTAGTAGATGCAGATTTATCTAATCCTAAAATGTCATAATAATCACCTTTTGAAGCCACAACTATCTTCCTTCTATGGCCGCCATATCAAGACCGGCTCTTTCAGCAGACTTTTCCAATGCCAGACGTCTTTGGGGGTTTGTGGCTCCTTCATTTATTATTTGTCGTGTTAAATCCTTCTGATAACTGGTAAGGCTTGTATCACTCAGGCGCGATACTCCTTTATTGGTCGGTCCTCCCACTACATTACCAAACTGATCTACCCTACTCCTTCTCTCTTTCGGTCCGTCACCACTCATTCTTCAACAACCTCTCCTTCTTGAACTTCTGCTTCATCTTCGTCTTTCTTTTTTCCTTTTCCGCCTTTTTTCTTTTTCTTTCCTTTTTCTCCTTCTTTTGCCGGTTCTTGCGCACCTTCTTTTGCTCCGTACATAGCCTGGCCAACTTCAGACAAGGTTTCTGAAAGTTCTTTTGTTTTTGCCTCTAACTCTTCTTTTTTACCTGTTTCTAGGATATCTTTGAGTGCCTTTATTTTTTCTTCAACTTTCTCTACTGTTTCTTTTGGAGCCTTGTCTCCCGCATCTTTAATTGCTTTTTCAGCCTGAGTTATGATTGCATCAGCATTATTTTTGGCTTTTATGCCTTCTGCTTTTTCTTCATCTTCTTTTTTGAATTTTTCTGCCTCTTTTGTTGCACTCTCTACTTCTTCATCAGTTAGCCCTACTGCCCCTGTAATTTTTATGTTTTGCTCTTTGCCAGTAGCTTTATCTGTTGCGGTTACAGTTAGTATTCCGTTTGCATCCATATCAAATTTAACTTCAATTTGCGGAACTCCTCTTGGAGCTGGTGGAATACCATCTAAGACAAACCTTCCTAACGACTTGTTGTCAGCTGAAAGTGGTCTTTCACCTTGACTGACATGAATTTCTACTTGTGTTTGATTTGCAGCTGCCGTTGAGAAAACTTCAGTTTTGGATGTGGGAACTGTAGTATTTCTCGGAATCATTGGAGTAGCTACTCCACCCATTGTTTCAATTCCTAGAGTTAACGGTGTCACATCCAAAAGTAGTATGTCTTTTACATCTCCTGCCAGTACTCCTGCTTGAATTGCAGCTCCTATTGCCACCACTTCATCGGGGTTTACTGATGTGTTTGCTTCTTTTCCGAAAAATTCTTTTACTGCAGCTATTACCTTTGGCATCCTTGTCATTCCACCTACTAAAATTATTTCATTAATGTCAGCTGGCTTTAATTTTGCGTCAGAAAGTGCATCCTCAACAGGTTTCATTGTTTTTTCAATTAAGTCTCCAACCAATCCTTCCAATTTTGCCCTGGTCAGCTTCATTGTCAGATGAAGAGGATTTCCATTATTTTGAGTGATGTAAGGCTGGTTTATTTCTATTTCTTCAGCAGCCGAAAGCTCAATCTTTGCTTTTTCTGCAGCATCTCTAACTCTTTGCAAGGCTTGTTTGTCGGCCCGAAGATCTACTGAACTATCTTTTTTAAATTCATCGCAAATATAATCTACAATTTGCTCATCAAAATCATCTCCACCCAGGTGAGTATCCCCGTTTGTGGACTTAACTTCAAACACTCCGTCTCCAAGCTCTAGTATGGAAATATCAAAAGTTCCACCACCAAGGTCGTAAACTGCAATATTGTGTGTATTTTTCTTGTCTAGCCCGTATGCCAGTGCTGCTGCTGTTGGCTCGTTTATAATTCTCTCTACCTTAAGCCCGGCAATTTTACCTGCTTGTTTGGTGGCTTGTCTTTGTGAATCGTCAAAATATGCAGGAACCGTAATAACTGCCCTGTCCACAGTTTCATTTAGATAACTCTCTGCATCTTTTTTAAGTTTTGCCAAAACTTTGGCAGATATTTCTTGCGGGGTATATTGCTTTCCCTCAACTTCCACAACAGCTGCGTTATCTTTTCCGGCAACTATCTTATAAGCAACCATCTTTTTGGTTCTTTCTACTTCTTTGTCATCAACTCTTCTTCCCATTAGTCTCTTGACAGAGCCTATGGTGTTCTCAGAATTTAGAACCATCTGCCTCTTTGCCACATCACCTACTAAATTTTTAACAGGCTCCACCACTGAAGGAGTTATATTTCTTCCGGTGTCTGCAGCCGCAATAACCTTAGGCTGTCCGCCCTCCATTATTGCAACCACTGAATTAGTAGTACCTAAATCAATTCCAATTATTTTACTCATGTTTTTTTATTTATCTTCTAATTTATATACTTTTACTTTTGTGTGTCTTACTACTGGACCATCTTTCATTTTCCATCCAGAAAGTACCATTTCTGATACCTTACCATTATTTTCCTTTTTGTTAGTTTTTTCAACCTCAACTGCTTCATGGTCATCGTGATCGAACTCATCACCCACATTTGCCACTATTTCAACAAAGTCCTCATCTTTCAAGATTTGTTCAAATTCTCCCAAAATTATTGCAATTCCGGAGTCTTTTGAATGAACCTGTGCTTCCCTCAAATTGTCCAGTATTGGTAAAAACTTAGAAACTATTCCAATAGACGTTAGTTTGTAAATCTCCAATCTTTCAAGATCATGTCTTTTTCTCAAATTATCATAGTCAGCCAAAACCCTTGCAAGTTGATTTTTCAACTCAACAGTATCGTTTTCAGGTTTTTCACTAACCTGACCAGCCATATTTTGATTATCTGTTTTTATTTTTTTCTTCATTCGTTTAATACTTCTTCTATAAGATCTTTATAGTACTTTATTGTTGGTACTAATTTAGCATATGATTGTCTTACAGGTCCAATTACTCCGATTGCTCCATTCGTGTTTCTTGCTCTAAAGTGAGCTGCAACTATCCCTACAGGCATGTTTCGCAGTCCCATCTCTTCACCAAACAATACTTCAAATGGTGATTCTATTGGAAATCTTGTAAAAAACAAGTCCATCATTGCCTCAGTTTCATCTATAAAACCAAACAAACTTGCACAAACAGCAATATCTTCAAATTCAGGATATGAAAAAATATTGGCATGCCCCGAGTGCCACACATCTCCATCTTCCATGGCAACTACGGCTAACCCCCCAATTCTTTCAGCTAATGAATGTGTTGCTTCATTTAAAAGTTTGTCTATATTATCCTTCACGTCCCAAACTTCTTCTTTTGCTTTTACTTCATCTGCCAATGAGAGAGTTTTTTCTTCCATTAGTTGATCAACGTAAAACTTCATTGCAGAATGGGTAGGAATTCTGCCCGAAGAAGTATGTGGTTGTTTAAGATAGCCAGATTTTGTCAAAGATACCATTTCATTTCTTATGGTTGCAGGAGAAACTCCAAGGTTATATTTTTTCTCCAGCGCTTCGGAACCAATTGGCTCTGCAGTTTCAATGTACTCATCAATCAAAACTTTCAATATTTGAGTCTGACGAGAAGTCAAACCGACCATATCTTTGTTCATTAGCACTATGTTACCTTGAGTGCCAATGTGTTGTCAAGGGGTTAGTTTTATATACCTTGTTCCTCGTCCTTGTCCTATTCTTTCAATTAGTTTTTGATAAACAAGACGAGACAACACTTGTTTAATTGTTACAAGCGGAAATTTGTTTTTTAAAAATTTATTTATTTTTGCGACAGTCAATTCGTCATTATTATCAAATAGATTGTAAATCTCCACTTGTTTTTCAGATAATAACTTTTCAGGTTGATCGTTTTTCATTAACCCCTCAGCTCTTTCGGCCTGTTCTCCCAAAGCCCCCAAAAAGTATGTTAACCAAGGGGCGATGTCTTCGTTTTTAGTCTTATGGTTTTTTTGTGTGGAGCGAAGAGACAAATAATAGTCAGTTTTAGATTCTTCTATAATTTCATCTAACGAAACATAGGGGATATATCCATAACCAGATTTTAATAAAAGCAAGTTGGTTAAAGCCCTGCTCATTCTTCCGTTTCCATCTTTAAATGGATGGATTGCCAAAAATTCAAATATAAAGTTGGCAATAATTAAAAGTGGGTGAAGCTTCTTGTCAGTAAATTGTTTATTTGTCCATTCAATAACATCCTGCATTTCTGGTTTAACTAAATACGAAGATGTGGGTTTAAATAAAGTAACTTGTTTACCATTTTCATCAAACATAACAACTGTATTGTCAGATACTTTATATTTTCCTTTGTGGTTTTTGTCTTTCTCGGAAAAATTTAAGAGAATATTATGAAACTGTAAAATCCAATTTTCAGACAATTTCAAATCCTTCCAATTCTCAAAAATTCTTCCCAAAAGATCCGCATACCCAGCAACCTCTTGCTCATCTCGATTTTTTGGAGAATTAGTTTTTAAACCACGCAAAAACCTAGAAATTTCTTCATCCGACATTTTTGATCCCTCTATGCGAGTACTTGCCCCAGTTGAAGTAATAATTACCCACGACTTGAGCCTTGCCATGATTTGAGGACTAAAACGTGACTTTCCAATCCACAATCCATTAAACTGATCAATTTTGGCAATTTTTGTCAGAACTTCTTGGCTTAACTTAATTCGTTTTTCAAATCTATTTTTTACCATATTTTTAACTATATACGATTATATACGATTATATACGATTCGTCAAATATTTGTTAATTTAGGATCAAGAAATTTCTTCTTCTGTCGGAATTGTTGTATATTTTTGTTTTGAAACAATTCTTTTAATCAGTCCCATAAACACATTCAATTCATTTGATTTTAAAAGCAGTAACACCACCACATAAACAATTACTCCAATCAACCCTACAATGCCAGTTAGGATTATAAGGTTCATTGTATATCTAGTATCTAGTACAAATTTTTCAAAAGGAAGGTTTGTCGCTGTTATAAAAGACAACTTTTTAATCCAAACAGACCTATCAAAAAATTTAAGTATTAAAAACATCAAAGATCCTGAAGTCGTTGCCGCAACAAGAGACTTTAAAACAGGAATATACAATCTGTGTTTTACTCCATTGTGAGTTTTTTTAATAATCAATGAAAAAAGGATACCAGACTGAATAATTGAAGCTATTGAAAATGCTGCAGCCAAACTCCACACAGGAAGTTTTAATACAAAAATGAAAATTCCGTTAAGTATCATGTTTAAAGTTAATGCTGACACGGATGCAATTACTGGAGTTTTTGTGTCATGTAGGGCGTAAAAACTTCTTGCCAATATTGAATTTGCAGCTTGAGAGAATACGCCTACCGCGAAAGCCGATACCACAAGTGAGGTTTGAACAGTTGACTCCCAAGTAAACAGATCTGTTCCAAAAACAAGTCTAACCACAGGAATTCTTGCAACTACTAAAAATGCTGCAACTGGAGCCATCAAAAAAACAACTTGATTTAATGTTTCAAAAAGAGTTTTTTTGAATTCGACCATGTTGTCGGCTTGTCTTGCTAATGTGGGGAGCGCAGCTTTGGCTATTGAAGTTCCAAAAAGACCAACAGGAATTAACTGTATTGAATTACCAAAAGTAAAATATGTATATGCAGAAGTTGATATTAGTGTTGCCAGTGACAGCTCAACAAACTTTGCAATTTGCAGGAAAGATACTTCCAAGACTCTTGGAAGTGCTAATTTGGCGATTTTTTTCACTTCGGAGGTAATTTTTAAAGATTTTGTAAATCTAAATCCCAATTTCATGGCCAAAGGCAACTGAATAAGAAAATGCAAAGCAGCCCCAACAACCACACCGATAACTGGTGCCATTAAATGATAGTCTTTATAAAAAACAATCGTGAAAATAATTATTCCGAGGTTATAAAAAAGGGGGGCCAGTGCTGGAATGAAAAACCTTTTCGACGATTCAAGTGCAGCAGTTAGAACATATGACAGAACAAAAAATCCTTGGGCTGCAAAAAGAACTCTAGCAAGACTCACTATTATTGACTGATCTGTGGGTCCAAAACCTGGAGTAATAATTTTATAAAGAGGTGTTGCAAAGGCAATTACAATTATTGCTAAACCTAGAAAAATTAGAGCACCCCAATTTATTATTAGTCCACCCAACTCCCACGCCTGTTTTTTTCCACTTTTAAGATTTTTTGCAAAAACAGGTATAAACGCTGATGCAAAAGTACCAAAAACCAATACTTCAAAGATAGTATCGGGTAAGCGAAATGCTGCGAAAAAAAGTGACAACTCAGACGGATCAAAAAAATTAGCCAACACTCGCTGTCTTACCAGTCCCAGAATTCTACTGGCAACAATCATCACCATAATAAGGCTTGCCGCTGACATAACTGAGTTTTGTGGAGAAGATATAAATTTTCGTAATCGTTTCATGGATATTGCTATTCTAGCCTCTTTCCTCTATACTCACAACCAGAATATTTTTCTACCATTAGATATTTTATTATATGCCAGTAACAAAAACAGCCAAAAGAGCCCTTAGGGGATCGAAGCGAAAAAAGATCGTCAACGACCGCACGGTTGCCAACTTGGAGAGTTCTGTCCGAAAAGCCAAAGAAACAAAAACCCAAAAAGCAATTTCTAAAGCTAGCTCATATGCTGACAGAGCTGTAAAGGACAATATTATTCACAAAAACAAAGCTGCAAGAATTAAAAAACAACTCTCCCTACTTTTAAGAATCAAAAAAACTACACCTAAAAAGTAGTCCTTCTTCTTCCACATGTTTTCATATGCTATATTGAGTTTGTGGCTGCGAAAAAGAAAAAAAATATAAATCTACTTCCATCAGAAGAGTTTAAATCTTCTTCTTGGGGCCGTGTACTAAAATGGGTTTTAACCACATTTAGGGTTATGGTTATAGTTTGTGAAATGGTGGTCATGGGAGCCTTTCTTTCTCGTTTTTGGCTTGATGCAAAAAATTCTGACTTAAATGAAGAAATAAACGTAGTTAAAGCACAAGTTTTGGCATATGAACCAGTTGAAACTGAATTTAGATCTCTGCAAAAGAAATTATCAATAGCCAACGAACTATACTCAGAACAAAAAATATCTGCAATAATTGACACATTGGGGCAATATTTGCCACCCGATGTTCTTCTTAATACTGTCTCTTTCGTAGACAAATCAATTCAAATTAAATCTTCTTCTTTTTCGGAAAAATCAATTATTCAATTCATAGTTAATTTAGAATCAACAGAACTTTTTGATGAAATTACACTAAGCCAAATTTCATCGGGTTCTGAAGATGAAAGTTACATCACTTTTACTATAAAAACGAAATTAAAATAGAAAAACAATAATATGCAAGACGGCTGGAGAAAAAACTATACAAGATACAAGAGTTATTTTTTGGATATCTCTCGTGTCTATAAATCCAGACCTGACCTAAAATCTTTTTTAGAAATAATTTTGTCTTTGGTAACAATCTTGATATTTGCACTATTTGCCATAAAACCAACAATACTAACCATTATTGAGCTTACACAAGAAATAAAAAACAAAGAAGACGTTGTATTAAAACTAGACCAAAAAATTACAAACTTAAAAAATGCCAGTATAATAATGGAGCAATTTGCAACTACTCTACCTTTAATCAAACAATCAGTTCCTGATACAGCCAACATTGATGGAGCAATTGGCCAAGTTCAAGGTGTCGCTGTTGAGTCTGGTGTTGAAATTTTAGGGATATCATCTTCTGGAATAACACTTTTGGGAAGTGTAGACAAAAAGAATACAAAACAAGAAAACTTACCCCAAGACGCTGGTGAAATTCCTGTCACTGTCTCAGTGACCGGAAATTATCAAAATCTACAATTTTTCCTTTCAAGTATAGAAAAACTTAGAAGACCAATAAAAATAGATTCATTTTCAATTAACTCAAGCCAAACCGAAGAAGGTAATATCCTGGTAATGGTTATAACGGGAAGGTTCCCGTATGAAAGGGGTTCACTATGAAAAGTAAGAAGAAGCTTCCTGCAGTGGTTGTAATACTAATACTTACTTTGATTACTGCAGTGTTCTGGATTTTCTTTGGAGCTTACAGAAGTTTTACTAACGAAACAGAAGCAGTAGTGCCAAATGAACTCCTCCTTCCATTAAGCCCTAAACTAGACGGGGAAACAATTGAGAAGATTAAAGAAAGAAAACACCTTGGTTCAATTACAGAAAGCTTTGTAATAGTAGAACAAATAGAAAGTACACCAATACCGGAAAGTATTATAATCACACCTTCCCCAGAAGCCACACAAGAGGCAAGTTTAGAAGAAGGATTATGAAAAAAAATGCAAAATTACCAACTATTTTGGGGTTAATTATATTGTTTGTTGGACTTATTTCTGGCGTAGTTTTAATTAATTCACAAGCTGTATTTAAACTTGGTGCACAAACAGAAACTAACCCTAAAAACGTAAGGATTAGTAATATCACAAACTCCAGCTTAACTATTTCTTGGGTGACGGACAAAGAATCTATTGGATTTATAAAATGGGGTAAAAGTAGTGCCACTATATCAAAAGTCCAACAAGATACCACAGACGAAAAAGCAACAACTCATTGGGTAACAATATTGGGTCTAAACCCAACAGAATCAATCTATTTTAAAATTAATTCAGATGGCATTGACTGGGACAATAATGAAATTGCCTGGCAAGCTACAACAAATGCAAATAGTAACACCAACCCAACACAACACAATATTTCAGGTTCTGTAGTCGATCAAACAGGAAACCCTGCAGACAATGTACTCGTTTATGTCTCAGTCGATGGAGCCCTTCTATCCACAACAACATCAAATAGTGGAAACTGGTTGATTCCACTTTCCAACTATATCTCAACAAGTTCAAACTCAACAATCTTGGAAATTTCAATAGACGCTGGTGTATCAGGTTCTGCGACTGCACTTATTTATCCAGGTCCTGCAAAAAATACTCCTTTAATAGTACTTGGGAAAAGTTACGACTTTAGAACTATTGACATAGATACAAACACTACTCTACCAGAAAGTGAACTTTCTATACCAGACCAGGTAGAGATTTCTTCTAGGTTTGAAATAGAAGATGGGGAAATCCAAAATACCAAAGTTGTCACTCTGGAGAGTATTGATGAAGGAGAGATAATTACCACCAATGATCCTGAATTTTTTGGAAAAGCACCTATTAACACTGAAATAGAAATAGTGGTTGAATCTGAAATGCAGACCACAAACTTAACTCCAAATTCACAAGGGCAATGGACCTGGAGTCCTCCAAACAACCTAGAGCCAGGGCAACACAAAGTAACAATAAAATGGAAAGATGACAGTGGAATATTGAGAACTATTACAAGAAACTTTGTGGTAACTGCATCAGAAGGACCTGCTTTTGAATCTACTCCTTCTGCCACACCAGTCCAAACCAGTACTCCAAGCAGTTTACCTTCTGCAACTGCCACAGCAACTTCAACAGCAATTGCAACAATTTCTTCATCTCCGACATCAACTCCTCCTGCCTTGCCAGAAACAGGAAGCTTGACACCCACATTGGGCTTATTCATAATGGGTGTAGGAATACTACTTTCTAGTATTTTTGTATTTAAAACTGCCAATGCAAAACAATAACGACGACAATAAACAACAAGACCCTGCTACTTTTGCACCCCCAATTTTTCCTTCACCTGATGATGTAACTCCTCCCATGACAGAAGAATTAAATCAAGCAGAAACAACAAATGGGTCTGCAGCACCAACCGACGACATTGTCCCACCCACAGTAGTAACCCAACCCAACACACAAGAGAATGAAACTGGCACAAAGACCAAAACAGGAAAGAAATTTGGTGGAGGAAAAGGAAAATTCATTGCAACCATACTTGGAATATTTCTTCTCGTGGGTAGTATCGGAGCAGGTGTAATACTAGTACAACAACAACAAGATATTAGGGAAAGAGCTGACCCTAGACCATACGAGGTGGCAAACGATGGACCAGGAGGAATAAACGATCCTGGTGGTGGAAGTGGAAGCACTGGTGGTGGTGATAGTGGTGATGGTGGTGGTAGTGGTGGTGGTGGTGGAAGTGCTCCAGTCACAACTCCTTTCTATACTGATGCTAATGGTGTTGAATACACAAGAGAAGAATATCAAGCACTTGTAGACGCTGATAATGCGATAACAGAAAATGCCGAAAGAATCGAAAACGAAATTATTCTTGGTGGGTTAGGTGGTGGAGGAGTACGCCCAGGAGAAGGTGAAAATTGTAACATTATTACAAATCCTTGTGCACAGGGATTTGTATGCCACAGCCAAGGTGGTGATGCAAGTACCTCAGAAATATGTGAACCCGTTGCTCTTGAACAATCATGTGAAGCACAAGGTAGAACATGGACGGAAAATATGCATGGAAGAGGTATGACGTGTTGTGTACAGGGTTATGTAGAAAATCCAAGTGATGACGGTTGTGTCCCTGGTTCAGGAGGTAGTGGTGGAGGTATCACCACTCTTACAGACTCTGCCCAATGTCTTAACATCAAAGCATACGACATCAACTGGAGTCCTTTAACTTCCACCCAACTAAGCCAGCTCACTGTTGGTGATGTTGTAAGATTCACAGCAGCAGGACAATCTCCAAATGGAACATTTACTAAAGCTAGATTTACTATTAATGGAATACTTCGCTCTGAAGTTGCAACAAAAAAACCAAGCACAACCGAATTCTACGATGAATATACAATACCTGCTGGTATTTCAACTTTTAATATAGCAGCCCAAGTATTCCATGACAGTTTGGGGTGGAAATAACAAAATATGAAAAAATCTAAAATATCAACAATACTAATAATCATAGCAACAATAGTTTTGGCAGGTGTGGCCATTTTTACAGCCACCAGACTATATAATTTACGTAATCAAGCAGTTGCACCAAATGCACCAACAAGTCGTCCTGCAGCACAAGAAGTGAGTTCTTGTTCACTGTCATTTACAATATCTGTTTCCACCTCATCACCAACTGCGACCAGCACCAGTAGTAGTTCTCCGACAGCAACAGCCACTGCAACAAGTACTGCCTCCTCTACACCAACGGCAAGTCCTAACCCACAATGTAACTACAGCTGTACAAGCAACGTTGATTGTCCATCGGATCTAATTTGCTACATCCCTAGTGGTGATACCACTGGAAATTGTAGAAACACACAATGCACGGCCGAAACTGATTGTTCATGTCCACAAACATCTACTGCTACACCAGCAGCCTCTGATGCACCACAACTTCCTGATGCAGGAACATCTTGGCCAACAATTGTTGGTGGAGGTCTTGGAATACTTGCAATATTTGGAGCTCTTCTTTTGGCATTGTAACTGGTACTATCTCCAGCTTGAGAACCAATAATAACTTCTGTCTAAACTTTCGGGGATATTGATTGCTGTCCAATGAGGATAGAAGTATGTAAATAGCACTGCCATGGAAATAAAAACTGGCAAGATTAAGCGTGGTAAACGACGAAGTACAAACGAAGAAATAATCACCAAAAATGGAATTGATGGCAAGTAGTGATACAAAAACATAATTCTGGGAGATGCTATCCAAGGAATAAAAAAAATTAGGTATGAAAATATAACCAGCCCTAATTTTTTATTTTTTTCTTGAAAAGAAATAACTGCACCACCAATTACTGACACAAGACCGAACCAAAATACCGCTGGATTTCCAAAAGCATATATTCTACTTACTAGTTTATTTATACCACCACCCACCACACCACCGTCATATAGATAGATTGGCCTTAGGAGGAGTGGCCAACTCCATGCAGGAGAAGTGTATGCATGTTGTGCATCAAGGTTGGTATGATACCACCACATTTGTTTTTGAACTTCCACAAATTGTCCCCAACTATGGCCTGTTGTAAACATTTGAGTATAGCTTGCTACATAAACTAGAGGAGGTAGAACCAAAAACCAAAGATAATTTAACTTCATCTTTTTTCTTAAAACAAAATGAGAGAGAGGAAGTATAGGTAAAAAATAAATCGCCGACCACTTAGAAGCTAATGCTAAACCAACCGAAATAGCTGCAAAAAAATATTTGTCTTTGAGAAAACACAAAAATGACAAAAGAAGGAAAAACAATAAGTAGGTATCATTCATTCCGATTCTATTCATTACCAAAAACAAGCCATCAAAACTTAAAAGCAATGAAGCCATTAAAGCCATTTTCCTGTCATTAAACAATCCTAAAGTAATCAGATACACTAGATAAATCGAAGCTACACCCAACATTGCTTGAACTGATCTAGACCCAAATGAATTTTCTCCAAAAACAACCATTCCAACAACCATGCCCAACTTAGCAATTGGTGGATGTGTCCACTCATAAGCAAACCCTTCAGGATGCGGGTTCCACCACTCCCAAGCTTTAGGGTCATTGTGAAGCATTAATTTTGCGGTGAACACATGATATACCTCGTCAAAATATTCATTTGGAGGATTTTGCAAATTATAAAATCTTGTAAACAACGAAAACAACAAAATTGTTGCCAGCATTAATTTTGCAGCTTTTTTTGTCACATCGCGCCCCTTAAACAACTTTTTGTTGTTTAATACTTTTGCTTTTTTTCTTTTAAATTTGAGTAAACCCGACAGATAGTTTTTAAATCTTTTATTGAAAAGTGACAATGAAAAAACTCCCAACATAATCAAGTTAAATACAATCAAGATCTTTGTCATTACAGGATTGAAAATCTGCTTGTAGTTATCTGTTATCCAATAATATGAATAGGCTAAATTGGCTATATAAGTTAAAGACAACCCAGCATACACAAAAATTATTGGGAAGATTTCTAAAGAAGAAATAAGAAGTGGGGCCAGTACTGGAAGCAGATGTCTCTCGTGTATCCTGGTTAAAAATAAAAATGTAGTCAATAGAGAAAACACTGCAATCAAATATGCAGAATTTTTACGCTTAACAGTTTTTATGAAAAATAATAAATTAGAAATTAAAACAACTCCCAATCCAATCCATGAGGAAACCTGATCTGGTTTCCAAAATCCAAAAAGGCCCCAAAAAGAAAATGCGTTAATGGAACCATATGGATACTGATTTGCTGAAATTGTTAATCTTTCAATAATAAAGGGGATTAGGTCTGCCAAGTTGGTAAAAGGCACAAAACCTAATACAAATACACCAAACCCCACCAACCCGTACCCTATTATTTGTTTTGTTTTCCATTTATTGGAAATAGCCAAGTATAAAATCGAGGGGGCAACAAATGCTACTTGTGGCTTTATAAGAGTACCTATTGAAATGAGTATAGATGAAATAAATAACTTGTTTTTTGTAGCAAAATAAATTGTCGACAGCGCAAAGAAGGCCGACAAACTATCTACTTGTCCCCACAGGGTTGAATTAGAAATTATTGCTGGGTTAAAAACATATAGTACAAAAAGTCCCAACGCCCACCTTTTTTTATTTGGTGATTTTAATTTCTCCTTGGCAATGCGATAAATTAAAAGACCTGTAAATAAATCTGCCAACATGGCAGGAATTTTAAAAGTCAAAGTTTGCAATTGTGGAAATAATAAATTTACTTTTCCAAGAAATTGCAAAACATACAAATATCCAGGTAAATAATCAGACCACGAATCATAGAAGTTGCTGGTACCGTTTAAAGCCAGAGAATTTGCCCAGGAAACAAATGTTCCATGATCAAGTTGCAGTGTTCCAAAATTTGCCAAGAACAATCGCAGTATTAAAGCAGATAAAAACAATCCCACAATGTTAAAATCAATTTTGTGATAAACAAATTTTTTAAAAAGTTTAGTCATATATTAATTCCATTATTTATTTTTGTGGGCTCATATCTAATTTACAAGAGTATATATCCCAACCCCAGAAATTGGTATGACCACTACCTCCATCTTGCCAACTCTATCCTAGATGGAAGAGTAGATGTCCCCTTCTTGCCTGAATTTTATCAGGACAAGATCGTTATTGGAAATAAAACATATCTACCTTTTCCGCCAGGAGCGTCACTCGCACTTATTCCATTTATAATTTTTTTAAAAAGTGTCACCCAACAACAAATATCCGTACTTTTAGGATCCTTGAATATTACCCTCTTTTATTTACTATTTAAAAAAATCACAGATAAGAAAAATGCTGTCCTTTTGTCTTTGTTTGTGGGATTTGGAACTACGCTTTTTTGGTCAACAATAGTCGGAACAACTTGGTTTTTTGCCCACATAGTTTCAATTTTTTTTCTGCTGCTAAGTGTCATCATTATATTTTATTCAAAAAATAAAACATTAGTGTTTTTGTCTGGTCTGCTCTTCGCTCTTTCAGCACTATCTAGATTTCCTGTTCTGGCAACTGGTCTGTTTTTTGTTTTTCTACTCAGAAATCAAAAAAAATTACTAGCTCTTTTCTTGCTAGGAGCATTTGTATTTATTCCAATTACCCTTTCATACAATTTTGCAAGGTTTGGCAATATCTGGGAGGGAGGGTACACACAAGTATATGAAAGCTACGTCAGTTCAAATTTGAATTATTCTCTCCAAAGAATCTGGCACCCCGACTCTGCTCATTTTAACTACTTCGACATTAGGGCAATTCCATATCATCTTTATACTTTTTTTGTAATGCCACCACAAAATTTCAAACCCAGCCCTTTCGGAATGGGAATACTTTTTACCTCCCCACTACTTTTGTTAGCATTCAAGCCCCCTTTTAAAAGGAAGCTTATAAAAGCATCTATTTTGGCCATTCTTCCTGCATCAATTATTCTGTTCACTCATTACGCACAAGGGTGGGTTCAATTTGGATACAGGTTTGTTTTGGATCTTTTAGTCTTTTTGATGATAATAATAGCCATTAAATTCAAACCGACAAAAATAAATCTGACACTGCTTCTTATCTCAATCATTGTAAACTTTTGGGGAGTAAAATGGGCAATTCAACTTGGCTGGTAATATGAATAGAAAAATAAGACTCATTAGTATCTTACTGTTTATAGGTATATTTATAATATACTTGTCTACCTCCGGGGGAGAAACTCCCTACAACCACTTCACTTTGCTGGCAGACGCCTTTTTAAAAGGTAAGTTGTTTATAACAGGGAACTATCCTTGGCTGGAAAAAGTACCTATAAACGGCGACATTACTAATTTTTTCGTAGTGAACCCTCCAATGCCAGCTATACTTTCAATACCTTTTGTTTTTATTTTTGGAAAAAACTTTCCCCAACAATACTTGGCGCATTTGATCGGAGCTGGTTTTACAGTTCTAACATTTTTTCTCTCTTTGAAAGTTAAAAAAGACCTCAAGTTGGCAGTCTGGTCAACTTTACTAGTTGGTCTGGGGTCTATTGTGTGGTTTTTATCATCAGTTGGTTCTACTTGGTACTTGGGCCAAATTGTAAGTTGTTTTTTTCTAACCATAGCCCTCATTGAAACTTTAGGTAAAAAAAGACCTATTGTATTAGGTATAAGTTTGGCTTTTGTATATCTTTCAAGAAGCCACCTTGCCTTAACATTCCCGATATTTTTGTATCTAAGTCAACCACAACTATTCAAAAAGGGTATTTTTGTAAAAAAATTCAAAAAGTTTATGTTGTTTGCCACACCGATAGGAGTGGTCTTGGTTTTAGACATGTTGTATAACTACGCTCGTTACCACACCCTTTTTAATTCCGGATATTTTTTAATACCTGGAACTTCGAACGAACCCTGGTTTAGTAAAGGCATAATGCATCCAAGCTATATTTTAGCCGACTTAAAAATTGCATTTCTTGCCATGCCAATATTTCTGGATAAATTTCCATACATTCAACCTTCTTGGGCTGGCATGGCAATTTGGTTAACCACCCCAGCCTTTTTTTTCGCTCTCAAAGCGCAAGCAAAAGAAAAGTTGGTCAAATATGTGTGGTTGGCCATTCTTTTGGTATTTTTGGTAGTAGGTGCTCACGGTGGAACTGGTTTTGCACAGTTTGGATACCGCTTCGCTGTTGATTTTTACCCCTTTTTGATACTTTTAACAATTAAGGGTGTGGCAAAACAAAAAGGGCCAAGAAAAATTCATTGGATGCTAATGTGCATTGGGATTTTAGTTAATCTTTGGGGAGTAATCTGGATTAATAAATTTGGTTGGGTAGGGTGGTAGAAAAATCACTCCAATTTCCATTTCTTGGAATAAATACATACTGATAATCATATTTGTATATATTTTTTGAAACTTCCAAAAAATCTTCTGGGATGGTGAGACTGTGAACATTATCTTTTGAATCGAGAAGGACTCTTGCCAAAACTATTGCTGACTCAATATCGAAATCTGTCTCTACGTTATTTAAAACTGAATTCAATACAGAAATAATACTTTTGGGCTCTAAGATAATTTCGGAAGACAAAGTTTTGTTTTTTATAGCAGCTATTACTTTTTGCTGTCTTGCCTCGCGTGCTATATCTGTCCCTTCATTTCCTTCAGAATTTCTACTTCTCACAAATTTCAAAGATGTTTCCCCGTCCATCGTCTGCAAACCCTCCTCAAACTGGATTGTTTCATATCTACAGCCATATGTTTTGTCTCCATCACACAGGTCTTCCTCTAGGCCTGGTATTGGAAATTTATTATCTACAAATGAATTTTCAACTACTACCTCAATTCCTCCCAACGCCTCAACCAAATCTTTAAACATAGAAAAATTAACAACAACCAAGTAGTCTGGCCTTTTACCTACCACACCCTCTACAGCAAGCCTTGTTAGTTCATAATTTTTATTCTCTCTTTGTTTATCCCAATAATATGCACTGTTTATCTTTGCCCTGATCTCGGGTATCCATATGTCTCGAGGAAGTGGAAGTAAACTTAGTTTTTTAGAATTTTGAGACACAAAAATGTTGATAATGGTATCTGTGAGATCTGGTGCAGTGTGGCCCTCTCCACCTTTTCCTAAAATCAACACTGAAGTGATGCCATCCTTTGACTTTAATTTAGAGTAATCGGTATTAATAAACTTAAAACCAATTGCAAAATAGCTTCTAAGTAAATAAAAGGGGGCAAATATTAAACCCAATATCAAAAATAGCAACAAGAATCTCATTACTTTTGTCTTAGCCATGTTACTATTGTATTTGTCATGAAGCCGACAAGCAAGCTGTTAACTGATTTAAACCAGCAACAAATAGAGGCAGTTAAATACCAAAATGGTCCTTTGTTAGTCTTGGCTGGGGCGGGAAGTGGAAAAACAAAAGTTTTGACACACAGGGTTGCTTACTTGATTGAAAAAAAAGTAACCTCGCCCGAAAACTGCCTTCTTCTTACTTTCACCAATAAAGCTGCCTCGGAAATGAAAGATCGTATAAGCGCACTTCTGGCCGGTAGTGATTCTCCATCTACCAACCTGGGGTTTGCAGGAACTTTTCATTCATTTTGTGCAAAAACTTTAAGAATTGATGGGAGCCATGTTGGGATAAATCCCAACTTCGTAATATACGACAACACTGATCAAAAAGATTTGATTAAAGGTATTGTAAAAAGTTTTGAGTTGTCAGAATCAATAAAGCCAAAAAGCATACTTTATGCCATAAGTGAAGCTAAAAACCAAAACATAACCCCATCCCTTTACTTGCAAATTAGCCAAACAGACATGCAAAAGATCATTGCTCGGGTTTATTTTGAATACGAAAAACAATTAATCGCTTGTAATGGGGTAGATTTTGACGGACTGCTCTTAAAATCAGTTGAATTGTTTGAAAAAAATCCAAGAATTTTGACAAAATGGAAAACTAAACTTACTCACATTTTTGTTGATGAGTGGCAAGACACAAATAAAGTTCAATACAAACTGATTAAAATGCTTGTGGGTAAAAATGAAAACCTGACAGCTGTGGGCGACGCCAGCCAATCGATCTATTCATGGCGTGGTGCTGATTATAAAAACATAAACAATTTAATAAAAGACTACAAAAAAATGAAAGTAATTAACTTGGAGCAAAATTACAGATCTACCCAAGTCATTTTGGATGCTGCAAATTCGGTTATATCCAAAAACACAAACCATCCCATACTAAAGCTTTGGACTGACAAAAAAGAAGGCCAAAAAATAAATATCTATACAGCCAGTAATGGTTTTGATGAGGCAGACAGTGTAGTAAAAACAATAAAAGATTTGGCAAGAAATTCAATTGCCTACAGTGATGTTGCAGTTCTTTACAGAACCAATGCTCAATCACGTGTATTGGAAGAAGCATTAATCCACAGTGGCATCCCCTACACCTTGGTCGGGGGAGTGAGATTTTATGATAGAGCAGAAATAAAAGATCTACTGGCCTACTTAAGGTTACTCTCTAACCCAAAAGATAAAGTCTCATTAAAACGAGCAGAAAAAACCGGAAAAAGAAGACTGGCAAGCTTTAATGAAATAAAAGAAAATCTTGACCCAGACAAATATACTACTTTAGAAATATTAGACAAAACAATAGAAGTAACTACCTACCTGCAAAAATACAAAGAAGATGATCCAGACGATATCCCCAGACTTGAAAACATAAAAGAGCTTAGGTCGGTTGCAATGCAATACCCCAATTTAGTAGAATTTTTGGAAAACGTCGCATTGGTTGACCAATCACAAGCAAAAAACAAAGATGATGTAACATTAACTGGCAAAGCCGGCCAAGCTACGCTTATGACCCTACATGCCGCTAAGGGACTGGAGTTTCCAATCGTATTTATAGTAGGAATGGAGGAAGGGCTTTTCCCTCACTCAAGAAGTCTTTTCGAAACAGAACAAATGGAAGAAGAACGAAGACTTGCTTACGTTGGAATAACAAGAGCAAAAGAACAAGTATACCTAAGTTATGCCTCAAGAAGAATTTACTTTGGTGAAAAAGTGAATAACCCCCCAAGCAGATTTATTGCAGACATTCCTGAACATTTACTACAAAACTCAGCAGGAATAGACTATAAACAAGACACCAGTAGTTTTGAAGAGTCTCAAATTACAGATGACGACCTTAATTTTGACGATATTCTCGATAAATATATTAAATAGTGAATATCGGTTACTCTGACATATTAGACAAGTATTTAAAATAAGATATAATCCTGATTAAATCATGAAAACCGATCGATTGTCGAGAATAGAGTCTGGTGTGGGTAATGGGGCTTTAGATATACGACCTGCAGAAACTGTACTTCCTGTCTCACTAACTATAATAGATGAGGTTTCTTTAGCTCTCCAGGATGCTGGCAAAAAAGCAGGTGTGGAGATTCCAGATGTCAGACTTCGTGTTTTTACCAATATTGAAACAGATGAGATCCACGGATTTCACTTTGGAACGTTAAGTGGTGCTGTTAAAAAAGCGGAAGCGATAATAGGAAAGAAGTCTTCAGAATAAGTTTCTTAAATGTTAGAATAAATACGTGTCAAACACTAAAGTGTATCAACATCCTCTTCAGACAAAAGAGTGGGCGGAATTTAGAAGAGCTTGGGGGAATGAAGTTATAGAAACAAATAAAGGAAATATTGTGCTTAGTAAAATTCCATTTACAAATCTAAACATCGGTACTGTTATAAAAGGCTTGGCTCCAAGTGAGTCCGATGTTCGAGATTTTTTAAAGCTGGGTAGGCAAAAAAATGCCGTATTTATTAAATTTGAACCCAATGTCGAATACAGCAAAAAACTAGAAGATGGTTTAAAATCGGCAGGTCTGGTCAGGGGTAAAACTCTTTTTACACCTACTACTTTTATAATCGATTTGACAAAATCAGAAGAAGAACTATTGAGTAGTTTTTCAAGTAAAACTCGCTATAACATTCGTTTATCCCAAAAACACGGTGTAAAAGTAATTGTGGATAACTCCAATAAAGCTTTCGAGAGATATTTGGAACTAACTTTTGATACTGCAAAAAGACAAGGTTTTTATGCCCATACTAAAAAGTACCACCAGCTTATGTGGAAACACTTGAATAAAAACATCGCCCATTTGTTGGTTGCTAAATACAAAAGCCAAATTATTAGCACTTGGGTACTTTTTGCTCACAACGGAGTTTTGTATTATCCATACGGGGCATCCTCAGATAAACACAGAAATGTGATGGCCAATAACGCCATGATGTGGGAAGCAATTAAACTAGGTAAAAAACTAGAATGCAAAACCTTTGATCTCTGGGGAAGAGAAGAGGGAAAAGGGTTCACAAAGTTTAAAGAAGGGTACAACCCGGAAGTGGTTGAATTTATAGGAAGTTGGGATTTAATAATAAACAAGCCAATCTATTTCATATACAAAATCGCTGAAAAATTCAGATGGATATTTCTTCGCCTTAAGGCAAAAACATGATTGATATTAGGCAATCCCAAAATTACGCAAAATATCTAAAAACTCAAGGATGGATAGTAGAAAGAATTGACAACACAAACTATTTTGTTAAAAAAATGCCACTTTTAGGATCAGTTTTAAAAATACAAAGACCAAAGAATATTAATTGGAAAACAATAAAAAAACTACAGAAGAAATATAGAGTATTTCAAACAATTATCGAGCCCTGTCTATCCTTCGGAGTCTCCACCGTTTCGTACCATAACTTATTTATATCAGATGGCTACAAACTTAGCAAGTCTTCGTACTTGCCCAGCAAAACTTCCCACATCAATTTGGACCAGTCGTTAGGCAAGATAACCGCTGGATTCAAAAAAGACACTAGAAGGGCCATACGGGTAGGGGAGAAGACAATTATTAAGGACAGTTCTTCTCCAGAAAAAATTAAATTATTTCGCGCTGCATGGAAGAAAAGCGTAAGATTTACAAGATTTATACCAAGTACCACTAGCTTAATTAATTTACGCAAATCGTTTCCTAACACCCACTCTCTATTTCTTACGTCGCACAATGATTTCGGTGAAATTATAGGCGGTTCTGTTTTCACAAGGTCTTCACACGGCACTGCATATTATTGGTACGGTTTTACCAATAAAGAAGGTCGCGCTTCCCTCTCCCAGTACTCCCTCCTCTATCAAGGCATACTATGGGCCAAGAAACAGAAATGTAGGGTTTTTGATTTTGAAGGTATTTATGATGAAAGATTTCCAAATAAATCCTGGTTGGGCTTTACTCGTTTTAAAAAAAGTTTTGGAGGCAGAGATGTCCTCTACCCTGGCGCATACTATAAAAATAGATTTTCTTTGCTTTAATTTTCACTTATGCAAAACATTGAAAACTCACAGCTGTTTTGGCAAAAATAATGGTTAGAACATCTAAAATCACTTTCTTCAATTTTGTCTCTAATCTCCAGAATTTCTTTTTTTGCTTCATTTAACTGTTTTTCTGTTCTTGTAGTAGATAGTGTTTCTTGGTTGTCCAAGTAATAAAGAGAAAGCTTTATTTTTTTTGTGTCTACCCCAAATGGTTTGGTTGGGATTTGACTTGCCGCCAGCGCATAGATAGAAAGTTGCAGATTCTTGTCAACCTCTCTTTGTGTTGGTATGTTTGCACTAGTTTTGTAGTCAATTATCTCCAACCGTCCACCAGGGATTATATCTACCCTATCAACTATTCCTCCAATTTTTAAGTTTTTACCTATTGGCAATACAAACTTTTCTTCCAATAGAGCTGTTTTGACTTTCTTATTGTAACCTTCTTTCAAAAAACCTGATAAATAAAGTTTTCCTTTGTCAAAAAACTGTCTCTCATGTTTTTTGTTTTCAAACCCTCCCCTCACCCAATTGCTCTTGAAAAATTTTATCAATAATTTTTCAAGCTCATCCCGCGAAGCTTTGAGCGAAGTGGGATTGTTTTTTAACTCAGTATAAAAGTCTTTCAAGGTTTCGTGAATACTTGTTCCAAATGATCCAGATGCAGATGGCGGTGTAGGAATTTTATAAAGATATCTTAATTTAAAATGTAGCGGGCATATTTTAAAAGTTTCTATTTGAGAGTATGAAAGATAATCAATTTGTAGTTTGGGTTTAGACTTATCTTTCATCTTTTTAACCAAATCTTTTTTATTCACATAACTAAAAGATTTGGTCTTTAGACTTTCGCTTTTTTGTTGCTCCCTGTCCCCTATTGTTTCAAATACAAAAGGTGAAATTTTTTTGGCGTTTTTTGCTTCACCATAAAAGTCCGCTGCCGTTAAATACAATCTTTCTTTTGCTCTTGTCATGGCAACATAGAACAACCTTCTTTCTTCTTGTATATGAAAGTCTCCCTGTGGAAGAATTTCTTTTATCAAGTCATTTGGAATTGGAATTTGTTCAGATCTATTCATTGATGGAAACCTTTGACTGACCAAATTTACCAAAAATACGACTGGAAACTCCAGTCCCTTGGCGGAATGAACTGTCAAGATGTTTACAGCATTTTCCTCTGACCAATCAGAATTTGTAGCTAACGGAGACTCCCCTAATTCGAGCGATAAATCTATCCAATCAACAACTTCTTCTATTTTTATATCTACATTTTCAGTTTCAAGAGATTTTATTTTTTCAAAAAACTTTGATATATTGGAGGCTTTTACTTCATTTTCAGGACCTTTCAAAATATTTTTTAGTATTCCTGATTTACCTAAAAAGTCATAAAGGACCTCGCCCGGAGTTTGAGTTATAAGATCGTTTTGATGAGTTTTAACTAGTTTAACCAGACTGGTTATTTTTTCATCCTTACAGCTTTCAGCAGCTTCAAACAGTGAAACATAATTTTTCCTTGCCTCTCCAGATAATTTTGATATTTCAAAACCATTTATTTTAAATTCTTCCATTGACAATACTTTATAAAAACTCATTGAGTCGTCCAAATTGCCTAAAATTTTCAGGTACGATATCAACTCAATTATTTCTGGTCTTTGAAACAGCTTTCCGGGCCCTAAAAATTGATTTGGAATCCCGTTTTGGTTTAACTCTCTCACAAAAACGTCTGCGTGATTGTTGGCTCTCACTAAAATAGCAAAATCTTTGTAAGAATAACCATTTTTTGAATCCTTAATTAATTTATCAATAGTTTTAACCACCTCTTCTGCTTCACTTTCCACCCTGGTTGTATGAATAAATTCAACCAACGCTGTTTTTGTTTTTGGCGTAGATTTTAGTTTTTTGTCTTGTACTGATACAAGCTTTTTACTAATATTCTCAACAACCTCTAGCCTGTCTGGGTTGTTGTGTTGGATTAGATCATAACTTCTGTCTAAAATTTCTTGTGTTGAACGATAGTTTTTATTGAGAACTACCACTTTTGTTTTTGGAAAACTAAGTCTAAACTGCACCACATTACTGACGGCGGCACCACGAAAGCGATATATGGAATTATGTACCACAATTCCATCTGCAATAAAATTGTGAGTTTTTTCAATTTCTAAATCATAAGTTGTTATATTTTTTACATCCTCTTCTCTAGAAACAACTTCCTCATAAATAACACTTTTGCCTTTTAAAACTGGTAAAAACATTCCAGGGAAAACATGGCTTGCTGGCACTATCCTTGAAGGTAAATGCGCATAGTTATATCTACCAACATTAAATTTTTTATCTATTGTTCCATCTGTTATTCTTTGCAGCTTGGTGGTGAAATCCCAAGCCTTTTTTATGTCAACAAATCCCCTCTTCAATCTCTTTCCGGTCTTTGTCTTTAAAAGTTTAATATCATTGTCTTCAAGTAATTGAATAGATTTCTTGTCAGAAGTTTCAAGTGAAACCTGGTGCATCACCCAAGGATTACCCACAAATCCGTTTTTATGGGATTTGCTTCTGTAATTTCTATAGCACATTTCGAAATTAATTTTTACTCTTCTTGTGGAACCTCTTGTTGTACCACCAACCATAAATTGCGGTGAGTCTAACTCAATTTTCAAATCTCTTGCTAATTTTTCAACATTTTTTCTCGAATCTATATCTTTAAAGAGATTAATAAGTAATTTGCCACTTATTGCCTGTTTTGGCCTTGCAGAAAATGGAACTGTTGGAATTCCATATTTGGCTGAATAATATGCTTCATAAAATTTTGCCTCTGGATCCGTTTTATATGCCCCAATTCCGATTATTTTATCCGCCTGTCTCTCAAACTTAATTCTCTGTGATAAGTTATTTGTAACCCCAATTCTCCAACCGTATTTTGGACTATACATTATATAAACAAAATGCCAATTCCTTAATTCATAGTGCCCAGGTAAAAAACAAAACATTTTGTGGTTATCTGTAATTTTGATTTTACTTCCTCCCCTAGTCTTGAATGTCAAAAAACTAGATTTTCTAGACCTCTTGAAAATTTTACTTACACGAGAGACAGAGGTATGTCCTTTACCTACTGCAGTGATTATTTCATCTCCTTTTTTTATATCTTTTATTTTTTTATCACCTTTTAATGTAGATATTTTCGAGTTCCCTGGCAAACATTGATCGTCATCAGCTACCGCCGCAATATTCCCATTACTACCCACCAAAAGTTTGACCAATTCATTTTGTGCAAAATTTGTGTCTTGGAACTCATCCACAAGCACATACTTAAACTTTTTTTTGTATTCAGACAAAACATTTGGTCGTGTCCTGAAAAGATGGAGAGTTTTGCTTATTAAATCTCCAAAATCATACTGGCCATTTTTAATTTTCAGGTCCTCGTATTTGACATGTGCCTTTGAGAGTTCATTCCATTTTTTAAGCTCCAGTAAATCTTCTTTTGAAGCCTTACTTTTTTTAATTTTTACAGACTTACTTTTAACCCAATCGGCATATTGTTTTGGGGTTATGTCTTCATCGGCAAGCCTTGAAAAATGCTGCAACATTCCTGATATAAATTTATTGGGATTTCCCAAGGGTCTGAAATAATCAAGCTTAAATTTAAACAAATTTTTTCTAATAAAACCAATGCTTTCCGCTTGTGTCATAAGTCTAAATTTGGGATCCAAACCAATGTGCAAGGCATTATCTCTCAAAATCCGATCACAAAAAGAATGAAATGTCATAACCCACATTTGTGTATACCCATATGGCATTGCCCGGTCTATTCGTGTTTCCATTTCACTACTCGCTTTTTGCGTAAAAGTTAAAACCAATATTTCTTCTGATTTAGCAAAATTGTTTGCAATCAAATACTTCACCCTCTCAGTTATTACAGTTGTCTTTCCAGTACCAGCGCCGGCAATAATAAGTAGTGGCCCACTACCATACTCAACAGCACTAGATTGTTCTTTGTTTAATTTTAGTTTTGAAGACCCTGTCATTCCTTTTTAATTCCACTTTCAAGGTGTTGGGTGTTACTTATTTTTTGACCTAGTTTACTAAATGTATCAAAAACATTACTCATCATGTTGTGGGCATTTGTTAGATGTTTTTGCAAGATACCTAAATTATCTTCTACTTTTTCATAATCTTTTTTTACGGCCCGAAGAGATGCTAATATTTTACCTGCCTGTTTTTCAATTTTTTGCCCCTCAAAACTCATAAGAATTGCTTTTATGTATGCATAGAAAGTTGTTGGTGAAACAGGGAGAACCCTTTTTCCTTGTGCGAAGTCAAAAAGATCAGAACTATTTACCACTTCATAATAAACTGACTCTGAAGGAATATACATAAGTGCATAATCAATAGTCCCCTCTTCCGTTAAGATGTATTTTTTACTTATATCAACTATGTGTTTTTTTACATCTCTTTCAAACTGTCGTGCAAAAACCTTTTTTTCTTTTTCCTCTCCCTCATGCATTTTTCTGAAATTTTCCATAGGAAACTTCGAGTCAACCGGAATTATTCCACCTGAGGTTATGATTGCAGCATCAACTTTTTCACCAGACTTAAAAGTATGTTGCAGTTTATAAGACTGCTTGGGCAGAAACTGAATAAGCAGTTCTTTTAAAACCTGCTCACCCATATTACCTCGCAGCTTTGGAGATGAAAGAAATTGTTGCAGCTCTTTCATGCCCCTACCTATTTCACTAAACTCTCCTATGTTTTTTTGTACTCCAGCTATTATTCTGGAGGCATTATCTAGTCTTTGATTAAAGCTCTCTCCTTGTTTTTCCAATCTCTGGTTTGTAACCCTTAAATACTCCAACAACTCAGGAGAAGATTTTTCCTTTCGTAAAATAAGCACAATAACTAGTACAATTAGTACTACAATTAATAATATGAGTAAAAAGTCCATTACTAGACATGATAGCATACTTAGGCGTAAAAACTTTCTTCCTTCCCTGACTTTTAATATTATTCTTTGGGTACTACTGGGAGTAGTAGTTTACTTTTTTAACCCCGGCCAAACTCTAAACATTATATTTTTCTTCGTGTTACTCTTTTTAGCTCTACTCTTTTCCTTTTCGCTGCTTTTAGGTCATACCAGAAGGGGTTTATTGGTATCAATAGGTCTGATTGTATTTTTGATACTGAGATTTTTTGGTATTGGTAACATTCTTAACTTCGCTCTTATATTTTCAATTCTGATCGTGCTTGAAACGTACATACTAATCCGTTAAACTGGCTCCAAACATGAAAGCCTCTGAAAACAAGATAAACAAAATCTTAAACAAACAAATTACAAAAACATTAGCCGGTGCTCTGTGTGACTTCAAAACCCCAGAAAAAATGTTAGTTTTTTTGAAAGACTTTTTCACACAAAAAGAACTTGAGTTATTTGCAAAAAGGCTTGCAGTCGCATACTGGCTAAAAAAGAAAAGAGACCATAAAAACATAAAAACAAACCTTAAAGTAAGCTCATCCACCATTTCATCAATCAAGCAACAAATAAACTCTCCTGGATTTAAGTTGGCACTAAAAACAATTGAAGCAGAAGAGTGGGCAAATCAATGGGCTGAGAAAATAAAAAAATTCGTAAAATAACCTCGCTTCGAGTTATACTATATAAAGATATGTCAAAAAACTACTATATAACCACTACTCTGCCTTACGTGAATGCTTCCCCCCATATTGGCTTTGCATTAGAAATAATTCAGGCAGATGTTCTTGCC
Organism: Candidatus Microgenomates bacterium; assembly: GCA_016784385.1. Lineage (GTDB taxonomy): Bacteria > Patescibacteriota > Microgenomatia > UBA8517 > UBA8517 > BS150m-G53. The sequence continues at coordinate 2,288 of JADHUT010000002.1, read as the reverse complement.
CGCTACAATCGACTAAATGGAAATAAAGTATTTTTTAATTTTGGAACAGACGAACACGGCCAAAAGATATATCAAAAGGCCTTAGAGAAGAAAAAAGATCCACAAGAATATGTTGATGAATATGCAAAGAAATTCGACAACCTTAAATCGGCACTAAACTTGAGCTATGACGCTTTTATAAGAACAACAGACAAAAACCATATCGAGGCTGCTCAAGAAATGTGGAAAATATGCTCTAAAAATGGGTTCATCGAAAAAGGACAATACAATGCAAAATATTGCGTTGGGTGTGAACTAGAAAAACAAGATTCTGATTTGGAAAAAGGTGTCTGCCAATGGCATCCAAATAAAAAGATTCAAATCATCAAAGAAGAAAATTATTTTTTCAAGTTTTCGAAATTTGAAAAACAACTATTGAGACTCTATAAAGATAATCCTGATTTCATAGTTCCAAAACACAGATCGACAGAAATTCAAAACTTTGTTTCAGCTGGATTAAAAGATTTTAGTATTTCTCGCCTGAAAGAAAAAATGCCTTGGGGTATAGAAGTTCCAAGAGATCCAAAACATGTTATGTACGTGTGGTTTGATGCTCTTACAAACTATATATCAACTCTTGGCTGGCCAAATGATTTGGGAAATTTCGAAAAATTCTGGGGAACAAAAAAGAGTCCCAAAGCTATTCAAATTGCAGGTAAAGACAATCTCAGACAACAAACTGCCATGTGGCAAGCAATGTTGATGGCTGCAGACCTTCCAGTTTCCAAACAAATCCTCATTCACGGATTTATTACTTCTGATGGAGCCAAAATGAGCAAAAGCTTGGGTAATGTAATTGATCCTATTAAATACTCCCAAAAATATGGTGAAGATGCGCTTCGCTACTATTTACTTGCAAAAGTAAGTCCAACTGAAGATAGTGATTTTACAAAAGAAAAATTTGAGGAAGTGTATAACTCCGATCTTTCAAATGGATTAGGAAATTTGGTTTCAAGAGTAGCAAAAATGGCTGAAGTAAATAATATAAATTGTGGTAAATCAGATATATACGAAGTAGACAAATTTATTTCTGAACCTATTGAGAAGTTTAGATTTGATTGGGCACTCGATGAAATTTGGAAAAAAATTAAAGTATTAGACACTAAAATAAACAATGAAGAAATGTGGAAAGGCACGGATAAAAAAATTGTCAGTTTTGTAGAAGTGGTCGAAGGCCTAAGACAAATCAGTTTCGACTTAAAATCATTTTTGCCAGAAACGGCTGATAAAATTGAAAAAATATTCAAAGGTCCAAAGATAAAATCAACAGAACCTCTTTTTCCCCGCCTATAACCAGAAGGGGTGTAAAATACTAACAACATGCGTAAATATATATTAAAACACGAAAAAGGATTTCTGAGAGCTATGGAGATTTTACCAGGAGTGTTTTCTTGGAACATGATTCTTTTTCCTTATTGGGGTATATTTGTTTTTCCTAACGCAGTTGCCTATTTTATTCTTCTCTTTAACGTCTATTGGTTTTATCAATCTTTCTTGATTGCAATCACTTCAATTATTTCGCATGTACGAATTCAGGCATCTATAAACTATGACTGGCTGGGAGACTTAAAAGCATTCCCGGATTGGAAAAAAGTTCACAATGTAATAATTATTCCAACCTTTAAAGAGCCCCTGCACATCTTAGAAAGAACTATAAAATCTCTTTCCAACCAAACCTTGCCCACACAAATGATAACAGTGATTATGGCCATGGAAACCAAAGAAAACATTAAGGATAGAAATGAAAAATTTTCATATCTCTCTAGTAAATACGGTAAAAACTTTAAAAACTTCCTGCAAACTAACCACAAGCTAGTTAAAGGTGAGGTCGTAGGAAAAGCTTCTAATGAGAGATTTGCTGCTATTTGGTTCAAAAAACATTTCATTAGTTCAAAAAAGTTTGATATAAATTACCTAACAGTTACTAGTTGTGATGCAGATCACAAGTACCACCCCAACCATTTTGCATGTCTATCATACAAATTTTTAGATTCTCCAAATCGGTATAAATTATTTTGGCAACCTGCAGTGATGTTTTACAATAATATTTGGGAAATACCTGCAATTACAAGAATAATTACAACTTTTGCTTCTATTTGGGATCTATCACTACTTCCCAGAAGTGATAGGTTGATAAATGCCCAAAACTATTCCCTTTCATTCAAGCTCCTCGATAAAGTAGATTATTGGGATGCAGATAAAATTCCTGAAGACTGGGGAATATTTTTTAAATCTTTCTACAAAGTTGA
>JADHUT010000001.1 GCA_016784385.1 Candidatus Microgenomates bacterium | reverse complement strand
CAATTACACTAACACCTGTATCAAACTGGATACTCTCATATCTGCATTCAAATTGTTTTTCGAGATTGAATCCTGAATATTTTGCATGTAAATCAGCTACTTTTTCAGGTGAAAAACCACATAGTTCATTTTCAAGACCGCGAACTGGATAGAAATTGTCTGTATATGGTTTTGGGATATCTATATCAACTCCACCCAAACTATCAATCAAAGAAACAAAGGAGTTAAAATCAATTGAAATATAATTAGGAATCGAAAGTCCAGTAATTCCAGCCACTGCATCTTTAATTGAAGGATCTGCGTTTAGTTTGTGACCTGAAAACCAAAGGTCTCTTGGAATTGAAACAAGTGCTACTTTTTTGGCAACACTATCTATATGGACTAGTATTATTGAATCTTTCAGTGTTCCTCCTGAATGACCGTCTCCACCATGGCCCAGAAGTACTATGTTGTAACCTAAGGAATCAGGATCAATTACGTTTTGATCACTTTCAACAAAATCTACAGGAGTAGCAACAGCTACAACTGTGGTCTCAGGTAGATCTTTTTGTGCACGAGAATTCAAAAAGGCTGTATATCCCCACGATCCTAACCCAGCACCAACCAAAAAAAGAAAAATGGAAAGAATTATGAGTTTTGTTTTCACGAAGTTAAGTATACCAAATTATTTTCCTCTTCCATGAAATGTTTCATGGATGTCTTTGAGTTGTTTGTCTGTTACATGAGTATAAATTTGGGTTGTGGATATGTTTTTGTGTCCCAACATTTCTTGAACTGATCTAATATCAGCTCCTGCAACAAGTAAGTCAGTAGCATATGAATTGTGACTTAGAATTCCATCTGTTATTAAGTTCTTAGTAGGTGATACTGTAAAATCATAAACACTGTATCTATTAAATGGTAATTTATTAATTTTCTTTATTTTTAACCACTTTAGGTTTTTAGATTCATATATTTGTTTTAGAAGATCAAATTTAGGATCTCTGTACCCGAATTTTTCTATCTGTCTAATATACTTACCAACAGTTGATCTCAAGGGGACAATCTTTTCCAGATATCTACTAGATTTAATATTCTCATTAACTTGAAGTGCATATCTGAAACCTCGCTTTCCTCCTTTTTCCAAATCTTTGAATATAGACTTTAGTATTTTTTGCACAGGAAGTTTTTCTTCCTCCCAAACTGAGGTGTCAGAAAGTGTTTTAAACTTAAGTGTCGGGATTTTTTTAATAAACAATTTTTGATCTTTTTTACCAATTACTTGTAATGTATAGAATTTATGTCTAAATTTTCTACCAGTAGGTAATTTAACAGTTCTGTCTCTTTCCATTAAATGTGCATCTATTCCCAACCTCAACAAAAGCATTTGAATATCTTTAAGTAAATCTTTAGAAGCAGAAAAAATCCTTGGGGCCCCGTTAGTGTTTCCTTCAGCGTCATAAAATCCTGATATAAATCCAATTATTTCTTTTTCTGTCGAATTCATAATATCCACAGGGACTCTCCTGTTTTTTGATAATTGCGCAATACCTAAATCTTTCTGTAAAAAATCCACAAATTGTTCAGAATAAAAAGCAAGTTTGAATGAATTAACTCCAGTTTTCTTTGTTATTGTTGTCTTGGTCTTTAATTTTTTCTCAATAATGTCTTGGTAATATTTCAAATTTTTTACATCCTTGTCATGTATAACGACTTGTCTCATTCTTTTACTTATCGTGCCATCACCCACCACAAAACCAATAAGTCTAGACACATCGGGCTGAACCAATTCCTTTCCCTTAAAATCAACTTTCCTAATTCCTGCAATATAATCGCCGATTTTTAATATTTTGACGTGTCTTTCTAAAATTTTCTTACTGCCTAATGTAAAAAGCCTATGGTTATTAGAACACACTAGTTCGTATCCATCTGCCCATATTGAATATAAATTAGACAAATGCTGTTCTTTTCCAACAATCGTCGCATTGAGCAATTTATCTGAATCAAAATCCACCCCAACAATACTTTCTTCTTTCGAATAATACAAACTTCTGGCTGAATAAATAGTGTTTTGGGAAAATATTCTCGTTTCTGGATGAACACAATGACGAATCGTATGTGGAGTGGCATCAACAGGAAGTTTTGCTTTTTTTACATATTTTTTCAAAAGTCTCTGCACAGATCTTGGTGATAATCTCATTTTTTCATCTGGGGTTGTCACTTCAATTTTTCCTTTGTGGCGTATAAACATAGGTTTAAAATGGTCTTTTCTTTCATTTAAATATTTGTCAACCCATTCTACTGATCGCCTGGAAAGAAATACCACCCTTGCTTTCCCTCCTTTACCAGTAATTCCAAACTCTCTTCTGTCCAAATCCACTGAATCGCGGTTAAGAGAAACAAGCTCTGAAACACGAAGACCAGTTGAAAACAAAACTTCTAGTATTGCTTTGTCTCTTTTTCCTTGGATAGTGGATAGGCTGGGGGAGTTTAGGAGCCTATCAATTTGTTCTCCATTCAAAAACTTTACCTGCCTGTCTTTGACTTTAGGGAGGTCAATTTTTTCAGGACTCATCACTTTGAAATCGCGCTTTATGAGCCACTTTAAAAACGATCTTAGAGCTATTGCGTGATATCCTTGAGTCCGACGACCCAAATCTTTGTTTGCTAAAAATACTCTGTAAGAGTGAATTACATCTTGATTAATATCAGATAATTTTGCACTCATACCTTCTGAGCCTAAAAAGTTATTAAAACGAGTTAAATAGTGGCGGTAGTTTCTAATGGTTAGGGGAGAGCAGCCTCGCTCTATGGTTAAATATTCTAAAAAATCGTCTGTTTTTCTTGCAATTTCAGAATCTCTGATGTCTTGGGCAGAACTCATCTTAAATACATAATAATATCAGAAGGTGGGTGTGTCAAGATTGTGCGACACTATGCAGAGATATCTGCAAGATGCATATAAACCCTTACCATTGTGGGAAAATTATTATATTTAGTTTCGGGAACAATAATAATTCCACTTTCGGAAGGTTTGTATCCAATATTCCAAGGCTTGGGAACCAACACCACTTTGGCATTAGTATTTCTCACAATATCTTCTGCATGTTCAAAAGAATCTTCAAAAAATAATTGGATTTTTAATTCACCGATTTTTTCAGTTTTAAAAACACTGTTTACATCGGCTTCATCTTTGTGTATATGTATCAAATTACGATCCACCCAAGGCATTTTGTTTCTGTACCATTCATAAGTGAGTTCTGTGGTATATGTTGGTCTAGAAGTAATTCTGTGTATTCTGTCAACACCTTCTGAAGTGAGAAATTTAGAAATTATCAAGGCCCCGGGGTTAGGTTGAGCAGATTGCAACGACTCTTTACTATTCCATAAAGCCATAGCATATTCTCTGTGATTTTCTATTTTTTTTAAATCTCTTTGAAGTAACTCTATAAGAGTCCAATACGAAGTTATGTCTTTAGTGCCGTAATTAGTCCCGCTCTCGCGGTTAATTACTCTAAGCGCACTACTTGCAGAATCAATTTCTACACCATCAATGTCAGTACCAACATTCAATCTTTTTAGGAGGTTATTAAGTCTAGAAAATTTTTCAACCAACAATCTCTCACCAAAACTTAATTCTATTGACATGGCGAGATTGTATAACAGAAAGTAGGGGAGAGCAAAGAAAATAATAAAAATTTCATTTGAAACTTTCGCTATGTAGATTTAAAAAATTAAAACAATCAAGAATGTTCAGATTTATAAACTTTGAACAAACTGACCCAGAAGAAGTAACTAACCACTATTGTGCGACATAAACTGTTTTTTCTTTAACTTCCATTGTGGTTTCTTCTGTTATGGCAAATTTATCTTTCAACTGATTTTATAGAAATGCAATCGTTTATTTCTAGAAAATATATCCGTCAGCAATATGTACCATACATGAACCGTTTACTTTTAATTTTTTCTTTAATCTTATTATAAAATAAAACACCAAAAATAGCCTCCTACCAGATCGATTTTAAGGGGTGTCTGGAACAAAAGACGGGTAGTTAGTCATCTTTGTTTAGTCCGATTTTTCGGCTTAAACCACTGATGGTAGGGTAGTGGTAAAAGCGTGTTTTTATTCGCTTGTAGTTCGGTTGGAGAAATTAGTATAAACAAAAAAAAGGGGGGTAAAAATAAACAGTAAACAGTTACACAAACATTAGTAAGCATTAAGCCAACTAGAGAGTGCAAAACACGTCTCTACTCCTGCCTCTTTTTGGCTTAGTCGCAAAAGTATTATTGTGCGACTATATATAATTTAGCAGCTTATGGCTTCTTTTGCTGAATATGACATATAAACACACCACTACCATCAAAGAAGTGCCTTAAAAGAGAAACTGTGGAGGCCTGTGTGAGCACATTACCCCGGTGAGTTGGTATCAATTTAATAGCCTCATTTAAGTACGAGCCAAGCACACACTGTCGAAGAAGATATCCACATTCATGCCCACAACTACTACCAAACTATATCATCTAGCCTCCAAAACACACAGAATAACAACTCCTTCGGAGTTTCGGGTTTTTTACGTCAACGTCGCAATATGTAATTCGTGAAAACTGTCCTATAACTTTGTGAAAACTCGTGCCCGGGCACGACATATATAAATATAATTATGGGATATATTACGCCACACTTCCCCACTTCAACCCCAACGTGTCGCAAAAAGCATTCCTAGAAGTACAACTAATCCTACTGTTAAATACTCTCTAATCGTGACTGGAAATAATCTTTCTTCCAATCTGGCTTGTCCAAGCCCAAGAAGGAGGTATACCCCACTGGTCAAGAAAAGTGAGCCTACAACGACCGTAACTGGCCAGAAAAATATGCCTACTGCAAATTGTGTTAGTACAAATGCAGAAATCAAAGACATGTAAACTACCTTTTTTTGTATCGTTCTTTCTAACTCTATAGACCAAAAACCCTGAAAAAACAAAAGAAAAGAAGATATGAAATATAGAGGCAACATAAACAAAACGTTCTGGCGCAGTGAAAGAATTGCATTAAAAATGAGAAAAGCAGTAACAAGAGTTAAAACAAACCCAACTCCCCTAGCAGCTCTTAAAAGAGCAATAGTAGTCCTTGTTGCAGATACAGTATAAATATTCATAGTCAAACATAATACATATACTCCAGCTGCAAAAAATAGGACAATCGGAATTTTGGCATACAGACTACTTGGAAGCAAAAACCAAAATATTCCAACCCCCAGCGTAAATAAAACAGGCAACACAAGTGACACCAAGGTCATGTTTTTACCAAGGCCTTCCCGCAACGACCAGAAAAACAAAATTGCAGTAAGTACTACTAAAGCTGCTATTGAGGGAAATTTGTACGAATCCTGTAAAAATTGAATTATTATAAATCCAACTGAAAGGATTGTAGAAGTCAGTATAAACCTAAATCTTTTTGACATACGGTTATTGTATCAAAAATTTGAAAATACCCTTTGAACATCGTCGTGTTCTTCCAAGGTTTCCAAAAAATTGATTACTTTTTGTTTTTTGTCTTCGTTTTCAATTTCTATATAGTTTTTAGGTACCATTTTAAGTTCCATCTTCAAAATTTCAAAGCCAGCCGTCTGAATTTTTTCCCGTACATCACGAAGTAAATTGGAAGGAACAAATACCTCCAAACCATCATCAACTTCTTCCAGGTCTTCTACCCCAAGATCTATTAATTCCAGAGTTTGTGTTTCTACATCGTCAGTTTTTTTAAGTAACATATAGCCTTTGCTTTCAAAATTAAAAGAAACTGAGCCAGGACCACCCATACTCCCCCCCGCTTTTTCAAACATTCCTTTAACTTCCTGCGCAGTTCTGTTTTTATTGTCTGTTGCAGTTTCTACTATAACTGACACACTTTGAGGACCATACCCTTCATATGTAATTTCCTCAACATTTGCAAGTTTGTCTTCTGCGGACTTTAGTATTCTTTCAATATTTTCTTTTGGCATGTTGAAAGATTTTGCCTGATCAATTGCAACTCTCAGTTTGAAATTAGTTTCTGGATTAGAACTACCACCAGTTTTGATGGCAATAGTAATCATTTTGGATAATTTACTAAAAAGGTTACCCCTCTTTGCATCTTTACCCTCTTTTTGCCTTTTTATGGTGTCGTAATGACTATGCCCTGACATATAGGAGTATTATATCTCAACTGAACTATTAAATTAAGTATAAAATTATTAAAACACTTTTTCAAACAGATTTAGATTTCTTCCTCCACCACACTCCAGTAACAACCAAAAGGACAAGACCGGAAAAGATGATTACACTTGTCTTGTTTGTTTTGCCCTCTCCACCCAAAGTAAACTCCACTGTTTCTTTTTCTTTTTGTTGTTGTTTTTCTTTGTTTTCTGTTTTCTTTTCTTTTTCAAAAACTGTATCAAGTAGTGTTTTGGTGTAGTTTGAATTTAAGTCGAGAAAGAAGGTGGGTTGTTTGTACGAATTTCCAACCATGTCAGTTAGTGTTAGTGTAACTTTGTAGTATCCATTAATGAGAGGGAAGGAGGGGGAAATTGTGAAGTCTTTGTACTTTTCCACGTCTTGTGTATCCACCAGAGTTGAAAAGTTAATTGTTTTGGTTGAGTAGTGGGTGTAGTTGTTTCCACTAACCAGTCTTTCCATTAGCAGTGTAATACTCTTTGGACCAGAGGCAATTTTTTCAAAAATGTCCACGATTCCATTTTGATTTGTTTTTGTGGAACCAAAGTAGGGGTCTGTGGCAGTACCTTTGAGTGTTGGTAGTCTGTTACTGGAGTGGAGGTGGTATACATTGTTTGATGTGTTGCTTGTGTTTGTTCCTTGTATATTACCAATGCCAGCTAAGTTTAGATTTTTGATGTTTGGTTTTTGATTGTCAATACTAAAGATACTGTTTTGTGTTGTTGTTACTCCTGCAACATTTGTTGAGGTTACTTTCCAGTTGTGCATTCCTTCAGTGAGACCAACAGAACCCAGTTCTTTGAAATATACATGTATTTCATCATTTGAACTGTCTGAATCACCTTCATTAAAAGTTCGTACTTGAACTTTTTCAAGCTTTGCTTATACTCTTTACTTATAATCATGGATGAAAATCTTGCCCAAAAAGCAATTAACTTAGCTCTCAAATGTGAATGGGAAAAAGCAATTGAAGTTAACGAAAAAATTTTAAAAACCAACAAAGAAGACGTTGACGCTTTAAATAGACTTGCCCGCGCAAGCGCAGAAATTGGAAAGACAGCTGCTGCCACAAAGTGTTGCAAGAAGGTAATTAAAATTGATCCCTCAAATGCAATTGCCAACAAAGCACTCGTAAAATATAAAAAAACTAAAATCAACATGAAGACTGCATCTGACAAAGCTGCAGGTCCTTCAACTTTTCTAGAAGAACCAGGAAAAACAAAAATAGTAATACTTCTAAATCCTGGAGACAGTAAATTCCTGGCAACTCTGGATGCTGGAGACAAAATGCTACTCAATACTCATTCACACAGGGTCAGTATTACTACTTCAAATGGTAAGCACATTGGCAGACTACCTGATGACTTAGCTGCAAGAATCAAAACTTTGGTTAGTGGTGGAAATAAATATGAAGTATTTGTAAAATCTGTCGAAAATACAACAATAAAAGTGTTTCTAAAAGAAATTGAAAGAGGAAAAGATTTTATTAACACCCCATCTTTTCATTCTGAAAAAATTGAGTACATCTCATATACCCCACCAGGCCTTGTCAACAAAGATAGACCCGAAACCGGGGTTGAAGAAGATGGCTTCTAACTTGAAAAATTATCAAAAATTATTTACAAAATCAGTGCCAATCTCTAGGCGAATATCACTCTCCCCTTCTGGCTTCTGACCAATGTGGCAATCAAAAATCTTGGATGTTATTTTTACCTGCTCTGGATTTTTTCCAGAAACTACACAATTGAGCTTTTGTGGAGGCTGTTTTGAATACGATGAAACTTTAGCTCCCATGGTAGAAAAAACACCTGAAACCGTATCTGAGATCTTATAATCACCAGTCTTGTCAACAATATCAACCATGGGTACAAATTCACTAAATGACTGTTGTTCAAAATTAACCGTTATGTACGCCGGAATTTCACCGTACACAACAAATCCCCTGTTTCCATCCAGAAGTTTTTTGGCTTTAAGTACACTTGTATCCACAAGGTCAAATTGGCTTTCAGACACCCCCCCTGTTCCACTATCCAACATCCAAACTTTGATTCTCTGAAAAATATTTAAATTGGTTTTGCTCTCAGTTTTATACAAATAAACTGGAATCGAGAAGTTTTTAACTAAACTACGAACAATTAAAACACCCTCCAAATCTTCTGACTCAGAAAGCTTCCAGGCATTTTTAAGTCGGTAATCCCCTAAATTGAATGATAGTTCCAATTGAGTTTCTCCTGGAATTAAAATACTGACAACACTTGTATTTTTAGGATCATATACTAAAATTTCCGCCCCACCCTCTTTGGTTTCTTTTACATATGAAAACTTATCCAAAAGGCTTAATTTAAATGCAAAAAACAAGAGAGTTGAAATTATAAAAACAACACCAAAAACATACAAAAGGCCAATACTCTTCCTTGTTTTTTGTACTCGTTGTTTTCTTTTTATTCTGACAGTTTTTCTAGATTTTGGCATACATCAGTCTGTTAAAATGAGACTTACCCATTTTTTTGAATCTTTCGTGTGCTACTCCATGAGAAAGGAATATGTGTCGTAAATATTCCCCAGCCAAGACCTCAGGAACAATTACAAAATCAGCACCTTTTTCATAGAGATGTGTTGCATCTTCTCTGGTTTGTGCACTACCTATGAAAGTTGTATTCGCTTTTATGGCTTTTACATGCTCTAGAATTGAAAGATTTTGAGACATGGAAGATACTGTACAAATCAACATTTTTGATTTTTTAATATTTAACAATTCCAATATCTCCACATCAGTGGCATCACCTAAGATTATTCTCACTTTGTCTGCTGATAATCTTTTAAAAACATTTGGGTCATGGTCAACCACCAACAAATTGTGCCCATTATTTTTGAAAAAAGGTAACAATCTTTTTCCGGTTCTGTCACACCCTATCAAAATGATGTGATTGTCCAAATCTTCTTCACTATGCAAACATGTTTCATCTGGTGAACCATGTTTTTCAAATACAGTCAGCCAAGATTTTATCTTGGTATATATTTTTTCAGCACCAGTTATCAGATAGGTTGAAAGTGTCATTGTGATAGCTCCCACTAAAATAATTGTTGATGCAACTGATCCTTCAATGTGTCCCAAACTAATTCCCATTGCCATTAGAATGAAGGAAAACTCAGAAATTTGAGCCACTGTGACAGACGCTAAAAAAGACGTTCTTTTCTTGTAACCCAAAAAACCCAGCATGCTCATTACAATAATTGGATTTCCAATGAAAACAAATGTTGAGAAAATCAAAGCTGGAATTATTATAGTTCCAATTTCTCCAACTACCAGTTGAGAACCCAAAGAAAGGAAAAACAATGTAAGAAAAAAGTCCCTAAGGGGTCTTGTTTTATTTGCAACTCCTAAGTGCTCTGAAATGTTCGAAAGAGAAAGCCCTGCCAAAAATCCTCCAATTTCGAAGCTAAATCCAAGTGGTCCACCCACAAGAGCCGATATTCCTAAAGCCCATGCAATACTCACAACAAAAAGTAGTTCGTGTGAATGCCCCACTACTTTTTCGAAAATGCCGGGAAGTATTTTTTTAGACAAGTACCAAGTCAAGAAAAACAGTAATGCTGCTTTTGTTAGCAAAAATAGAAATGGAAGGAGCCCTGTATTACCTGTGCGAAATCCTGCCAAGAACATCAAAATCAACACTGCAACCAAATCTTGAACAAGAAGAAACCCAACAGAAATTTTCCCGTACAAACTGTCTAAATCTCTTTTTTCTGAAAGAAGCTTAACTATTATTATGGTAGAAGAAAAAGTCAGTGCAACTGCAATATACAGTGACGTTATCACTGGGTACCCCAATCCCCTTGAAATTAGAAACCCAAAAAAAGAAGTAAACCCAATTTGCCCCAGACCAGTAATCAATGCAGTTTTTCCAATAGTAGGAATCTCTTTTAAATCCATTTCAAGTCCCACCAAGAACAAAAGTAGTGCCACACCGATTTTACCTAAAGATTCAAACTCACCCCCACTAAAAAAACCTAAATATGAAGCAACACCTCCTGCAATTAAATATCCTACTAAAAGCGGTTGCCTGGCTTTTTTGGCCAAAATACCAAAAAGGCCGGCCATAACCAAAAGTGCAGATATATAACTAAATTCCATTAAAGTATATCTAACAGTGTAAGCTACTTTTCACGCTTCTGTAAAGAGGTTTTCAGATCGAATGGTAGTTTGGATTTAAAAAAAACTGATTCTCCACTTGTTGGATGCACAAAACTAATGCCCTGTGCATGCAAGAAAAGCCTTGGACACCACATTCTATCTTTTCGCGCGGTCTTTCTGCCTGCGTAGAAAGTATCAGAAACTAGTGGATGACCAATGTGTTTTGCATGAATTCGAATCTGATGAGTCCTGCCTGTTTTGGGGGTAAGTTCTAAAAGAGAATATTGCTCATTTGTAATTTTGTCAGTGTGGTTTGAAACCACTTTATAATTTGTAACTGCATCACGCCCTCCCGGTAAAACTCCAAACCTATCTTTTCTCCATGGAAGTCTACCTACTGGCTGGTCCACTACCCCCTCTTGGGGCTCTACTTTGCCGTGAACCAAAGCTACATATGTCTTTTTAACAACTCTCTCTTTAAATTGGCCTTGGAGGGCCTCAAATACCTGCTTAGTCTTCGCCACAAGCAAAATTCCAGATGTTTCTTTGTCTAGTCTATGAACTAGGCCATCTCTGTATTCTTTGTCCCCTTTCAAGGGATAATCAAAATTTTCACGAACCCAAGTTTGGATTACTGGTTGTGTGGTTGTGGTTGATGCGTCATTACTAATCCAGCCTGTTGGTTTATCCACTACAAAAAAACTTTCATCTTCAAAAATAATTGTTGGATCTAGCATATTATGTGTATTTTACTACAATTTATACTTTACTTCTCTCTCTTCTTCTCGCTTTCTTTATTTTTTAGAAGTTTTTTGATTAAATCCTTATCAAATGTCTTAAATTCTCTAGCATTTTTACTTCGTGAATACACAATATTATAAACATCAACAAGTCCCAAATTTGTTGTTTTGTAATACACCATTGCTTTCTCTAAAAGATCTGAATTTTCTATATCGATAAATTTCATGCTTAGTAATTTATCCATAACGTTTCCTATTTTCTGTTTATTTTTCTTAAATTGCCCTAAAAGCACCCAATAAACCTCAAAAAGAACTATTGTAGAAGTAAAAAGTTTGAATTCTCCATCAGAAGCGCGTAAAAAAAGATCTTTTGCTTCTTCGCTTTGAGAATTAACATCATCTAAAAAATATCTCAAAAAAAAGTTTGTATCAATAAAAATCATTTTTCGTTTTTATAATAATCGTTTCTAGACTTTTCAACCATGTGGTTTAAACTTAAGCCTTTGTATTCTTTTGCTACTGGAACAGAACCTGCCATATCCTCAACTAATTGTCTCATTGATTGCACCTTAAAAGCCCCCAATTTCGAATCTTCTAACGAAACCAAAACTTTTTGGTTGGCTTTTAATTTTGCCAATTTAAAAACTTCCACAGGAATAGTAAATTGTCTTTTGCTTGTTATGGTAGCTAAATATGTCATAGTAAGGAAATTATACTACAGCAAGGAAACGTCTGTCAATACAAGGAGTGTCTACTTCTCTCTCTTCTTCTCGCAGGAGACACAAAGGGTGGCTTCTGGAACCACTGAAAGCCTGTCTGTGTTTATGAGTTTTTGACAATCTTCACAAGTGCCATATTTTCCTTTTTTTATAAATTTCAAAGCTTTTTTAATTTGTGTTGACTTTTTGTTAAGCTCTTCTTTAATAGCTGTGACTCTTGCATGGCCGAATTGCTCTTCTGCATCTGCATCGGGGCTTGCGTTGTCATGTATCCTTGCTGTATTTACAAATGGATCTTCTGAAGAAATATTTTTGGTTCTGATGTTTATTTTATTTAAATTTTCTCTCAAAAACATGGCAACTGGACGGAGTAGTCTTGCTGGAAACCTAATCTGATTTTTAGGAACTTTTGTTTTTACTGGTGTTTTTTTATTTTGTTTTTTTGTTTTTTTCATTTTTTCCGAGATAGATTAAAAAGTAGTAAAAAAGATATGAAAGACAATGACCCCGACAAGATACCTTCTAAACTACCAACCAAGGATATCACAGCGATATTTAAAAGTGCAACCACTGATCTTGTCAAAAAAAATATACCTGTTACCGCAAGACCTGAAAAACCAACTCTCCCAGACTTGTACCATGAAAATCTTCTGTAGTGGGCATCCAAAAAGAAAAACAAAAACACACTAAACACTGTTATCCAAAATGCTAAAAATGAAGCCAAAGAAGCATTAACCACTGAATCTGCCATAAACGTGAGTGACAGCCAAATCAAGAGTCCTATCAGTACTCCCTCAAAGCTTTCATACACTCTCATTTTTTGTCTGATTACTCCAATACTAAAACCAACTAAAACACCCAAGGATTCTACCCAAAACCAGAACTCAGGGAAAAACTGTTTTGCAACCAAATACGAAATCAAAACCCCTGTCAGCGTATAGAAGGCTAGTGTGAAGGTTTTTTCAAAATGGTAGTCCTGTCTTAACCTGTGCCAAAGGACAAACAGAAAAACAAAAATTCCTAATATGTTTGCAATTATCACGAGCTTTATAATATCATAATCTAATGCTGGAAACTCCACATGTAGCCCTAGGCGCTGCAATCGCTACTAAAATACCTAACCCATGGATTTCCATTCCCCTTTCATTTGCAAGCCATTTTTTCCTTGACATGGTTCCCCACTGGAATCCTCACCTAAACACAGAAACAAGAAAATTCGGCAGACCTACAAAAAAAACTACAGCTTTGGTCATAGTCGACGCAACAACATCACTACTACTGGGAAGCTATATTGCCTTTCAAGCTTCATCTAGTGCAGCCCACACTTTAACAATACTTGCTTGTTGTTTTGCATCAGTGATACCTGATCTTTTGGAAGCTCCATACTTTTACCTTGGAATGAGACATAAATTTTTCAAAAATTGGATAAAACTGCAAAAATCAATTCAGGTGGATACTACTATATTTTGGGGGCTTTCAACTCAAGTTTTAACTGTTGCCACAACTCTATTTTGGATTTTTCTGTCGTAAAACAATTGTAAAATTATTTTGCTCTCTCTATGTATACACCTGTTCTCGTATCTACTTTTATCATTTCTCCAACTTTGATAAATAGCGGAACTTTTACAGCCAAGCCATTTTCAAGCTTAGCTGATTTTAAAAAATTACTGGCTGAATTTCCCTTTACTCCTGGGTCTGCTTCAATAACTTTTAAGACTACTTTAGGGGGTAGATCAACACTCATTGCCCGATCATCCCAAAACATTATATTTACGTTTGAACCTTCTTTAAGATAAAAAATACTATCTCCTAAAACTGTTAGTGGAACTTCAACTTGTTCGTAATTAATAGGATTCATGAAAAATGCAGTTTTTCCGTCTTTGTATAAATATTGCAAACTATTTCTTATTAGTTCAATTTTTTGAAAAGAAAGGTTTGAAGAAAAAGCATGTTCTATGTTTGCTCCAGTTTCTATGTTTACACAAGTTACTTTTACTGTAGCTCCACCTCTACCCATTTTAATAAGAGAGTATTTAGTAACTTTGAAAGGTTTGCCTTCATATAGAAATGCAGTACCTGCTCTTAAACTAGTAGCGTTAATTGTTGCCATACAAGGAAGAATTATAACAGGAGATTTTTAATTTGAGAAGGCAAATGTTTCAAGTTTTTCAATTCTATCTGTTCTATCAGACATTTGTCCTGACAACATGATCTGCTCTTCATCAAACTTCTTAAATCCCCCAGCCATTTTATCTAAATGATTCATGACTTTATCAAATCTTTTTTCATTCTTTTTATCAATTTCTTCGATTTGTTTAGTAAGTCTTTTTTCTGAATCAACAACTATCTTTTGCACTAATCCTTCTGAGACCTGTGTTGTTTTTGAAGCTTTGGAAACCATACTTATAATCTATACTTTGAAAACTTTGCTGTCAAATGAGATAATACATTACTTGCCGCGGTGGTGGAATGGTAGACACGCACGACTCAAAATCGTGTGAGGTTAAACCCTCGTGACGGTTCGAGTCCGTCTCGCGGCACAAAATATTAATGAGAGTGAACAATCCCCTTTTAATGTTTTGTATCTCTTGGAAAAAATTTAATCCTGTCTCCCTTGAAGAATAATGGAACTGACGCTAGTGGACCGTTTCTGTGTTTTGCTATATCAAGTTTTATATTTTCAATCTTTTCATCATCTTCTCTCCACAAAAACATAACTACATCCGCTGCTTGTTCTATGCCTCCTGAGTCACGAAGATCCGAAAGTTGTGGTCTTTTCACCCCCCTTTGTTCTATACCTCTGGAAAGTTGGGAGAGAGCTATTACTGGAACTTTAAGTTCACGGGCTAGATTTTTAAGTCCTTCTGCAATTTCACTTACTTCCTGCACTCTATTTTCCAACCCCCTACTTCTTGCAAGTTGGAGGTAATCAACAACTATCAAATCAACACCACTATCAACCTGCAGTCTTCTTGCTTTTGTTCTCATTTCAAGTATAGATAGTGCTGGTGTATCGTCTATGAAAAGTGGGGCTTCTGCAAGCTCTCCCATGGCGTTAGAAAGCTTAGTAAAGTCGCTTTCTGAAAGTTTCCCGGTTTTAAGCTTCCATGCATCAATATCTGCTTGTGCAACCAACAGTCTGTCTACTAATTCTTCTTTGCTCATTTCAAGAGAGAAAAATCCAACAGGCCTTTTTTCTTTTACTGCTATGTGTTGTGCAAACCCTAAAGACATAGCAGTTTTTCCAACGCCGGGTCTTGCAGCTAGTATTATTAAATTGCTTTTTTGAAATCCAGCGAGTGCACTATCAAGATCGGCAAATCCTGTAGGAACACCCCTTAGACCTTCTCCTTGTTTGTGGAGTTCGTCTAATCTATCAAAGCTTTCAGCGAGGGTGTCTTTTACAGAAGTAAACGCTTTCGAAATATTTTTTTGAGAAATTGAAAAAACTTCTGACTCTGCTTTGTCCATAAGATCGGCTGCAGTTAGCCCTTCGTCCATTGAAAAATCAACCAAGCGAGTTGCTGCAGTCATTAATGCTCTTTTTGTTGCAGTGTCTCTAACTATTTTTCCATAATGCTCAACATGCGCTGCTGTTGGAACTCTGTTTGTGAGTTGAGATAAATATGTGGCTCCACCAACATTTTTTAAAACCTTTTTCTTTTTTAGTCGCTCAGTTACTGTCAATACATCAACTGGAGTTCTTTCTTCGAAAAGAGATAGTATTGCGCCGTAAATTTGTTTGTGCCGCTCGTCGTAGAAGTCTTCCCCTTTCAAAAATTCAGCAACTGCAATGATTGCATCTTTGTCCAATAGAAGTGCTCCCAAAACACTGCTTTCTGCCTCTGTAGAATGAGGAGGTACTCGTAACTGATCTGCCATATATTTTTTGATAATTTATTACTCTTATTTTGTATCCATTACGACGATTGAGGCAGGTTGATCGTCTATCATCATTTCCTCTTTTATGGTTAATTTGTTTAATTTCTCAACGGTCATTCCACTTTCTTTTAGAAAAGTTTCTACTGGTTGGAGTTTTTTAAAAGTAGACGGCTTAAGTCCCTCCACTTGATAATGCATTGGGATAACATAAGTGGCTTCAATTTGTTGCATCACAACAACTGCCAATTTACTATCAATTGTATATTCACCACCAACAGGAATTAAAAGTACATCAATATCTCCAATTTTTTTGAGTTGACCTTCTGACAATTTGTGTCCCAAATCTCCTAAGTGGCAAATTCTAATACCGTCAACTTCTATTACAAAGATTGTATTTTTACCTCTCTCTTCTCCGTTTTTAGTGTCATGGAAAGAAGGGATTCCAAACAACGAAGGTATACCTATAAAAGACACTCCCATCACTTCATATTCTCCAGGACCAATAAATGCTTTTTTGTAGTTATCAACTAAACTTAGCTTTCTGTGATCATCATGATCATGTGAAGAGGTTACTATGTCTGCTTCTATCTTGGGAAACTTCAAACCAACTGCATTTGGGTCAAATGGATCTGTAACCACAACAGCAGTTTTTCCTTTTATCTTGAATGAAGAATGTCCTAAATATGTAATATCCATGTTGCTTTCTGCCATACTAACAAAGAGCTGCTAGCTTGACAAGAGGACAAAGTGTAACTATATTAGGCCCTGCCTCTCAACAAAGTGGGCATGAGATGAAAAAAGAAGTATTTTTAGCAATTTTTGCAGGAGTAGCCGCAGGGCTTGTATTGGCGTTTGGTGTTTGGAGACTAACGGCTAACTTGAAAAGTGGTGGTTCAACAAATACAGACGTTCAAACCTCCTCCTCTCCAACCCCCGATGCATCATTTTCAGTTACTATCGCAAAACCTTCCAACTTGAGTGTTTCTGTAGATGAAAAGATCACAATTGAGGGGCTTACAAAACAAGGTTCTACAATAATTATTTCAACAGAATCAAAGGACTTTCAAGAACAAACTGGTCGAGACGGATCTTTCCAAAAAGAAATAACACTAGCTGGTGGATTAAATATAATTAATATCACAGCATTTAATGCTAATGGTCAAAGTGCAACCACAAAACTCAATATTGTCTACTCTTCAGAATTTGAAAAATACCTAAATGACGACGAAACATCCACCTCATCGGCAAGTACTGTAAGAGAAAAAGTGCAGCAAAAACTTGATTCAACATTAAATCAACCAACCTCATATTTTGGTACTGTCACTGACATTGCAGACAGCACTATTCAAATAAGATCGGATGACAATGGAATACAACAAATCATGGTAACGGAGCTTACTTCATATGTATCAGACGTAGACTTGGCAATTGGGGATTTTATAGTCGCGATGGGATTTAAAAATGGCAATGAAGTTTTGGACACTAAAAGAATACTTATAACAAAGCCTATTGAGGACAATGTAAACCAAGCTGTCTGGTCAACCATTTCTGAAATTGAAAAAAAGAATGTCAGTTTTACAAACCAACAGGGAGAAACAATTTCACTGGACTTTCCAAAAACTTGGGTTGGGCCTAATATCGCAGACTTGGAAGTTGGAATGGAACTAATTATAGTCGGAACAATACAAGAAAAAATCTTATCTCTTCGAACTATCTTTGTATTGTCAAATTTCACAATTGAGAAAAACTTGACAGAGTAATTTTAACTGATATACTACTTTCTCACATTTAAATACATCCGTTTGAGTGGAGTCACGATCCACAAGGAGTCTCGCAAAATCGAGAACACAGGGAAAAGTGTAAAAAGATACCAACCATTGTCGCAGTCAAAAGTGGAGATGGATCAAGAGCCGTAAACAAATAAACTAGTTTAAGAGCATAGCTCAAAATTATTATAAAATTTACGGAACAAGGATGGGACCGCGGAGGTCTCTTTTTTTGTTTAAAAACAAAATGAGAACCCTCGTTCCTTACTAAAGCTTACGTGCTTTGGTGATTGGAACGAGGGTTTTTTGTTGTTTGGAGGGTGTAGCTTAACGGTTAAAGCATTGGCTTGTGGAGCCAAAAATGAGGGTTCGACTCCCTTCACTCTCCCCTATGAGGGAATTTAATAAATTTATCACTGCCTCACAAGCGGAACTACTTATAAAAAGTGAGTTCAGCGCCGCTATGGAAAATTCTTATGTAAAAACACCTAAATTTCTAAGAAGGGCCAGAAAACAAAAGATTACTATTGCACGATCATTAAAATCAGAAGCTGCGTCATCGAGAACAGAATTAAGCAGTAGAGCAAGATTGTTTGAAGAACTCGGATCAATTAAACTAGAAGCTCTAGATTATTCAGCAAAATCAGTGATCATGCAGGGCAAACTTGAAGATGAGGGTGCCATATTTGGGAATTCTGCAATAAATTTTTGTGTTACACCTTTTAAACTTCCAAAAAAAACGTTAAAAAACATTGAAACCGTAGCAAGAGAAGGGTTAATATGTCTGAAGGAATGCACACCCCCCACCCAAGATATGACCGCTACGGAAAAATATCTATCTGATATATCACGTAAACCCAATGCTGCAAGGGTTGATATTGTGTTAACAGACGAGGGACCAAAAATAATAGAAATAAATACCCAGTGGGTAGACGGAATACAAATATTAGAAGGGTTAAAAAAAGTCGTTTTAGGAAATATTGATACTAGTCCCACAAAACTTCTCTCTGACCAATATAGATCTAGGCAGAAACTTGGGATAATATACATAAACACGGCTTCCGGATCTCGTAGTACGGGTGAAACAAAATCGCTCGAAAGAATGGCTGAAAGAATGAAAGCTTCAGATTTGTTTTCATATGTTGAGATACTAGATCCGGAAAAATACAGGTCTGAATATATAAAAACTTTCCCTTCAATCTACTTTGACGGGGATCCTAGCATGATTAGGGGGTCTGAAGTGCCAGACTGGGTAAAGTCTGTCTTCAACAATACACAAATCACTGTTTTTCCATCTTTAAATCCAAGGTTTGATAAAAAGCCAGTTCTAACCGAAGCATACTTAAAAAGGCCGGATCTCTTTTGTCCTTCATACAACTTTCCCGAATATGATTCATTGGGTATAGATCTCAATACCCCAAGTTGGGTATTAAAGGGTGATGGTTTTTCCTCACGACAAGTTGCAATATCTAATACTGAGATGTTTTCAAACTTGTGGGAAGATGCATTAATGTTTCCGAATGAGTATATCCTTCAACCAGCACTCACTTCGTCAGAGGTACAACCAATGTTTGTTTTTGACACATCGTCCAACAAACCTGCCTTAATAAAAAAACCAAACAGCAAATTCAATGTTTGGATCATAAATAACAGGGTCGCGGGAACAATGGTTTCTGTATCAGAAGAAAAAATCATAAGTGATGGAGATTTTAATACTATACCTATACCATGCTAAAAAAATATATAATCTTTGATTTTGCTGGAACAATTGTGAAAATGAGACCTGCTAAACTTCTGGTGAAAAAAGAATTGTTACTAAAAATTTCAACTAAATACAATCTCGGGATAATAACCGGAGCAAAAAAAACTGAAACAATGAACATTTTGTCAAAACTGGGTATAAATAAATTATTCTCCACTATTATCACCTCTGAGGACTCAATCCTTAAAAAACCCAATCCAAAACTATTTCCAATATTACCAATAATTGCTTATGTTGGAGATACGAAAAAAGATTTTTACTTTGCAAAAAACGCAGGCATTACTTTCTTTAGAGTTAATAAATGTTGTAATATAAACCAAATACTTGAAAGGATGTATGAAGAAAAATAAATTACAAACATTAAAAGGATTTAGGGATTTCTATCCAGAAGATATGGCCTTTCAGTCGTGGCTGTATGGAAAAATAAAAAAAGTCTCTGAAGCTTTTGGGTTCCAAGAGTATGAAGGGCCAACTGTGGAGTCTCTAGATTTATACGCTGCAAAATCAGGTGAAGAGTTGGTAAAAAAACAAGCGTTTACGTGGAAAGACAACTCAGACAGAACAATTGCCTTACGACCCGAAATGACCCCCACACTTGCAAAAATGATTGTCCAGAAAGAAGGCTCGTTAACTTTTCCTGTCAAGTGGTTTACTTACGGAAGAAGGTTTAGATACGAACAACCCCAAAAAGGAAGGGGTCGTGAGTTTTTTCAATGGGACGTGGATATATTGGGATCAAATAGCCTTCTGTCCGACACTGAAGCTATCGCTATTGCAGCAACTTTTTATAAGGAGCTTGGGCTCACCCCGAAGGAGGTTGTAATTAAAGTAAACGACAGAGAATTAATTTTAAACTCTTTGTCAGAAATTGGTGTTGCTGAAGACAAGACAAAAGCAATACTGAAAATAATCGATAAAAAATATAAAGTGGGCAAAGAGATATTTGAAAAATTGCTCCTTGATCAAGATCTTTCAAATAAACAAACAAAAGATATCATCGCTATGACCAACAACACAAAACTCTACGAGAAATCCGATTGGTTAATGGGTATAAAAAATAGGTTGAAATTATTTGGTGTGTCAGAATACATAGAATTTGACCCTTCAATTGTCCGAGGATTAGATTATTATACAAAAACCGTTTTTGAAGGTTGGGTAAAAGAAGTAAGTTTTAGGTCGATATGGGGTGGAGGCAGATACGACAACTTAACATCAGATGTCGGTGGAAAACAAAAGATTGCAGGTGTTGGTTTTGCGATGGGAGATATGGTTATAGAAGAGGTTCTAAGATTTTTCAAAAAATATCCTGTTCTTAAAACTGTTCAGTCCGATGTTTTGGTTTCTGTATTTTCACCACAACAGCTTGAGAGTTCTATAAAAATCGCCAGAGAATTAAGAGATAATGGAATAAACACAGAATTATTTCCTGATGAAAACACTCGTTTAGACAAACAGCTAAAATATGCTGACAAAAAACAAATTCCATATGTTGTAATAATCGGACCCGAAGAGGTGAAAAATAAACTTGTGACCCTAAAAAACATGAAGACAAAAGAACAAAAGAAAGTTACAATTGAAGAAGTATGCAATCTTCTAAAATAACTTCACTAAAACCTCGCGCTAAAGCCTACTTATTATTAATATTGGTAGCAGCTATCTGGGGTATTGCCTCCCCTATTATTAAATTTACTCTCGGGGGTGTTGATCCACTAACATTTCTAACATATCGTTTTGGAATAGCAACAATTTTTGCAATAATACTTTTTTCATTTACAGGTTGGCATTTACCTAAAAATCCAAAAACACTTCTCAGTTTAGTTTTGTATGGATTTCTAACTTCTACTGTGTCGTTGGGATTATTATTTCTGGGGCTAGACAAAACTACAGTACTGGACAGTTCCCTAATTACCCTGACCAACCCTCTGGTTATATCTGTTGCGGGAGTACTATTTTTGAAAGAAAGAATAACAAAACGAGAAAAAATTGGAATGTCTATAGCCCTTTTGGGATCATTTCTAACGGTAGTGGGGCCGATATTACAAAATGGTAGTGAAATACCAAGACTAACAGGTAACTTTTTGATATTTGGATATGTAATTATTGCGGCAATAGCTGCAGTAATGGCAAAAAAACTTCTTAGAAAGGGTGTAAACCCAGCAACTTTGGCCAACCTCTCTTTTGTAATAGGATTTATATCCCTCATCCCGTTTGCACTATTTAATAACCCTGGGTTATTAAAAACTATTTTCAATATCAGCTTTATCAATCAAGCAGGTGTTTGGTATATGGCAATTGTTTCTGGTAGCCTAGCTTACTACCTTTTCAACAAAGCACAAAAAACCATTGAAATATCAGAAGCTTCTGTTTTTTCATACCTATACCCCCTATTTTCAGCGCCATTGGCAGTTTTGTGGTTGGGAGAAAGTATTACCCCAGTATTTATAATTGGAGGAATAATAATAGCCATTGGAGTGACGATTGCAGAAGTAAAGAAGAAAAGATATACTACAGAATAATATGAGTCATGATACGTTAAAGGAGTGGAACAGACAACTACAACTAAATATAATAGATCATCACCTGTCAGGCAACAGACCTACACAAGATCAAAGGTTGGAAAGAATTCAATTAAGTTTACACCTAAGACCACTTGCAACTGACGCACAATTCCAAGGCAATCCCAAGGAAGCCGCCCTGTTGAGAGAAGTTGCAAACAATTTGATTGCCTCAGCTGGTTAAGAGTTTGTCTCTATGGGGTTGACATATCAGAGTTTGCCTGAACAATATTGTAGTTATTGCTCAAATCAAAAAGAAAAGGTAAAATACCCTCAGCATGAAAGCTAAAATACATCCAAAATGGTTTAATGAATGCAAAGTTTCTTGTGCTTGTGGAAACACAATGACAATTGGCGCAACTGTGCCTGAATTGGCAATTGATGTATGTTCTGGCTGTCATCCGTTCTTCACTGGTAAAATGAAATTTGTTGATGCAGCTGGAAGAGTAGAAGCATTTAAAGCAAAACAAAAGGGTGCAAAGGCAAAAAAATCTACCAGTAAAGCCGACAAAAGAAAGGCCAAAAGAGAAAAAAAGCTTCAGGAAGAACTATCAAGACCAGACACCCTAACAGAAGTAAGAAAACAAACCAAGAAAAAAGCTACTAAAAAAGCTTAACTTTTCAAAAAACATTTTGATGGATAATTCTTCACAAACAGTATATTTAGAAATTCGTGGTGGAACCGGCGGTGATGAAGCAAAAACATGGGCTTCTGACCTATACAGAATGTATATGCGATTTGCTGTCAAAAATAACTGGAAGACTACTCCAGTTGATGAAGGTGTTTTAAAAATTACAGGTTCTGGTGTATTTGATACACTAAAACATGAGTCAGGTGTTCACAGGGTCCAAAGAGTACCACAAAGCGAAAAAAGAGGAAGAATACACACCTCTACTGCAACAGTTGTTGCTCTTCCAGAAGTCGCTGAAAGCGAAGTTAATATAAATCCAGCTGACTTGGATTGGCAGTTTATAAGGGCAGGTGGTCATGGTGGACAAAATGTAAACAAAGTGTCTAGTGCGGTGAGACTTACTCACAAACCATCAGGTCTCTCAGTTCACTCGCGAGAAGAAAGACACCAAGAACAAAACAGAGTAATCGCGCTTTCTCTCATTCGTTCTAAACTTTGGGAACTGCAAGAGGTTGAAAAAGAAAAAACTATTGCGGGTTACAGAAGCTCCATTGGTAGAGGAATGAGATCTGAAAAAATAAGAACATATAACTTCCCACAAAACAGAATCAAAGACCACAGAATAAACAAATCCTGGCACAATTTAGAACAAGTAATGGAAGGTAATTTTGAAAAAATTGCTGGGGAATTGAAGAAAATTTAAATTATTTTTTAAAATATTTTCTCTTTAAAGTTGCCTTATAGCCTCAAGAAGTTGTTCATCTTCAGGGGTTTCTGGATCATCTTTAACTTCCAAATCAGGTGTTATTCCTTTTTCATTTACCCAAGTTCCATTTGGAGTTAACCATTTTGCAGTTGTTATATGGAGACTACTTCCCTTTTCAAGTTGCAGGGGCTCTTGTATTGTCCCTTTTCCAAACGATGTTTCTCCCACTAATTTGATTCTCTTTAAATCTCTCAAGGCTCCAGCTAATATTTCTGAGGCTGATGCAGAACCTGGGTTAATGAGTACTACTACACTTTTGTCTTGCAGTGTTCCGAATCTTTCTGTTTTAAAGTTAGTTCTGTCTCCTCCCTTGTCTTCAATTACTGCAACAGATCCTGTTTTTACAAAATCTCCGACAATGTCCACTGAAGCTTGTAAATATCCACCTGGGTTGTTTCTAAGATCTAGTACAATTTTGCTAATTTTTGGTTCATGTTTATTAATTTGTTTTATCTCAGTCTGCCATTCACTGTATGTTTCTCCTCCAAATTTAAGTAGTCTTATGTGTGCGATATCTTCATTTTCTCCAACATAAGTTACGATTACTGAAGGAACATCAATAGCTTTTCTTTCTATTTCAACTTTAATAGTTTCTGGTTTTCCGTCTCTAAGTAGAAACAGTGTAACCTTTGTTCCAGCTTTCCCTCTAATCATCTTTACAGCGTCAGAGATGTTAATCCCAACTGTTGTAGTGTCAACGCCTTTGGTCTCATCTAAGATACCAACTATGAAGTCACCTGCCATCACACCAGCCTCATCTGCTGGAGTATCAGGAAGTGGAGCAATTACTGCAAGTTGTTTTCCTTTAAAACCAATTTGTATTCCAACACCTTCAAAAGAACCGGAAAGATCTTCTTCTATTACTTTGTTTTCTTCAGGTGGTAAAAAGGCAGTGTAAGGGTCCCCCACTGCTGCAACCATACCAGAAATTGCACCGTAAACCATTTTTACTGGATCAATTTTACTTGAGTCAAAATATGAAGAATCCAAGGTATCCCAAACTCTCCAAAAAAGTGCAAAATCTATGTCAGAACGGGATTTCGGAGTTGTTCTTGAAATTTCAACACTAGGGAAACTTGCAGTTTCTAGTCTAAATCCCCTAACTCCCAGTGTATAACCAGAAACAAAAATTATTGTCGTTAAAACAGAATACAGAAGTACTTTTCGGGCAATTGAAAAATTTAATCTAGGCATACAAAATTAGCCCCAGGTGTCTTGCTCTTTTTATGGCAGTTGTCATCTTTCTCTGGTGCTTCGCGCAATTTCCTGATCTTTCTCTGTCAGCTACTCTTCCTCTCTCAGAAACATATTTAGAAAGAAATTCGTAAGCTTTGTAGTCTGGATCAGTTTTGGTCTCACAAAAAGCGCAGTTAACCGAAATTGGTCTAACTTTAATTATCTTTCTTCTCTTTTTTTGCTTTTTTGCCATATATAAATATATTTGTATTTATTTTTTTAAAAAATTAATTAAAAAGGAATGTCTTCATCTCCTTCGTCTTTTGAAGCAGCTTTGCCTTTTGGTTTTGTATCTTTTTTAGATACTTTAGAAACAGGCTTTTCTTTTGCATCAAAATCAGCAGGTACATCAAATTCATCCACTTGTTGCGCTCCACCTAAGTTTGCCTCATCAGTACTTCCTCCACCTCTTGAATCAAGAAGTATCATGTCTGAAATTACCACTTCAGTCATGTATTTTGTTGTTCCATCTTGTGCTTCCCAAGATCTTGTTTGAAGTCTACCTTCAACATATACTTTTCGACCTTTTTTAAGAAGTTGTCCACAAATTTCTGCTAACTTGCTCCAAGAAACAATTCTGTGAAAATCTGCTTCATCTTTTTTCTCACCCTGATCTGTTGTCCATTGTCTGTTTGTTGCTATGGAAAAGGTACAAACTGCAGTGCCACTTGGAGTGAACTTTAGTTCAGGGTCACGAGTCATGTTGCCGATTAGTTGTACTTTGTTTAAACTTTTAGCCATTTTTGTTATTCTTTCATCCTTACTATTAAATATCTGATTACATTCTCATCCATTTTAAGCTTTGTGTCTAGTTGGGAAACAAATGAGGCTTCAAGTTCTAGAGGTAATAGAACAAACAATCCTTTAATTTGTTTTTCAATTGGGTATGACAAGTCTTTTACTCCCCAGTCATCAGCTGTTCCAACAGTTCCTTTTCCCATCTTAACTATTTTTTCAATAGTTTCCAGTACTGATTTCTTTTTTGCAGTAGTAGTTTTCTCAGGCATTACTATTGTTAATTCGTATTTGTTCATGTCAGGGGCTAGTTTAACAAATGTTGACAATACTAACAAGAGGTATAGATTAAAAAATAATACATCCCCATCTTACCTTCCCACTTTGAACTCTATTACATCCCCGTCCTCGACGATGTAATCAACCCCCTCACTTCTGACCTTACCCAACTCACGACAAGCCTTCCATCCATTATTTTGTACAAAATCATCAAAATTAACCACATCTGCTTTGATAAATTTATCTGAAAAATCAGTGTGTATTGTTCCTGCAGCAGCTTGAGCATTAGTGTCTTTTTTAATAGTCCACGCTCTAACTTCTTTTTCACCTGCAGTTAAAAAAGTAATTAGGCCGAGTGTTTTAAAGGCTTTCGAAATAATTCTCTCTAAACCCGAGTTTTGTACTCCAAGATCAGCCAGATACGCCTTTTGGTCATCAATTCCAAGTTCTGCCAGTTCTGCTTCTACTTTTGCACAAACTGCAATTACTTGATTTTCTTCTAAACCAAACTCCTCTGCATATTTTTTTTCCAATCCAGAAGCGTTAGCAACTTCTTTTTCATCAATATTTAAAACAACCAATATTGGTTTTTTTGAAAAAAGAGGCAAACTTTCCATGTCTTGGTTTTTCTTTTTTTTGTGACCTTCCTCTGTGTCTATGTCTGCAAGCTCTAGTTCGGTTTTTACGACCTCAAAATCACTCACAGGATCAGTTACGCCTTGTTTTATTACATCAGGATCACTAAAAGCTCTAACTACATGACAAATGGCCGTCACTTGCCTAATGTGGCTTAAAAATTTATTACCCAACCCCTCTCCTTTGTGTGCTCCTTCAATGAGTCCCGCAATATCAACAAACTGAACAACTGCAGGAACTTCAGGTGGTAACCCATCCATTTTTTCAGATTTTTTAATGACTTCTGCTAAACTCCTCAGTCTTTCGTCTGGAACCGGGATTATCCCAATATTAGGTTCAATTGTGGCAAAAGGAAAATTAGCAACATATGCTTGTTGCTTTTTCAAAAGAGCATTAAAAAGTGTGCTCTTACCAACATTTGCTAGTCCTACTAGTCCTACTGAAAGAGATGACATGGGTGTATTCTATCACTTTATAGGCTCCCATAGATAGTTATTTAGACCGTAACTCACAGACTCATGAGGAGGAATCTGTGCTTTGGAATAAGGTCTGGACTTTAACCATGTGCCAATCTCTTCTCTATTGCGGGTCTTTTGGTGGTATATATGGTCATTAATCCAGTCTTTCGTGTATCCATGTCTCCCGAATAGTTCTTTTATTTCATCGTATTTTTGTCGACTATCAACCCTGAAGAAAGCCTGACTCAGTGGTAGTTCTGTTTTATCATTTTTGGCAATTTCTAAAATTTCGCTCTTAGGTAAAAATTTTCCTTTTGTTACTACCTGCGGTGATTTTGTAACAAAAAACTCAGATGTTGATTTGTCCCCCAAATAAGATCCAATTGTGAGTTTATTTTTATATATGGTGTCTACTGGATAAAATATCCCAACGTCAGTAAGCTCCACATTGCCACTAACTTGAGTACCATATCTACCTGCTGTATCCACATTATTTTTTGAATATTCATGTTTCCAATGGAAAAAAAATATAGATGCCTTATGAGCATCTCCACCTTTTATATCTCCATGAATATCTTCTTTTTTCCCACCTGAATTCAAAACATGGTAGGCTGATTTCAACTTACCCCCTCTTTCTAGCATTTTTTCTATGTTTGACAAAAAAGTACCACTACCTAACCACTGTCCTGATGAAATCAAATCTTTTCCAACCGACTTTTCTTTGATCTCGTCGAGCCACCGAGTATAGTTTTCAGCGATCCTCCTGTCTTGTACGCTTCGTGCAACTTCAATTTTTTCGTCATCTGTGTTGCCAGAATAAGCCTCAACTGTTTTCGGATGTTGTTTTTCTATCTCTGACGATTTTTCCGTGTACTTTTTAACAAGCTCCCAGTATCGTGTCCATCTCGGATCTTCAGAAAACTTACGAAACTGTGCATGACCCCATCCACCTTTATCATCTTCTGCAAGGTGCAATTTTATGATCTTTGGCAACCCTTCCAGCCTTTTATCATCAGCATTGGGTAAATCTACAACGACATCGGAAAAACCTTCATCTAAAAACACCCGTTTTGGTAAGCCGGTGAACAGCATTATTTCTTTATCGGGGTGCCTATAATCACTTAGGTCAATGTTTAGTATGTACTCATTTTCGAAAACACTTAATACTTGATCAATTCCGATCTCAGGATCCTTTATTGCATTTTGAAGTTTGTCTGTTGCTGTTTTAAGATCTTTCTGTCCCAGGGACTCATCTTGTGGTAATTTATATAATGCTTCTTTTTTTGATGTTTTACGTATTTCTGTTGGAGCTATATCCATATTATATATCGTAACCCAGAATCTGTGACATCTCAAAATCATGTAGGCCATCAGGAACTTTGGATGCCAGTATCCTCCC
This sequence comes from Candidatus Microgenomates bacterium, assembly GCA_016784385.1. Taxonomy (GTDB): domain Bacteria; phylum Patescibacteriota; class Microgenomatia; order UBA8517; family UBA8517; genus BS150m-G53. The sequence goes on along the minus strand of JADHUT010000001.1, from coordinate 62,002 downwards.
CAGACTATCTCTTCGAGTGATTTCTCTTTCTTTTCTTTTTTTAGTAATTGGCACTTTGAAGAAAAAATCAAATGTTGGGGTTAAGAAAAGACTGTCCCTACAGAAAGATTTGACATAGAGGTATTTTAACATCTGTGTGCGTAAATATATAGTAAGTTGGGATGTGGGGGTGTTCGAAACTAATCCGTTTTAAGTTCAATACCTTCCAATCTCTCTAGTGTTAGTTTTTGGCCTTCTTTATTTAAAACCGCATATGCACAATCTGCAATATCAACAATTCCACTTTCGTTCAGAATGTCTTCAAAGACTACCCAAAAAGGCATACCGTGGGTAACAATGCCAATTGTCGAATAATTTACAGCACTTGTAACTTCCATAAACGCTTTTTTAATTCTTTCTGCAAAATCCTCTTGAGACTCTGCCCCTTGTATTTGACTCCTGTAATCCTTAAGTTCTGCAACCAATTCAGGATACTTTGTTTTTGCTTCGTCCCTTGTCATGCCAGTTAGAATCCCATTCTTGTTTCTTTCTTTTAAATTTTCAATTGTTTTTATCTCACAATCTAGTTTGGTCTTTAGTATTTTTGCAGTTTGTTGTGCTCGTATCATGGGACTACAAAAAAGAATCTGTATACCAGAATTGCCTATCTTATTGGAAAGTTCGTGAGCTTGAATTTTACCTTTGTCTGACAACTCATCATCATAGGCTCCCCCATACCTGTTCTCTACATCACCAGTGGTTTGTCCGTGTCTAATAAGATAAATCTTCATTTGCTAATGTATCGTATCAAGTCGTTCGAGTCCTGTCTTGGGTAATGAGTTATTTGGTCAAAATTCGTACCTGAAAAAAGTTACTCCTCTAAATACGAACCGCTTTAGGTTTTAGACTTGAATCAGGCATACCAGAATGCCTCGAGAACGACTCCTGTGTAGTGGCTCTTGAGATTGTGGCTGTTCAACTAGGTATACAGAGCCTCGTAATTAGTCCAAACATCGGTTTCTAAGTGACCCTGGAACAAATATATGTATACAGTAGTGTAGCTTTTTCTATTTAGTTAAAAGGATTTCCTTTAATTCTTTCATGTTTATCCATTCGAAGTGAACTCATGTTTTTTTGTTTGAAGTTTGGAATAATACCAAAAATACCCATTAAACCGTCTTTGCCGTTGTAGTCGTCTATGTATGAAGGAAGCCAGACGTTTTCTTGAACAAATCCTCCACGAGAATCTATGACCATGGCTCGAATCATCCCATCTTCATCATAATTGAGGTTTGTCATGAGTGGAAGATGACCTCCCCCATATTTAAGTTGAAAAGTACACAGGATACCCCCTTTGCTGGCTAATTCTTGACTCCTTAAGACAATATCTCTATTTAGGGGGACGATGAATGAATCAAGCCCATATCCTGACATTCTGGAAGGGCTGATGTTAACAACTGAAATGGGATAACCGAATTGACTAAATAAACTGAATGCCTGTGTTAAAGCAAAGGGATACATGGAGCCGTCCCATTCAAGAAAGTTGTGTTTTTTTCCTTTTTCTATATATTTATGCTGTTCTAGAAAATCTCTCACTGCACTAATTCTAATGTCTGCTACTACTCCTGTTTCAAAGTATCTATAAGTTTTTAAAACAGTTGCTATTGCAGCTGGTCCACATGAATTTTGTTTAATTATGTCTGCTTCACTTTCAGGCATATCGGGATGGAAGTTGTGTTCAGTATCATCAAACTGATTGGTGTGTATTGGCCTTGCTCCGTTTATTGACTTGGTAAAGAAATCAGGGTTATTTAGTTTTTCTATCATCTCACTCTCGCTAGGTACTCTTGTTGTTTTTTCTAAACCTTCAGCCGTGAGGGGATTTTTGCGGGCCAAAGTGGGATAAGCCAGGGTTTCTCGATCTGACACATATCTTTTTATCATCTCATTTGTGTCTATCAAACCCATCAAAGTCTCAAGTTTGGAAAATGGGGCCAAAGATGAAAGTTTTAAAAAATCTCTCCTGGTTAGATGTTCATCGGTCACAGTTTTCAATTATTATAGCATATTTATTCCCAAAACTATAAGTCCTTGTTATATTTTCTAAAATGAATAGTAACAGTTGTTGGAATAATATCCATATTTACTGCAGAGTAGGTTTATTTTGAACAAAAATGCGATCTTGTTTACACCTCTACTATTCTATCTAGTAACTCATCATCCCAAAAAACTTGTTTTTGTTCTGGAAAAAGAAGAGCTTTTGATGGAGCCAACTCTTTCATAAACTCAGGTGTGTGGGATACTATTATCATTGTTCCTTTGTACTGCTTCAAGCTTTCTAAAATTATTCTTTGGCTTAATGTATCCAAGTACGTTGTCGGTTCATCAAGTATTAACAGATTATTGTCTTTCCCTGTAAGGCAAGCTATTGATAGTCTTGTTTTTTCTCCGCCCGAAAGACTTCCTACTCTTTGAAATACTTTACTACCCGACAGCATGAATTTACCCAGATATCCTCTTGCAAAACCTTCTTCCCTGTTTGTAAGCTCGCAAAAAGTATCAATTACGCTTTTATCGAAATCAAATGTTTCAAACTCTTGTGAGTAGTATCCAACTGCAAGCTCTGAATTTCTAATTACTTCTCCTCCGTCTGGCTCGATTAGTCCCATCAGTATTTTAATAAATGTACTTTTACCCGCTCCATTTGATCCTATTAGTGCAATTCTATCTCCTCTTATGATTGTAAAATTAAGGTTTTTTAAAACTTCTAACTTGCCGTAATTTTTATTGACTCCAACCGTTTTTATAGGAATCTCTCCCACTTTTTTAGGGTCAGGTAGTGTTATGGAAATTTTTCTAATCTCTGGCGGTGCATCAGGCAATGCTTCTCTTTCTCTTTCAACTTTTCGCTTTAGTATTGATTTTGTAGCTACAGCTCTTGAAGTATTATATCTTTCTTCTGTTCTTTTTAGATGCTTTTCTTTTACTAAAAGTTCTTTTCTAATGCCTTCTTCTCTTTGGCTTTTTAGTCTTTCGTAATCAGAATAAGTTCCTTTGTATTCTTCTATTGTTGAGTTGTGTGGTGCAATAGCTAATATTTTATCAATTGAGCGATCCATCAACTCCAAGTCATGAGAAATAACAATTACAGCACCTTCGTACTCAGACAAAAATTTCATAACCCACGCTTTACCAGCTTTGTCCATGAAGTTGGTTGGTTCATCAAGTAGTAAGATGTCAGGCTTTTTAAGTAACGCTCTGGCAAGTGCAAGTTTTGTTTTTTGTCCACCGGAAAGCTTTTTTGGATCTATCTCTAATTTAACTCCAAGCTCTAATCCTTTAAACATTTTTTGAATTTCAAAGTCTTGGAAAGAGTTGTTTGAGTCTACATACTCCCTCACGCTTTTTGACTTTTCCATATTGGGGTCATGTTTTATTTCTTGAGGAACAAGAGTCATGTTTCCAATTCGTTTTACTTTCCCCGTAAAGCTTTCTTCCTCTCCTCTTATGATACTAAGAAGTGTAGATTTGCCAGATCCATTTGGTCCGACCAGTCCTATCTTTTGACCTTTTCCCACAACAAAGTTAACCCCCCCATAAAGAGGTTTACTTCCAAATCCAAATGTGAGATCAATTACTTGAAGCACAGGTGTCAATTATAGCCTATTTGATCAAAAATGGTAGACTTTACACATAGCGTCTTAACCGAGTTCAAGAAAAACCTATGAACGATAAACATAAACAGGAATTTGAATTTAGCCAAGTTACAAATAACATTTTTTTGGGAACAAATATATGTTGCTTGGATAAAACCCACACTCAAGCTCTTACAGACCTGGGAATTACTGCTGAGATTGATTTAGAGAAAGAAGGGCAAAACCCTGTTGCTGAAATTGAAATCTATCTTCGCCTACCCACAGTTGACAAAACTGCTCCATCTGTCCCACAAATTAAGGCAGGTGTAGCATTAATTGACAGAATGGTTAATATAGACAAAAAAGTGTATGTTCATTGTAAATTTGGCCATGGTCGCTCACCTACTCTCGTAGCAGCCTTTTTAATTTCTAAGGGGAAAACTGTTTCAGAAGCTATTGAGACAATCAAAAAAAATAGACCTGAGGTTCATCTCAATGAAATTCAAATGAAAGCTCTAAAAGAATTTAGTGACCGTGAGGAATAAGCTTGAAAGTCAACATCATGGCAACTACCCCAAGTACAAGTGGAAGAATAGACTTGAATTTGTTTTTTCCTTCAGTCTCAATTTTTGGTAAAAAGTCAGAAGCTCCCAAGTATAGAAATATTCCAGCAGAAACTGCCATTAAAGTTCCATTAAGGATTGTATTGTCATTATAAAAGTAAACCAAGAGTGCTCCAACTATTGTCATTGAAGCAGATATTAAATTAATAATTATTATTCGTTTTTTACTCCAACCAGACTTCAGCAAAATTCCAAAGTCTGCAATTTCATGAGGTACTTCATGCAGGAATGTAGAAAGTGCAGTTACAAATCCTAGCCCCGGTGAAACAAAATAAGTCACAGCAATTGCAATTCCGTCTATAAAATTGTGAATGGTGTCCCCCACAATCACAAAAAAAGTTGAAAATTCCTTACCTCTCACATGATGTTCATCATCATGATGATGAATTCCAAAAAAAACATGTTCAAACAGAAATACTGATAAAAATGTTATCGTCATCACCCAAAAGGCATTTTCACCTAGTATGTGAACTGCTTCAGGAAGAAGTCCTATTAATGAAACCGTAACTAACACCCCAGCCGCAAAAGATACAGAATATTTTTCTAAAACAGCAGAGAGTTTTTTATTGTATAAAAATACAATACCCCCCAGAAGAGCAATAACACTACCTAGTAGGGCAAGAAGGGTTATATTTATGATATCCGTCATAGTGCGAGGAACAATGATGCAACTATTATCAAAATACCAGCACCCATACCAAAAATTGTAGGTAGTGAAGAACCAGTATCAGGAACCGGGAATGGTGTTGCAGTTGAACCAGAAGAAGTTGATGTACTTGTTGCTGTGGAGGTGGCTGTAGGAGATGAAGATCCACTAGATGTGCTTGTTGATGTTGCTGTGGGAGATGAAGATCCACTAGATGTGCTTGTTGATGTTGCTGTAGGAGATGAAGATCCACTAGATGTGCTTGTTGCAGTAGCGGTGGATGTGGCAGTGGCAGTTGCTGTAGGGGTAGAAGTAGATTGAGGACAAAGCGATAGATTGGAGGTCCAATCGCCTCCTGCAGATGGACAACAAAACCGTGCACCACCGCAATATTCTATTCTTCCAGCCAAGTTACATATACTTTGTAGATTTGCAGGATCAATTATTGGCTCACTACAATTTCGCAAAACCCCATCAGAACCTGGACATTGCTCAACACATTGGGCTTTTTCTCTTATATCTTGCTGTTGGCGAACCAAGATAATTCCAGCAATAACCCCAATGGCCAAAACAACAATTCCAATAATTGCGCCCATAATTTTGAAATTTGGTTTTTTGTCCACTTTTGGAGCCGTGGTGCCAACAACATTAATTGTTTCTTCTGCCATATACATCTAATCATGACACATTTCAACTCTTGTTATCAAGCACTAGATTAGCTTTAATGGTTACAGACATTATGGCAACAAAATTTAAAGACTATTTCAACAGGATGTTAGAGTCAGAAAAAGAGTTATTTTTGGAATTTGAAAAAATGTATGACAGATACGCCCTGGACCAAAATGGTTTACAAGCGGAGTTTAATATTGAAGGTGAAAAGATTATGGATGTGATTCGCAGTTGGGAGACAAAGCTTTGCAGTCAATCTGAAAAGGCAGGTTTTGGTGGTTACACCAGCAAATTGTCTGAAAAGTTTATGGCAGAGGTACGAAAAAAATATCCATTGATTGATTTTGTTGGGGTAATTTCAACTAGTAAGCCAAAACCTATCAAGTCAAATTTCTCAATCAAAAAAATTGCTTTGTAAGAAAAACAGATTACTTTGTAATTAAAAAAAGTTCTTTGGATTAGTAGGCAATTTTTATTCTTCCGCTACCAAATGTAACTTCAAAAGTATTTAGGGATTTAAGCTGAACTCTATACAGATTATTCCCTGCCCAAAAACTCAAAGATCCAGATTCTACTTGTGTTAAATCAGATTCATTAGATACAGACACTTCACTTCCATTAACTGAAATTTTATTTGTTACATCATATATCCTTGCAGCTACCACACCATTACCATGAGCAACTTTTAAAGAAGGTGCCCAGGTAACATATGAATCTTTTCCATAATCAACATTTAAATTTAAATAAAAATCAGTACCAGGCATATCTGTCCACTCTGTGGAAGTTGTGGTTACAGGCCCGGAAAGAGGAATATATGCATATTGTGTTTTTTCTGCTGTAGGAGGCGATACTGTTGGTGCAGTTGCAACTACTTGGCTTGTGTCTGCCGAGATTGTGGCTAAAGATGATGAAACAGCCTGCTGTATTTGTTTTTTGCATTCCTCACCACAAGAATCAATATTGGAAGTATCACCTGACGTTTTTTCAATAGATGTATTGGTGTTATGTGATGGTGGTACCGACCTTTGGTCTATAAAAAACCAGGAAACAAAGGCAACTAAACAAAGTGTTACTACTAAATTAATATAAACTAAGGCTCTTATCATCTGGCAGGTTTGTCCTTTGTATCATATAAAAAGATCTTTTTAATAGTTCTTATCATTTCATTGGTTTATCTTTTATATCGTAACCCAATATTACTAACTTATCTCTTATTTCGTCTGCTTTTTTGTAATCTCCACTCTCTCTTAGTTTCTCTCTTTCTTTAAGAAGTTTTTCTATGTCTTTGTTTTTGGTTGGTTGTTTTTTACCACTGAGTTTATTTGTAGTTCCAACCTGGTCTAACTTTAAACCTAAAACTTCGTCAAAACTCATAGCCAACTCATATTTATCAACCGAAGGAATACTACTTTTGACAACTTCCCACAAAACAGCCAGGGCTTGAGGTGTGTTTAGATCATTGTTTAATGAGTCCACGAATCTTTTTCTATACTCATCAACCTTTTTCAGTTTTTCATCAGAAAGAGTGTTTCGTGACTTTTGGTTTTTAGCGCTTTTCAAAAGACTCCTTAAATTAAAAAGGCCACTTTGGGCTGAATCAAGAGCTTCCCACGAAAAACTCAGGCCCTTTCGATAGTGTGACGTGAGAATTAAATATCTCATAGACAACGGGTCATATCCTTTTTCCACCAGTTCCTGCGCAGTTACAAAGTTTCCAAGGCTTTTGCTCATTTTAGTTCCACCAGAGCTGGTAAGCCATGAGTTATGAAGCCAATAGTTGGCTGTCATGTCCCCGAAAACGGCGAATCCTTGGGCAATTTCATTGGTGTGGTGTACTCCAATGTGTTCCATCCCGCCGGTATGGATGTCAAACTTCTTGCCTAAATATTTAGTAGACATGGCAGTACATTCAATATGCCAACCAGGATACCCTTCTCCCCAAGGGCTTTCCCACAACATGGCGTGTTTTGGGTTAATGGCCCAAAGAAAGAAATCCCAAGCCTTTTTTTTGTCTTGATACTTTTCCACATCATCCCGGCTTTTCATTTCATCAAGATTTAAGTTTGCAAACTTTGCATAGTCGGCAAACTTGCCAGTGTCAAAAACTAAACCTTTCTTGGTTAAATATGAATAACCATTTTTTTCGATTAAGCTGTTGAGAGCAATTTGCTCTTCTATGTTTTCTGTTGCTCGGCACAATACATCTGGAAAAGAAATCCCCAGTAGCTTCATTGAATCTTTAAACTGCTCTATATACTTTTCTGCAATATCCCAAACAGAAACTCCCTCCCTCTTAGCTCCTTTTTCCATTTTGTCTTCGCCAATGTCTTCGTCAGAAGTCATATGACCCACATCTGTTATATTCATAACCCACTTCACATCAAATCCTGAATATCTTAAAAATCTGACCAACACATCCCAATTAGCATATGCATACATATGGCCGATATGTTGATTCCAATATACTGTTGGTCCGCATGAATAAATACCCACCTTACCTTTTTTAATAGGAGTAAACTCTTCTGTTTTTTTTGAAAGAGAATTGTATAGTTTTAAACCCATGGCTATATACTACATTTCCAGACGATTATTCTCAACTACCCTGAAGGGGGAAGAGGCATTTCAACCCTGGTTTGTTGTTTTTCTGCCATCGTTTTTCTTTTTCCAAAACCTGCCAACCCCCTGCCTCTTTTAGTAGATGGTTCAACCAGAGGTTTTTGAATAGACTGTTGGGCACTTCGTTTTTTGTAAGCCTCTAGTTGTGCTTTTAAAACATCTCTTTGTTCGTGTGATAGTTCTTGGAACTCTTCTACTGGAACATCTTCTCCACCCTGAATTCTGGCAAGCAATGAGTTGAAAAGTTTTTGCCTTCTTATCTCCCTCATTTCATTTTGCAAACTTTCTAAATTTCTATTATCACTAATTGCTACATCTGTTTTTCTTTGTTCTGTTTGCTGTGAAGTTGTACCTTCATTGGCTTGTGGTACACCAATTTCATCGACTGAAGACCCCACTTCTTTCCCAGATACTTGTGACTGTGCAGTTTTTAAAATTTCCAATGGCTCTTGGGCCATTTGTTGTACAGACTTTTTAAATTGAGAAATTGGTTTTGATGTTTGTTTTATTTGGGCAGTAGTGTTCATGTTGTTTTACAATTCTCTTCTTCCCTCCAAGGCTTGAGTTAGCGTTGTATCATCAGCATACTCTAAATCAGCTCCTGTTGGTATTCCCATACCAAGTCTTGTAACTTTTACGGCTTTGCCGGTTATTCTATTTTTTTTGTTTGATTCTGTAATTTTTTTGTTTATGTACATTGCAGTTGCTTCCCCCTCCATTGTTGGATTTGTGGCAACTATTACCTCTTCTATACCACTTTTCTCACCAAGTCTTTTAAATAGATCGTCAACAAAAATTTCATCAGGACCTATGTTATCTAATGGGTTAATGGCACCGTGTAGCACATGATAAACTCCTCTAAATTTTCCAGATCTCTCAAAAGCAATCAAATCTAGTGGTTGCTCAACAACTAATAAAACTGACATGTCTCTGCCCGAATCTTCACAAATAGGGCACGGATCTGTCTCTGATACATTTTTACAAACTTTGCAAAGAACTGTATCTTTTTTCAGTCTCACTAAATTTTCTGAAAAATCATCCAAGTAGGTTTGGGGCACATGAAGAAGATAATATGCAAGGCGTTGCGCTGACTTGGGTCCAATACCAGGAAGGCTTTCAAACGATTCTATAAGAGACGCAAGAGGTTTTGCTATACGCATTGGTGTTACTTCCCCATTCCACCCAAGAGACCGCTAAGTCCACCACCCATTTCCATCATCTTTTTTGCAGATTCCTTTTGGACTTTTTTCATGGCTTGGTTTATTAAGTCTGTCAAATCTTCAAGATCTTCCCCGTCCTTTTTGATATATCTAATTTTTTGATCCCCCGCCACTGAAACAACCCATTCATTTTTGTCTAAAGTGGTGACAATTTTTTCTAATTCTTTCTGAAGTGCTTTGGCCTCTTGCCTCATTTTGTTAAGCTCTCCAACCTGTTTCATTTTGTTAAACATGTTTTTTGATTTTAGCTAAAGATGTCCTCAGCAGCCTTTATGATATCTTCATCTTCACCCTCAGTCAACACCACAGTTTCAGTGACGGCTTCTGTGGTCTTTTCTGGTTGATCTGAAAGATTGTATCTAAGGCAAATTTTTCTATGAAGTATTTGTGTTGCAATGTCTTCCAGAATCTTTTTAGTCTTTAACTCTTCCAGTTTTTCTTTGTGAAATTTGTAATATACACCAAGACACAAATCATCTCCCTCAAATCCAATTAATTTAGAAGATCGAAGAAGTGCCTCTATTGAAGCATTGACTGGTTTTACTGCTGCTAAAAACTTCTTCCAGGTAGTTTCATCTAATTTTTTTACTTCTGTATCTTTTCCTATTTCTATTTCATCTCCAACTTCTCCTTCTTCCATATTCTGATTTTCCACTACTTCTTCCTCCTCCTCTTCTTCCTCTTCCATACCACCTACCCATCTGACAAATACCAGCTCCAGTGGTAGTTGCTCTATGGGGGAAATTTTTATTTCGTCGTGAGCCTGAATTAATAATCTGATAAGCTCCAAAAGATCAGTTTTTGAAAGATTGGTGTTTTTCTCTCCTATTCCAACAGTTGCCAACAAATCAGATCTCAACTCATCAAGGATGCTTTCCATTAAATTACTAACCAAAACTCCGTTTTGCACATTTGAAGAAATCTCCGAAAGTATCTTTTTTATATCTCTGCTTTCAATAGCTTCCAGCAAACTTTTCAGATTAACACTCTCGGCTTTCAAAAATCCTAGTCCTTCTGAAACTACCCTTTCCAAAAGTTTAACTGCATCTCTAAATGATCCTTTGGATATTTTTACAATACTATCTAGGTTTTTGTCTATTATTTTAATTTTTTCAGCTCTCACTATCCTTTTTAAGGATCTGATTATTTCTTCATTAGTAGCTTTTTGGAAAGAAATTAATGTAGTTCTACTTCTAATTGTTTCTATTAGTTTCTCCGGATTTGTAGTTGCCAAAATGAAATATACATGTTCTGGTGGTTCTTCCAGCGTCTTTAGAAGCGCATTACACGCTTCAGTTGTTAACATGTGGGCTTCATCAATTATGTATACCTTAGCAAGAGCTGAAGCGGGTGAGAGTTTTACCACATCTCGTAGTGCTCTAATGTCATCAATCCCACGATTACTGGCTGCGTCCATTTCCAATACATCGATATTTGTCCCACTGGTAATTGATTTACATTGCCCGCATTTGTTGCATGGTTTTTTGTCAATTTTCAATTTAGCTTCACAATTTATTACTTTTGCTAGTATCCTTGCTGCAGAAGTTTTCCCAGTTCCTTTGGGTCCTGCAAACAAAAAAGCATGTGGAATATGGCCAGACTTAATAATTTTTCCTAAAGACTCACGGACAGAAGTAATATCCAATTCATCAATATTTTTTGGTCTATATTCTAAATAAAATGTCATTTATGGTGCCTCCCTAATAAATGTTCACCAGCATGCCCTAATAATTCCAATACTCTTTCTTCTACCAGTATCCCTTCTTTTGAAGCTTCAGTCACTGCGACTGGATAGCAAATTACAATTTCTCCCAAGTTAATTCCAACTCCCTTAGGATTAACAAACCCCACACTTTCACTCTCAACAAAAGAAAACACATTGTGTACTTTATTGTCGGTTGGATAATACTTCTTAGCCAAAGATTTCATTTTTTCTTTTCCAACTAACGCAACTGATACAAAAGAATCAGAAACAATGCCTTCTTTTTGGAAAAAATTTTGTATAAACTTTTTGATTTTTACAGCACTTACTGGATATGGATTTTGTTTCGAAACATATACAGTAACCATCAAGACAACTTCTCGCGAACCATGTTCGCAATTTTGCTCCCTTCTGCTGTTGCTCCAGCACTTGCCTTTACCATTCCTATTACTTTCCCCATGTCAGACATTCCTGTTGGGTTAAGTTTGGAAATAGCCCCGTCAACTAATTTTTCAAGGTCGGTATCGCTCATTTGTTCTGGTAAATATTCATTTAAAATTTTAAGTTCAGCAGTTTCTTGTTCAACCTTGTCAACTGCTCCAGCTTTTTTATACATTTCAACAGCTTCCGTCCTTTTTTTTGCTTCTTTGGCAATGATTACCAATTCTTCTTCATCTGTTAAATCCCTTTTAACCTCAATTTTTTCATATGCAAAAGCGGTTGAAAGCATTTTTAGAGTGGAAACCCTTACGCTATCACGAGCTTTCATTGCATCTCCAATTTGTTTTTGTAGTGTATTTGCAATCATGTTTTATTTAAAACGTCTTCATTGTCTTCCAATTTTCCTGCTAACAAATGCCAGTGTAAATGTGGAACAGTTTGGTATTTGCCTCCATTAAACACAAGTTTATAACCTTCTTGAATATTTTTTTCCGAAATTATTTTTTGAGTAGCTTCAACCATCGGGGTCAAACTAAAACTTTCATCAATTTTCAAAAAAGATTCAATATGTTTTTTAGGGCAAACCAATAAATGAATTTCTGCAACGGGATTGATGTTTTCAAATACCAAAACGTCATCATCTTCATATACCTTTTTAGCAGGGTTTACTCCCTCCACTATTTTACAAAAAATACAGTCTTTCATACTTTAAAAACAGTATAATTTTTAAAAAAGTTTTTAACAAGAGGATACTCTTTAATGGATTCTGTACACTACACTGATCTAACAAGAAAAGAGCTTACAGAGCACAAGACAAAAGAACCTGGACGAAAAGACAATATCAAACTAGTGGTAGAGGATTTAAGAAGAGTCAAACAGATGAGGTATTAAATTATAATTTATTTCTTCAAATTTTTCCAAACTTTAATTTTAGGAATTTTTAAAAAGTGCTTGTCGTAAGTAATTACGGTTGAACCAGTTTCAATAGCACTTGCAGCAATCCAAATATCATTTTCTGAAATAGGTGTACCATTTTTAGTCAACTCCAATTTTATCTCTGCATATATACTTGCAGTTTTCCCATCTATATTAACAATCTTTAGGCCTTTTTGATCTAAAAACATTTTTAGTAAATTTAAATTATCGTTTTCCTTGTTACCCCGTTTGAATCCGTAAAACAGTTCTCCAAGCACAACTGCCGGAATGTATACTGTATTTGCCTTTTTGAATATTTTTTTTACAAAGGAATTCCCTTTACATAATTCACTATATGCATTAGTGTCAAGAATAATTCTCGTCATTTCCAATCCTCTGGGTTAATTTGTTCGAAAGCTTCATCAATATATTTGTTAAACTCATTCGCTTCTTTTTTACTCCAAGTTCCAAAAATTGCATCTATTCCAGATTTATTTCTTTTTTTAGTCATTCCCTGGCCTACAATATGTGCATACCAACGATAGTCTGCAATGATGAGATCGGGTTTATTATTAGCAAAAATAATTAAGGCGTCATCTATAGACTTGGCCCTTTTAGCTACTTTTTTAAAATTTCTTTGCACTTCAGTAGAAGTCGTTATGTTAGGTAATAATTGCATATTATAATCAGATTATCATACGTACAATTATCTGTCAAGAATATGTTAGTAGGCTTGGGCGAAGTACCACAAATAATGAGCTACTTTATTACAATAAATACATTTTTCCCCACTTTCTTTTTTTACATCTAATTTCTTTAATCTTGTTGTGGCTTTTGTTTCCTCTTTTATTTTTTCCTCACAATCTTTCTCTTCACACCAATATGCTTTGATAAGCCCCTTTGTTGTTTTCATAATTTTTTTGAATTTTTCAAAATCATTTACTTCAAATGTGTTTTCTTTCAAAAACTCTTCAGAGTTTATAAACATTCTTTCTTGGATATCTACTAAATATTCTTCTGTCTTTTCAGATAACTCAGAAACTCGTGCAATAGTTGGTTTCATGCCATCTAATCTAAATCCAATACTTACAGTGTTTTCTTGCAACTCCCTTGTTCCAACTGTGATTTTAATTGGAATTCCACGAAGTTCTGATTCACTAATTCTATGTCCAAAACTCTTTTCATTATCGCTTGAAATTTCAACACCCCCGGGAAATTCGCTATCCAACTTTTCTATATTTCCTTTTATCTTTTCACAATATTTAAGTATTTCTGTATCTTTTTTACCCAATATAGGAATTATCACTACCTTTACTGGTGCAAGTTTTGGTGGAAGCACTAGTCCTTTATCATCTCCATGGCTCATTACAAGTGCACCAATTGATCTTGTTGAAAAACCCCAGGAATTCTGCCACACATATTCTGTTTTTCCATTTTTATCTTGGAAAGAAATTCCCAAAGCCTTACTAAAGTTTTGTCCCAAGTCATGACTTGTACAACTTTGGATGACTTTGCCCCCTTCAACTAAAATTTCATAAGGCAAAGTCTCTTGGGCTCCTGCAAATTTTTCAGATTCACTCTTTGTTCCTATTAATCCATCAAGTGCAAAAAACTCCTTGTATATTTTTTCATACATTTTTATGCCCCAAATAACTCTTTCCCAATTATCTTTCTTTGTGGCATGTGCCCCGTGCCCTTCTTGCCATAAAAACTCACTTGTTCTCAAAAACGGATAGGTTCTTTTTTCCCACCTTACAATGTTGTTCCACTGATTAATAACGAGTGGTAAATCTCGCCATGATGAAATCCATCTGGAATATGCGTCATACATAATCATTTCTGAAGTTGGTCTAACTACTAAAGGATCTGCAAGTTCCTCACCACCACCGTGAGTAACTACTGCAGTTTCTGGGGCAAAGCCTGCTACATGGTCTTTTTCTTTTGAAAAAAGGGAGTTTGGTATAAACATTGGAAAATATGCATTAACAGCGCCAGAACTTTTGATTTCTTTGTCCATTGCACTAACCACATTTTCCCAAATTGCATATCCGTAAGGTCTAATGATCATTGTCCCCTTCGCAGGACCATAATCTGCAAGTTTCGCCCTATCTATTACTTCCAAGTACCACTTAGAAATATTTTTGGTTTTTGAAGTTAACTTTGTAAAATCACCCATGAATGATATTGTACTATTTAATTACAGATTCTAAAAATCCAGATAATGAACCAGCAGCTACCAATCTTTGAATGTCATGAATCGTAATTGCCAACAACAGTCCTATCAACACGATCATTCCAACAGCATGGATTACTGCTTCCGCTTTTGGTAGTACTTTCCTACCAACGACTCCTTCAATCAAAATAAACAAAAGTCTTCCACCATCAAGTGCGGGGAATGGAATAATATTTAAAATTGCCAAGTTAACAGAGATGATCCCCAACAGATTGAGTAGTGACATAATGCCAGTTTTTGCAGCTTCTGAGGTAATTGCAAATATTCCAACTGGTCCTGCAATGTCTTGTGGGGCATGACCTGAAAACAAATCTTTAAAAATTGAGGAAAAACCAACAATGATATTTCCACCCCAAAAGAGAGCTTCTTTAAACCCAAAATATATTCCATAGAAAGGTCTTTGCCATACTGGTGGGTAGTAAATTTCAACTGAAGAGATAACAACTCCCAGTGGCCCCTCATCCTCGGGGTGGTCCACTCTTGGTTTGATGGTTACTTTTTTGGTCTCTTCCCCAGAAACAACTTCCAAGACAGTTCTTTTACCCAAATTGGCATTTATTTCATTAATAAAGCCTGTAGTTGAGCTGATTTCTATGTCTTTTACTTTGGTTATTACATCACCTTGGATTAGTCCTGCCACTTGTGCAGGTGAACCAGGATTAACGTCCATTACTTGTACTTTATTGGTCTCTTTTGGAATTCCTGCTGTTGAGTAGACAATCGCAAATGCAACAACTGCCAACAAAAAATTCATTATGACTCCAGCAACTATTACTGCAGTTTTTACTTTTTTTGATTTATTAATAAATGCCCTTTTGGGTTTAGTTACTCCATCAGCGGTTAACTCTCCATGAAGCCTGACAAAACCACCAAAGGGTAGTAGGTTAAGTGAATAGATAGTATCCCCCACTTTTTTACCAATTATTCTGGGTGGAAGTCCAAAACCAAACTCTTCAACCCAAATACCATTTTTCTTTGCAACCCAGAAGTGTCCTAGTTCATGAACCAAAATTAAAGTTGAAAGAAGAAGAATAAAAACTACAATTGATCCAAACATATGAAATGAGTATACGGGAAAAAAACAATCAATCCAATTGACAAAAAATGTTCACAATATAATATTAAGTTATGTTAACTAAAGTAGATTTGAAGAAACTACGAGAAATCATACGAGAAGAAGTTGGGACAGATAACGAAAACATTAAAACTGAAATAGGTGGAGACATAACCATGGCTGGTATGCGTGTTGCTAATGAATTGCGAGAAGTAAAAAGTAGGCTCAAAAATATAGAGATTGTTACAAAAAAAATACAAAAATATCTCAAAATTGTTTCAAATACGCTTGATAAAGAAGACATAAAAACACTCAAAAAGGTTCGCAGAATAGAGACACATCTTCATTTACCAGAAATTGAGTTTGCTTAAATTTGGAGTAGTTCAGTTTTTTTGGCTTCACCTTTTTCTTCCAAAATTTTAACAAATTTATCCACTGTTTCTTGCAAACTTTTTTCTTGATCAAACTTTTCATCTTCTGTAATACTTTTATCCTCAAAACTTTTCTTTATAGACTGCATTTGATCTCCACGCACTTGCCTCATCATTACTTTTCCACTTTCAATCTTTTGAGAAAGTAGTTTTACATATTTTTCTCTGTCTTCTGTGGTCAAGCTTGCAACTGTGATTCTGATTATTTCCCCATCAATGTTTGGGTTAAGTCCCACATTTGCTTCCAATATTCCTTTTTTAATGTCTCCAATAATTGATTTGTCCCAAGGAGAAATAACTAGTGTGGTTGGGTCAGGTGTCGTAATGGAAGCAACTTCTAAAACCTTCATATTCTGTGTTCCTCCATATGCAGGAATTACAATATTTTCAACCAACGACGGTGTTGCACGACCAGTTCGGATAGAACTAATGTCTGTTGAAACGATGTCAACTACTTTTTGAAATTTTGCATTTAGTGAAGTTTCATCCATTTTTTGTTTCAAACTGTAAACAAATTATATACTACTATTACTAGAATGATTTGAACAGGAACTCTTTATACATATTCCGTTTATCAAAAATGATCTTTTCCCCAAAATTTTACAATAAACTGTACCACTGGTACGTGCAAGGCCCTCCACCAACGGATATGGGTCGTTATCACATCCAAATACCCAATTAGCACCTTCTTTGGTAATTTTTTCTTCTGCCGTGCTGTCAGATACAACTATTCTCGCTTCAACTGCAGCCATGTTACTTTCCCAGCTCTACTCTGACAACCTTACCTAATTTAATATTCTCACCAGTTTTGATTATTACTTCTTTGATTACGTCGGAGATTTTTTTGCTTGGGTCTTTGATATAATCTTGGCTTTCAACTTTTTTGTCTCCCATTGAAGCAACTTGTAGGGCGATGTCTTTGCCTAAATTTTGAAAAAGTTTGTTTTTTGCAACAAAATCAGTTTCACTAAAAAGTTCTACTAATACTCCAACTTTTCCAGTATGGTGCTCATATGTAAATACTCTTCCCTCCGTTGTTTCTCGACCCGCTCTCTTTGCCATTTTCTCAAATCCTTCTTTTTTTAATATATCTGCAGCTTTTTTGTAATTACCCTTAGTTTCAACTAAAACTTCCTTTGCTCTCATAACACCGGCTCCAGTTTCTTCTCTTAACTTTTTGATTTGTTTTGTGTCTATTTTTGCCATATTATTTTATTGTATATTTATTTATTTCAAAACTTCTCCAATAAGATCAAGGACGTAGACTAGTGCTTTTGTTGCATCATCATTCATTGGAATTGGAAAATCTACATCATCTGGATCTGCATTTGTATCAACTATTCCTACAGTTGCTACACCTTTCCTCTTAGCTTCTCTTATTGCAGTAGCCTCTCTTCTGATGTCAACTACAATTATCATGTCTGGTTTTTCTTTAAGAGTTGAAATTCCTCCGAAGAAGCGCTCTAATCTTGCAATCTCTCTTTCTATCAATACTCTTTCTTTTTTAGTGTATTTAGCAAACCCCCCACTTGCCATGTTTGTTTTTAAGTCATCTAGTTTGGCAATAGATTTTTTGATTTGATCGAAATTTGTAATAGTTCCCCCCAACCATCTTTCATTTACATATGAAACACCACTTGATATTGCCACTTCTGCAACCTTTTCTTTTATTTGTTTTTTAGTGCCAAGAAGAAGTATTGACTTTCCAGAGGCCTTTGCTTTTTTAATTTCATTCAAAGCTTCTTCTAATGCAGCTTTGGTTTTAACAAGATCAAAAATGTGTACCCCATCTTGAGCTCCATATACATAATCTCTAACTTTAGGATTCCACCGTCTTACTTGATGACCAAAATGAGCTCCTGACTCAAGAAGTGCCTCCAATGAAACTTCTGAAGTTTTTTTTGGAGGTTTGGGTGCCTTTACAGCTTTTTTGACAACAACCTTCTTTTCCGTCTTTTTAGAAACAGATTTGCTCACCACTTTTTTAGGAGTAGATTTTTTAACAATCTTTTTTACAACTTTTGTTTTTTTAGTAGACATTTGAAATTAATTGTTTCCTTGTCCTTCCACAGATTCTGTAAGTACCAGGAAACTAAATCTGCGTGCTTTAAGAAGTATTTTACATAAAAGTTGAAAAAAATACAAGTTGTCTTTATAATTATTCCGTATGGGAGTTGATATTGACCCGGGCAACGCAATTGGTGAAGTAAAAGGCATAAAAGGCGACATTAAAGTTGGTAAATATTTAAATCTCCTCACAGAAACCACAAGAGCAATAGCCAATATACACACCGATCCAAAGAAAGCCAACGAATACAGACTCAATAATTTGCAAAATTCCATAAGAAGAGATGAGTGGGTGAAAAAAGGAGTTTGATACTGTTTACAGATTTTTTAGAGCTTGCTTATTTATCTTCACATTCTCCCAGGCTGACTTTCCAGAAGCTCCACAAAGATAAATTGCAGTTTTAGCGTCACTGATTGCATTTTTATTTCCAAACTTAGATACTGTTATAGCCATTTTTTGCAACTCAGTAACTAACTTTTTAACTTCCATGGATACTTCCATTGCTCTTTTCAATGATCTTTTGATTTTTTCTTTGTCTCCACTTCTGTACCCTTCCATTACTGAAGTAAATGCAGCCACATCGTCATCCGCGAGTTTCAGTAGTTTTTTTCTGTATTCCAAAGAATTTTTTTGGATATTTTGTAATTTGTTTTCGAATCGACCGTATTCCTTTTTACCAATAGTTAAGGTGCACACCATCTCAACTAGTGCTGCAGCTGTGGCTCCGGTGAAAGCTGCTACTGCCCCACCTCCTGGAGTGGGCTTTCCTGACGCTATGTCTTTTACAAAACTTTCTACAGTTTGTTTTGTTATTGATTTTTTTCTTTTACTCATTTAAAAGTTATTCTCTTACCCATACTTATTTGAGTTTTAGTAATTTCTAAATTGCATTTACAACATTTTCAAGTAGACAACTAATTGTAACAGGTCCAACACCATTTGGCACTGGTGTCATGAACGATACTTTGTCTTTTACATCTTCAAAATTCACATCTCCTTGTGGTGAACCAACGTCAATTACTACTGCTTCATTTTTGATATAGTCTTTTGTGATTAAACCAGATTTTCCAGTCGCACTAATCACAACATCAGCAACTTTTGTTTTATCTTTTAAATTTGTAGTTTTGCTATTACATTTTATAGTATTGTATCCATGATTTCCCAAAACTTTTGAGAGAGAATTCCCTACCATGCCAGTTGCGCCAACTACTGCAACAGTAACAAATCTTTTTTCTTCTTTTTTTTCGGCTAATTTCAATATTTCGTAAATAGCTTTTGAGGTTGGATGAATGTATAAACTATCAGCTTTAAGACCATCCACATCTTTTTTGGGAGCGATCATTTTAATAAATTCATCTGTGTGTTTATCTAAAGGTGATGGGATTGGAAGTTGAATCATAATCCCATGAATTTGTTTGTCGTCATTTAATAATTTAATTAACTCAACAATATCTTCACTTTTGGTCGCTTTTGGAAACTTGTGAACACTCATTTCAATACCAATCTTTTCCCCCCTTTTCTTTTTCATATTTATATACATTAGGCTTGCTGTATCTGATCCTATCAAAATAGAGGCAAAGTGTGGAAATATTTTTTTTGAACGAAGTTTTTGTACTTTTTTTTCTAAATCTAGCTCTTTTTTTCTCGCGAACTTTTTTCCATCAAATATATTTGTCATTGATTATTGTCTATAGAGGGAATTTTTTACACATTTCACCAACCTCTTTTTTTATTTTTGTTAATTCTGTTTTGTCTCGAAGTTTTACTGCTTCCACAACTTGCAATATCCATGATGCAATTTTTTTCATTTCAATCTCCCCCATTCCTCGAGTAGTTAATGCTGGTGTGCCAATCCTAATACCCGACGGGTTGAAAGGAGGTGCACTATCATTTGGTACCGCATTTTTATTGACAATAATACCAACCTCTTCCAAAGCTTCTGATACAGTTGAACCAGAAAGTTTTTGGGGTCGCAGATCAATTACCATCAAATGACACTGGGTTCCCCCTGTAACCAATGTCAGACCACCACCAACCAGTTCTTTTGCCAAAACTTTTTCACTAAAAACTACCTGTTGCCCATACTTTTTGAAATCCTCACTTTCCGCTTCAATTAAAGCCTGCAAGATTCCTGCTGTGGTGTTATTGTGTGGTCCTCCTTGCATTCCAGGAAAAACTGCCCTGTCAATTTTCTTTGAAATTTCAGGATCTTTTTTTAGACCCTTTTTTGTAACCATTATCATGGCTCCACGGGGTCCTCTGAGAGTTTTGTGTGTTGTTGTTGTAATTACATGAGCATCATTCACTGGGGTTTCATACACTCCAGCTACAACCAAACCTGCAACATGAGAAATATCAGCTACCAAATATGCACCAACCAGGTCAGCAATTTCACCCAATCTCTTCCAATCTAAAATTAGTGGATATGCAGTAGTTCCGATTATTAAAAGTTTTGGTTTTTCCTCTTTTGCTAGCTTTTCAACTTCGCCATAATCAATTACACCACCATCATCAGTTCCAAACTGAACTGATTTAAAAAATTTACCAGAAAAAGTAATATTTGGATGACCATGGGTCAAATGTCCACCAGAAGAAAGGGATAATCCCATTATTTTGTCATTTGGTTCCAACAAACCAAAAAGTACGGCTGAGTTTGCAGGAGATCCAGAATATGGTTGCACATTGACATGTTCTACACCAAAAAGTTTTTTGGCTTTTTTAATTGTTAAACTTTCCAATTCATCCACAACACCATTTCCTTGGTAATATCTTTTACTTGAGTACCCTTCTGAATATTTATTCATGAGTACTGAACCAACTGCATCCATAACTTTATTTGAAGCGTAGTTTTCAGAAGGAATCAAACAGAGAGTGTCTTGTTGTCGTTGTTTTTCTTGGTCTATGAGTTCTTGTACTTTATCCATGAGTGTAATTATACCAACTACACTCCTTGTTGTCAGTTCTGTCTTTTTAAAATTCCAGCTTTTTCTAGTTTTGTTTCGACAACTTCCACCAAATTATCAAACACCCGACCCTTTGTTTCATTGGCATTTATGACTACCCAACGATCTGGGTCTTTTTTGGCCATTTCTAAATACCCCTCATTAACTCTGTGGTGAAATTCTGGGGGATAATCATCAAGTCTGTTCCATTCACTTGAGCTCCGTTTTCTGGCTAATCCAATTTCTACATCTACATCTAATAAAACCGTTAGATCTGGAACTAAACCACCAGTGGCATAAATAATAATCCCTAAAAGTTCTTGAACATCTTGTCTATGCCCGTATCCTTGATATGCTAGCGTAGAATCAGCATACCTGTCTGAAATTACAATCTCACTCAAGTCAATCTTTGGTCTGAGGACTTCTTCAACAAATTGTACCCTGGCAGCTTGAAATAATAAAGTTTCTGTCCGTGGATGCATTTCCTTATTTTTCATATTATGTAGAACCTCTCTTATCTGCTCACCAATAGACGTTCCACCTGGTTCGCGAGTTGGAAAAACAACCAAATCTCTTTCACGAAGACGATCAGCTAAGCCAGGTACGTGAGAAGTTTTACCACAACCTTCCCCCCCTTCAAGTGTTATAAAATATCCAGAATTTCTTTCCATATACTCGGGCAGGAGCAAAAACAAAAATAACCTTTTCAAACAGAAATTGCAAGTAGACAATTAACTTTTACCAGTATTTTCAAATCCTTCTTTTTTTGTTACTAAAATTTTAAAAAAATTATATTAGTCTATTTTCAGAATACTCTCCAATTTCCCAATTAAAAACTGGTTTTCCACACCATCTTTCGCCTTCTGGACATCTTGGTTTTACTCCATGCATCTTCCGAATTCCACAAGGAGCTTGTAGAGCTGGAGTAAGTTCAGGTATTTTTTTCAACACATCTTCCACCTGATTCACTGAAGCAAAAAATATTTCTTCTTGAGCTAGATAACAAAGTCTTTGTTTCCATCTATGTATCCAATCAAATAAATCTCCAGACTCAATAGTCCGAACAGATATTGCGTTAGGTAAAAGAAGTAATGCAAATTCTTTAGGGATACCTGCATTTAGCGCCTTTTTGACGTTTTCAAACATATTGACCACCATTTCTTCATATTTTCTATTTATTTGGAGATTTTCTTTGATGACAAGGGGTGTTATAAAATCAGCCTCTCCGTCATAAATTTGGCCAATAGGCATAACCCCTGCGGCTGTTCTTCTGTGCCGTTGTCTTTGTGAATCTCCTGCATGAGATAGTTTTGTTGCAAAAGCAAAATTAAACTCTCTCATTCTTGAAACTTGTGGATCAAACATACCCACATCAAAAACATTTGCCAACAAACTACTGTTTGCCATCCTCCCTAACAATTCTCTGTCAACATTTTCCGGAGACTGAAGGAGTGCAGACATTTTTCCATCAAGCAATTTATCAATCTGTATTTTGTCAGTTACTTTATTTTCAGATTCATCAATATCTGCAGGTGTTCTCAACTCTCTTAAAATTGATGGGTCAACCTTAGAAACCTCACCAATCATCGATGCTATTAAATATTTCGCCTCATTAGTAAATCCTTCCATGTTACTCGCTTGAAAAAGCCTTAATAATTGAAGTTCGTTTAGGGTGTGGTCATATGTAGTATGCTGGGCTAAAGGTAAAACATACCTTGCTATCTCTTGGCTTAGTTTGTCAATTTTGCCCCCAAGTCTATATCTTGTTCCTTCCACTTTCCATCCACCTTCTGGATTCATGGCCCTTACTCTTTCTTCTACCAAAGGTTTTAAATCTCCCAACAGCCTAAAGTATGACCCATTAGCAAAGTCCGCGGCTTCTTTGTAAATATTTGTTTGTTCTGATGTTAGCTCATTCGGAACTAAAAAAAATCCCTCCCTTGCCTCTACATATCTTTGACTTTGTTGTTCTGAATTGTAAAAAGGGGTTGCATGAAAAACATCGTGTGTAACAGACCTCGTTGCTCCAACAATCTTCCAAGTGTAGTGTGTGTGCATTCTAGTTGTGTGGTGTCCTGCATTGAGTGTATCTCGTGCGATATTTAAAGATCTTTTATCATCTCGGTTAACCATCCTTGCAACACCTCCCGCATAACACTGATATGCTGTTGAGGCGCCCACTGACTCTGCCTGTATTACCTCACCATCGGGAGTGTGAGAATTTAATCTTAAAGTTACCGTTGGAAAATTTTGAAATTTTTCACCTAAACTTAGGTATTGGTTCAAAATATCCTGACAAGCTTCTTGTTCAGTTAATACTCGTCTTTCCACTGAGAGTTTTTTACCAATTTAAACACTAACCGTCAAGAGGAATTACTTTTTACCAGTACTTCCAAACCCACCTTTTCCTCTTTTTATTTTGGAGAGAGAATTTGAAGTTGTTAGTTTTTTCATATCTTTATTTTTAACAATTGTATTAATTCCCCAGGTGTATAAATATTAAATCCTTTTATTTTTCCTTTAAGTGATAACAAATGTTTTTTATCTAATGTGACCAAGTAATTACAACTTCCTTCTTCATATGAAGCTAATACATGAGCATCTCCCTCATCAATTACTTTTTTTGTATATTTATCTACCTTTTTTAAACCCGGTTCAGACAATATTGGTTCAAAATATTTCAAACATTTCTTTTGTGCAGTAGTTTTTGGTATCCCAAGTTTCTGACTATGTTTTAATATCTCATCTAAAATAATTTCACTTATTTGTCCATTAATTAACTTTTCTCCGACAAAATCTAATAATTTACCTGATCCACCATTTGGAGATCTTAATCCAGAGAGTACAACTGAAGCATTAAATAATACCTTTGGCTCTAAGTTTTTTTGTCTCTTTGTCATCTAATTTATAAAAATCTCCCAATTCATCGTCTGTGTAACTTCTAGCCTGATATGGTAATGTTCGCACAGGTTCTATTACCAATTTTCTGCCCAACCTCATTATCTTGGCAATTCCCATATCATCAAATAAACCCTCTCTTAATTTTTTTGGAATAGTAAAAACACCTCTGGGCTGAAGCTGAATTATTTGTTCATCAAATACATTTTGCATAAATTCTATTTTACGGTAATTCCGTATTTCTGTCAAGAGGAATTATTTTTTCCCAGTACTTCCAAACCCGCCTTTTCCTCTTTTTGTTTTGGAGAGAGAATTTGATATTGTTAGTTTTACACTTTCAAGTTTGTGAACAATTGCCTGCGCTACCTTGTCTCCTTTTTCAAATTTATAAACCTTTTTTCCAAGATTGACTAGTATTATTCCCCATTCACCTCTGTAACCTGCATCAATTACTCCACCCATTACATGAATACCGTGTTTTGCAGCTAGTCCTGATTTGTCACGAAATGATACAAAGTACCCGACCGGAAATTCAGAAGATATTCCAGTAGATACAATGGTCGGAATTAGTTTTTTTACAACAGTGGTTTTGTTTGTATATATGTCAAACCCTGCATCATCAATGTGTGCAAACGAGGGGATCTTTGCATTTTTATTTAATTTTTGAAACTTGACTTTAACCATAATCAATATTGTAATCGATAAATGCTAGTAATTGGAATTACAGGAACTTTGGGTGCTGGAAAAGGAACAGTCGTTGACTATCTTGTTACCGAAAAAAAATTTGGCCACTACTCCGTACGAGATTTCATAAATAAAGAAATTGTCAAAAGAGGTCTTGAAATAAATAGAGATAACATGGTTGTTGTTGCAAATGATCTGCGTTTAAAACATGGTCCAAGCTACTTAATTGAGCAGATTTACAAAACC
The DNA here is from genome assembly GCA_016784385.1 of Candidatus Microgenomates bacterium. Lineage (GTDB taxonomy): Bacteria > Patescibacteriota > Microgenomatia > UBA8517 > UBA8517 > BS150m-G53. Next base: position 37,000 of record JADHUT010000001.1, on the reverse strand, counting down.
GCAATCAAAACTGGTAAAAATTTCATAATAGAAAGCCTTAGAACTCCAGCTGAAATTTATTCACTAAAGAGCAAGGGAGAATTTGTGTTATTTGCAGTGGATGCAGATATTGAAAAAAGATACAAAAGAATAAATAAGAGGGCAATTGAATCTGATCATGTAAGTTTTGAAAAATTTGTCGTGGATGAAAAAAGGGAGATGAAATCACAAAATCCTGCAAAACAGAACCTTGCAAAATGCATATCTTTAGCAGATTATATATTTACAAACAATAAAAAAATTGTAGATTTACATGAGCAAGTCGAAAAAACCATCAAAAATATTATCTAAAAATAAACACAAAAAGCCTTCGTGGGATGAGTATTTTATGCAAATAATGGATGCTACTTCCAAGAGAGCATCTTGTGACAGAGGAAGAGCAAGTTGTGTTTTTGTAAAAGACAGACAAGTATTAGTTACAGGTTATGTTGGTTCCCCTGCAGGATTACCACACTGTGATGATGTGGGACATCAGATGAAAAAGCTTACCCACGAAGATGGGTCTACAACTGATCATTGTATGAGGACTGTACACGCAGAACAAAATGCAATTTGCCAAGCCGCAAAAAGGGGAGTTTCTATAGAAGGATCTACTGTGTATGTAAACATGACCCCTTGTAGAACTTGTGCAATGCTCCTCATAAACTCAGGTGTAAAAAGGGTGTTGGCAAGAAATAAATATCACGCCGGAGCTGAGTCAGAAGCAATGTTAAAAAAGGCTAAAATAAAACTAGAGTTCTTGTCCAAAAAAATTGAAAAGTATTAATTACTTTTCCTTGGTCACGTCATTTTCTTTCGTTTCTTGTTTTTTCACAAAATTCTTATTTTGGTTATTCTTTTTATCAAACTTTCCATCCACTGGTTTTTTCCATGAGGCAAATTCACAATCAGGATAAAGTGAACAGCCAAAGAAACTTCTTCCTATTCTTGTTTTTTTGATTATCACTTCTCCTTTTTTACAATCAGGGCAAATCATGTCAATTTTATCCAAGAATTTTTCAGTGTGTTTGCATTCTGGGAAAGTGGAACAGCTTATAAACTTGCCAAATCTTCCAACTCTAATTACCAACTCACCATCTTTACAATCTGGACACTTTTTACCTAGTTTTTCAGTTTCAATTTTTATTCTTTCTGCGTTTTTAGTAACACTTTCTGCTTTTTTTCCAAATGGACCCCAGAACTTCCCCATCATTTTTGTCCAATCTAACTTGCCTGTTGCAACTTTATCAAGATCATCTTCCATCTCTGCAGTGAAGTTGTATTCCAACTCTTCCATGAAATTGGCCATTAAAAATTTTGTGACAGCAACCCCCACTGTTGTCGGTAAAAACTGCGCATCCTTTTTTTCGACGTAACTTCTAGCCTGTATTGTTGAAATGATAGGAGCATATGTAGATGGTCTTCCAATCCCTAGTTTTTCCAACATCTTTATGAGTGAGGCTTCATTAAATCTTGCTGGTGGTTGTGTGAACTTTTGATCACCCCAAGTTTTGATTAGATCTAGTTTGTCCCCTTTTTCTATTTCGGGTAGCATAACTGCTTCTCCATCAGTTGGGAATAGTTTTCTCCACCCATCAAAGATCATTGTTTGTCCACCTACTCTTAATATGTATTTTCCAGCACTCACATCAATACTGGTTTCACTATATTTAGCAGGATTCATCTGACAAGCCAAAAACCTTCTTCTTATAAGATCATATAGCTTTTGTTCATCAGAACTGCCTTCAACTTGATCTGTTTTTACCTTGACGTCTGTTACTCTTATGGCTTCATGCGCTTCTTGTGCAGATTTACTTTTTGTTTTGTAAACAACTGGACCCTCTGGCAAATAATCACTCCCGTACTCTTTCTTTATAAACTCTCTTGCACTGTCTACTGCTGACTTTGCAAGGCTGTGTGAATCTGTTCTATGGTAGGTAATTAATCCCTTTTCATAAAGCCCTTGTGCCATTCTCATTGTTTTTTTAGCTGACCAGGAAAAAAATCTTGCCGAGGTTTGAGTTAGTGTTGAAGTTGTGAAAGGTGAATAAGGTTTTTTGCTAACTTCCTTTTTTCTAATGTCCGCTACTATATATTTTGCAGTTTTTAGATCAGCAACAATTTCGTCTACATTTTTTTTGTTTTTTACAACAGCCTTAATGCCATCAATTTTAACCAGTTCAGTTACAAATTGATTTTTATTGCCCTTCAATTCTGAAAAAATTTGCCAGTACTCTTCTGCTTTAAACTTTTTAATCTCTTCTTCTTTTTCAACAATAAGTCTAACTGCAACAGACTGAACTCTTCCTGCAGAAAGGCCTCTTCTCACTTTTCTCCATAAAACCGGAGAAAGGGTATAACCCACTAATCTATCCAGTACTCTTCTAGCAATTTGAGCATTAACAAGATTAATATCTACACTACCCGACTTTTCAATAGCATCCTCAACTGCAGATTGTGTTATTTCATGAAAGGTAATTCTTTTTATAGTATCCGGCTTAATTTTATCTTTCTTTCCTTCCGTCAATATCTCATATACATGTTGTGCGATTGCTTCTCCTTCACGATCAGGGTCAGTTGCAATGAAAATCCCTTCTGCTTCTTTTGCTTTCTTTTGCAAATTTTTAATTATCGCAGATTGTTTTTCTACTACTTCATAATTGGGTTTAAAGTCATGCTCCACATCTACACTTAGTTTGCTTTTGGGAAGGTCTTTAATATGGCCCTTTGTAGAATCCACATCATACCCTGACCCCAAAAATTTATTTAAGGTAGTAGCTTTTGTTGGTGATTCGACGATTATTAATTTCATGTGTATAATAATAACAACCTATCTTACACTCCATGTCAAGCAATTCCACTTGACATTCGACTATTATTCGACTAATATTAGACTAATGACAAATTATAATTTCTCTATTACAAACAAGCTTTTATCAAACATAAAAAGGATAAATTCATTGATAATTAACCTCAATTCACAAAAACTCTCAAAACCAGTTCTAGTAAGAATGAAACTTTCTGCAAGAGAAATTTCTTCCTTTGCATCTACAAGTATTGAAGGTAACCCCCTACCTCTAACAGAGGTTAAAAAAATTCTAAAAAATAAACCCTCGGACATGCGTGACAGTGAGCAAGAGGTGTCCAATTACAACAAATCTTTAATAGAACTTGAAAAACTAACCAAAAGAAAAAAGGTAAAATTAAGTCTCGAGTTAATTTTAGATACACAAAAACGAGTCACTGAGAGTTTGCTTCCTAAACATCAATCTGGAAAAATAAGAAATGTGCCAATTGTTATCAATAACCCAAAAGAGCAAAAAATAGTCTATTTACCTCCTGATGCGAAAGATTGCAATGGTCTTGTTGTCAAATTAATTGACTTTATTGACAAAAATGAAAAACTAATCGACCCGTTGATTTTAGCAGGAATTTTTCATAAACAATTTGTAATCATTCACCCCTTTGCAGACGGAAACGGAAGAACAACAAGACTAATTACAACCTTTCTATTAGCCAAAATGGGGCTAAATACTTTCAATATTTTCGGATTTGAAAACTTTTATAATCAAAATGTGACCAAATATTTTGAGAATGTTGGAGTATTTGGCAATTATTATGAAATAGTAAATACAGTTGATTTCACAAAATGGCTTGAATATTTTACTGATGGAATCATTGATGAATTACTTAGAGTTGAAAAGAATATAAACAAAAATAAATTACAAAAAAATCCAAACACTCAACTTAAACCACACTTGAAGAGCATCATAAAATATATAGAAAAATACGGAGCCATTAAAAACAGTGACTATAGAAGGCTAACGGACAGAGCAAAGGCTACAAGAATTTTGGATTTTGGGAAGCTTATAAAACTTAGAATAATCAAAAGACACGCAAAAGGCAAAAATACCTATTACAAACTTTCAACTAATTTTTCTGGAGTTGCCACAGAATTAACTCCTTGATTAATAAGCCAGTCAGTAGCTTCTGACCCCGGGATTGCATACACCTCCACTCCTTCATTTGCAGCATGGCTTGCAGTTGAAAGAGTACCTGACCTTCTTTTTCCTTCAACCACTAAAACTGCAACAGAAAGCATAACAACAATTTTGTTTCTTGCCAAAAAGTTTTCTGGTCTTGGTGGAGTTCCTTTTGGGAAAGGCGACACTAACGCTCCATTTTTAGTAATACGCTCTGCTAAAGCTTTATTCTCTGGAGGATAAATCACATCGATGCCAGATCCCAGTACTGCAATTGTTCTTCCTTTTTTCTCCAAAGCAGTAGTGTGTGCAACACTGTCCACGCCACGAGCAAGCCCTGAAACAATTGTGTAACCTGCCTCCACTAGTGCCTCTGTAAAAAGTGTAGTGAGCCTTCTTCCTCTTGGAGTAATAAGACGAGACCCTACAACAGCAACTGCCTTTTTGTCCCGGTCTAGCATTTCACCTAGTACATATAATTCGTCCTTCTGTTGTAGATTACTCATTGTTTAAATCTTTCTCGACGACAGGTGTAGGCTGAGTGGTTTTTTGGTCTTCATAATAGAAGTCTAGTATTTCTCTTGCAACTGGTCCCGCAACTTTTGAGCCTTCCCCTGATTTTTCAACTAGCACAGTCAACATTATTTCTTTCTTTACCGTCTGGCTCTGTTGGACAAACACAGTAAACCATGCATGTGTTTTTTCATCATCATTGGTCTCAGCTGTTCCAGTTTTGCAAGAAACTTGCAGGCCATTATGTTTCTGCCCAAAATCAAAAAAAGTATACCCGGTTCCTCCAGTCTCACACACTTTATTCATTCCACTTTGCACCAATGCAATATTTTCTTTTTTTATGCCCAATCTTTTGCATTTTGGCTCATCTGCCAGCTTTAGATCACAAAGTTGACCACCATTTGCAACTACTAAATTTGCTCTGTGAATTCCAATTGGAGTTAATGCCAAATCTCCCTGACCTATTGAAAAATGGTAAGTGTTACCCAGAAACCATTTTTCTCCCTTTACTTTTAATTTCCAATCAGGTGAAGGGACAAGAGAAAGAATTTCTCCAGGAAGATCAATGTTTGTAAGTTTTGTTAACCCAAACTTTTTCATCCATTCAAGCAGGTTATTTATTCCAACAAATTCACCAATTTTGTAAAAAAAAGTATCGGTTGAGCGGGCTAGTGCTTTAGTTAAATCAATTTCACCTTCCACTCCTCCATATTGAGTAAAATACCAGTTTGCATAACTATATGATCCATATAGTGTTTTTACTGTTAAGACACCACTGTCTGTATATTTGAAGTCTTTATCAATTTTACCCTCCTCAAGCGCTGAAATTGCAATCAAAGGCTTAAAGATAGAACCTGGGTGGTATATTCCACCCAGAGCACGGTTAAAAAGTGGTAAATCCTCGTCTTTTAAAGAGGGTACTATGTTTTTGGGATCAAAAGAAGGATATGAATAGATGGCCATTACTTCTCCACCAAGATCTGTTGCCACAACCGCACCAGGCTTTTCATCCATACTTTTTGCAATTTGTCTTTGTAGCTCCAAATCAATTGTGGTTTTTAAATTCTCTCCAGCGACAGGATCACGACTACCCAAGAATCGCAATTTCTCTCCCATGCTATCAACTTCCCACAACTCTTCTCCATCAATACCAGTTAGGGTGCAATTATAATATTCTTGCAGTCCACCACGACCTACAATTTGACCTAATTGGTATGGACCTTTGTGGGGGCATTTTGGATCAATTACTCCAACCTCTCCCTCTGTGGTTTCTGCCAAATACCCTGTTATATGGGCAAAATCGATGCCGGTTAAAACCTCACCACTACGAGATAATATCTTGCCCCTAGCGGCGGGGATAACTATTTTTTTAATTCTATTGCCTTCTGCCAGTTTTCTAAAATAATCTCCCTTTATAATTTGCAGCTCAAAAAGACGAACAAACAAAAAGAGGGTTCCAAGAATTAAAACCCCTCTCAAAAACCATCCCAGCCAACTGTCATTTTTTACACTTGAAAGATTTTGCATTACTCTTGCAGATTATCATAAACTTGAAAAATTATGAAACTAAAATCAAAAGAAATCACATCCCCTTAGCCACTTTAATTTTAGACAGAAGCCCTGGGTCCTCTAATAGTTTTCCACACCCTCTTGCAACACAAGTTAGTGGATCATCGGCAATTGTTACCGGCATATTGGTAGCATCCCCAACTGCTTTATCTATCCCGTAAATCAAGGCCCCTCCACCTGCCATATATATTCCATTTTTCATAATATCTGAAACAAGTTCAGGGGGTGTTTCTTCTAAAGTTTGGCTTATGCCAGAAATAATTTCATTAATGATTGGGGATAGTGCTTCTCTAACTTCGCCACTGGTTAGCTTAATTGATCTAGGTAAACCACTTTCCAAGTCCCTTCCTCGAACTGTTGCTGATTTGCTTTTTTTGAATTTAGAAGCAGAGCCAATTTTGATTTTCACTTCTTCTGCTGTTGGTTGACCAAGAAGAAGTGAATACTTTAATTTTACAAAATTAATGATTGCTTCGTCCATCTCATCGCCTGCAATACGAAGCGATTTACCCAAAACTATACCTCCCAGTGAAATTAGTGCAATTTCACTGGTTCCACCTCCAATGTCAACTATAAACATACCCTCAGGACCATCAACTTTAAGACCAGCTCCAATCGCTGCCGCCATTGGTTCCTCAACAAGATCAGCCTTTCTGGCACCTGCCTCAATTGCTGCGTCTGCCACAGCCCTTCTTTCTACCTCAGTAACACCAGAAGGAATACCAATAACCACACGAGGTCTTGGAATCATTGGAATATTACTGGTTGGCGTGTGAACTTTTTTTATGTAATGGTTAAGCATTGCCTCTGCAGCATCAAAATCTGCGATAACTCCGTCTTTTAAAGGTCTAATAACCTCGATGGCACCAGGAGCCCTTCCTGTCATTTTTTTAGCAGAAAGACCAATTGCCAATACTTCTTTTGTTTTTTTATTTCTAGCAACAACCGAAGGCTCTCTGATAGCTATTCCTTTACCCAATATGAAAACCAAAGTATTTGCAGTTCCTAAATCAATCCCCAGGTCGGATGAAAATAATCCTAGTAAAAAATTGACAGGATTGGGTAGTTTATTGAATTTTTTGTACTTAAATAAATTCACTTTTCTCATGGCTTTTGTATATCAGCTATGGTTATACTTAGCAAGTAGTATATGATTTCAAATTTATTTAAAATTTTATTGTTTTTAATACCTCTGGTTTTTTTTAAAAACACTTCTGAACTTTTTGAGTTCAATAAAATAATTACTTTATATATCTTTACAATTTTAATTGGAACGTCTTGGGTTGTAAATTCAATAAAAGCCAAAAAACTTATATTTCGTCACACAATACTAGACATCCCAGTTGTTCTGTATCTATCAGCCCTGATACTTAGTACCATCTTTTCACTGGATTCAAATACTTCACTGCTGGGATACTACTCTAGATTTAATGGTGGACTAATTTCACAAATTTGTTATTCCCTACTTTATTGGGCATTTGTTTCAAACGTTAAAAAAGATCAAATTAAAAAGATTGTTTGGTATTTGATATCTGGATTACTACTGTCCTCAATTTTGGCAATTTTGGAGCATTTCCATATAGGCATAACTTGTGGGGTTATGGGGCTTGGATGGAGCACTGACTGTTGGGTTCAGGATGTAGCCTCCAGAGTATATTCCACATTCGGTCAACCAAACTGGCTTGCTGCATTTCTAAGTTTAACAATGCCACTTACATGGGTAATTATTGTTGATCAAAACACCAGTACAAACAGGAGGATTGTCTGGACAATTATCTCTGTTGTGTTTTTTACAACACTTCTTTTTACAAAATCTCGTTCAGGACTTTTAGGATTCGGGGTTTCCACAATAGTATTTTGGAGTCTTTACTTTAAAACCTACAACTTTTCAAAAACAAAACACAAAAGAAGACTGCTTAAAATATTTGTAATCCTAAACTCATTATTTTTGCTTGTGTTTTTTACAACGAAGCTGCCTAAAACAAACAATGCTCCTGTACCGCAAACTGGACCAGCTCTGGAAACTGGTGGAACAGAGTCAGGTGAAATAAGAAAGAATGTATGGACTGGAGCCATTGAAACTTGGAAAAGATACCCAATTCTAGGAACAGGAGTTGAAACATTCGCGTTTGCGTATCCAATGCACAAGCCGCTTGCCCACAACCTGGTTTCTGAATGGGACTTTATTTACAACAAAGCACACAATGAATACCTAAACTATCTAGCAACTACAGGAACTTTTGGATTTCTATCTTATATGGTTCTTATTGCCACTTCTTTCATACTAATATACAAAACAAAAAAATATGAATATTTGGCCGGTTACCTTTCCATACTAGCAACAAATTTTTTTGGATTCTCAGTTGTTCCAGTGTCGCTACTTACCTTTTTATTACCAGCTATGGCGACTGTATCAACCGCTCAAGACACTAAAAAAAGCGGTGAGAAACAAAAACTAAACACAGGCCAAAAACTAGCATTATTCACAACAATCATTGTTTCAATTACCTTTCTATTTATGGTCGGAAAATACTGGTATGCAGATCTTTTCTACAATAAAGCCAAACTCCTCAATAAATCAGGAAATTTCACCAAGGCATCTGAACTACTACAGAAGGCAATAACACTAAATCCAAAAGAACCAATATTTTTAACTGAGCTTTCAATGAGTTTTGCTGAAGTTGCACTAATGTCAGCACAAAGTGACAATATTGAAAAAGCCACAAAAGATGTTGGTTCTTCAATTGAAATGTCCCAAAAAGCATACACAATGGCCCCATATAATATTAATGTCAAAAAAGTATACTCTGGGGTTTTGGCAAAACTTTCCCAATTCGACCGTAATTATCTTAATACATCCATTTCAGTTATTGAATCTGCAATAGTAATTTCACCAACAGATCCAAAACTACATTATCAATTAGGTCTAATGTATCTTAAAACTGGGCAAAATCAAAAGGGGTTAAACACTTTAGAGAAAACAGTTTTATTAAAACCAAATTATAAAGAGGGCAGGTTTGCATTGGGACTAACTTACAAAGATTTTGAAATGCCCCAAAAGGCAAGAGAACAATTTGAGTATATTTTAAACAACATTGACCCTAAAGACGAACTTACTAAAAAATACCTCCAAGAGCTAAATTAACCGAAAAACTGTATAATTAGACCATGGTTAAAAAAATTGTGCCTTCTACAGACAAAAAATTGAGACAAATTTCAAAACCCGTTGGGTCTGTTGACAAAAAAATAAAAACAATAATCACTGACCTTAAAGACACACTAAAAGCTCAAAAAGAGCCTGCCGGAGTCGGTTTAGCTGCCCCACAGATAGGCAAAAATATTAGAATGTTTTGGGTTGATTTCGAAGGTTTTTCCAGGCTTGTCATAAATCCACAAATAATTAAAGTTGAAAAAACAAAGACAAAGAAAAAGACCATCAAAGCACACGACCATGAGCATGAAATATTAGAAGGGTGTTTATCTCTACCTAGCTACTACGGACCACTTAAAAGAGCAAACAGGGTAACTCTTAAATACTTAAGCGAAAAAGGTGAAGATATGATTGAAATATTTGAAGATTTTCACGCACAAATAATATTGCATGAGGTAGATCATTTAGATGGAATATTGTTTGTGGACAAACTTATAGAGCAAAAAAAGAAACTTTACAGAATTGATAAAAATGAAGAGTGGGAAGAAGTTACAATAGTATGAAAATAGTTTTTTTTGGAACCCCCCAATATGTAGTTCCCATCCTCAAGGAACTAAAAAAATATCATGAAATAGTTGCAGTTGTGACAAAATCTCCCAAGATAGCTGGCAGGAAAAAAATAAAAACATTCTCAGCAGTTGATAAGTATGCTCACCAGAAAAATATTCCGATTCACTTTAATTTTGACGAAATTCCTCCTGCAGATATAGGAATACTGGCCTCATATGGAAAAATAATACCTAATAAAATTCTAAACAAATTTCCCCTTGGAATCTTAAATATTCACCCGTCCTTATTGCCCAAATTCAGAGGTGCTTCCCCTGTCCAGCAAAATATCATCGAGGAACCCCAAAGCGTGGGGGCTACTATTATAAAATTAACCGATAAAATGGATGGAGGGCCAATCATAACTTCATTTAAAGATGAACTACAAAAAAGCGATACTGCCGAAACTTTGAGGGTTAGACTTTTTGATAGATCAAAAAATATACTTGTTGAAATACTCCCCCTCTACCAAAAAAATATCATTGGGCCGAAACCTCAAAACGACGCTGATGCCACTTATACAAAAATAATAACCAAAAGAGATGGATTTGTGGATTTAAAAAAAGATGATCCAGAGTTAATTGTTAGAAAGATGAAGGCATACACACCTTGGCCTGGAATATGGACAAACATAGAAATAAATAAATCAAAGACAGAAAAACAACAAAAAAGATTGAAGATACTAAAATGTCACACAAAAGAAAACAAACTCGTTTTAGATGAGGTTCAACTTGAAGGAAAAAATCCAGTTTCCTGGAAACAATTCAAAGAAGCCTACTTAATTGAAAAGTAAATTTATTTTTCTTTTTTACCAAGAAGGGGGTTATTCAGCTTTTTAATACACTTGGTACACAGAAGGACTCCATCATGTTTTTGAAGATTTGGTTTAAATAGTCTCTTTATTTCTTGTGCTCTTTTTTTCCACCTTTTTCCAGCCACACCACGTCTGTGAGACCTGCTTGCCCCGTGTACTGTCCCTTTTTTACAATTACTACAAATATATGCCATGTGTGTGATTAATTCCTTGCTGACTAAAAACCAGATTTGGATTATACTAGATGAACAGAAATTGATCAATGATTGTTATTTGGATACTAGCTTTTGCAATTGCCATTACCATACATGAGGCATCTCATGCTTGGATGGCTGACAGACTTGGTGACCCAACACCCAGACTTACTGGTAGATTGTCACTAAATCCCCTTGTTCACTATGATCCTGTGGGGACAACACTACTATTAGTACTAGCTATCATGCGCTATCTAGGAGCCCCTGTAATACCATTTGGATGGGCCAAGCCTGTGCAATTTGATCCGTATAATCTTAAAAATCCAAGGCGTGATTCAGCATTGATCTCTTTGGCGGGACCTGCATCAAATCTAATCCTTGCAATAGTAATTTCAATATTTGCGAGATTCTCACCTCTTCTTTCTGCCATTGCAGTTCCTTTTGTAATATTAAATGTAGCACTAGCTATCTTTAACCTCATTCCAGTTCATCCTTTGGATGGAGGTAAAATACTGGTTGGAATACTGCCCCAAAGAGAAGCTCGGAGCGTTGAGTTATTTTTAAATAGGTATGGGATGGTTATACTATTTTTACTTATTCTACCTAGTTTTGGTGGAGGATCCCTGGTTTCAAGAATAATTTCACCAACCATCAGCTTCTTCATAAACATACTTCTTCCACAAGTGCCACTAGTCTAACATTGACCTAACAATATATAATGTATTTGGTCCCTTTTAACATTGGAGTTTTGGTCAGATCTTCCTGACTAATCGTTGAATAAGGGAAGGTGAGTCTAGGTACCGTAAAGGTATCAAGCAGCCTACCCACCTGGATAACCCAGGAAGTTCACCGGGCTCTTCTGATAATTGGGACCATTTTTTGAAGCTCAGTAATAATACTCTACTCTGTGCTCTGGTACGCACAAATTCGAAACGAATATGTGCGAGTTTATTGAGCTCCCACCGCCCCTGCCGGGGCTCGCTTGCGCTCCGCCTCGGCCTTTGGCCTCGTCTCCGCTTGTTTTTTAAGACGCGATTTTTCCTGCCTCCGGCAGGTACACAGCTTCGCTGTGATTTATAATTTCACCCCGTAAAAGGATGTGGGGTAACCAGCTAACGCTGGTTAGGATATCCGTCCAACACTTTTTCAATGTCATAAACTACCCAATTATATGGTATTTCATCCATGTTACCGTCCATACGGACGGTATATGATTTCACTAAAAAAAAATTTATGATACAATTCGTCAAATATTAATAACAAATTCCCGTGTCAAACAAAGAAACACAAACAAAGTATATTAGTGAACATATTCCCAAAACAGGGGGATATTCAACAAGAATTTTTTTCTCAGAATCTTTTCCACAAAATTCAGTGTATCTACATTATCGTGATAAAGGTGGTTTATTCCATGCATCAGAAAGTGTAAGTTTAGAAGCAAGATTTCCGATCTTGTCTAAGTTGAAAACTTTTTTACTGAGTACAGAGGATAGAATTAAATTCTATCGATTAATTAAACCACCTTTAAAACCACAGAGTCTTGTTGACGAGGTTGGTGACGAATGGCGCGTAATTCACGGACACAAAGCTTTAGAGTTTGCAGGTAAATATTCTGAGGCAAAACTAATCACTGTTATAAGAAATCCTCTAGAACGAGCCATTTCTCAATATTTTTATGTGAATCAAAGAAGTAGTTCAGGTAGACCTTTACCTGAGTGGGCAATTGGAATAGAAACGAAACTATCTCTGGCCGATTATCTTTTAGATGACTCTCTCGCTAACTATCAAACAAAATACATTAAGCCACTTTCGTGGACAGATTTTTCAGTAATAGGTGTTGTAGAGTCATTAGAAGAATATTGCGCACGAATTAACAGAACAAAAAAAAAGTATCGATTAAAAAAAACTAACGTAACCACTAAACCAAATTTCTCATTAAATAGAGACTTCGTGGAAAAATTTGTTGAACAAAATCGAGACGATTATGATATATACTTAAACACCAAGAAACAATGGTGTTCAGATTGATATAAAAAATCATCACAATTCACTAGCTGGGGTGACAATAGGGTTTTATCCAAATGTCCTACTCAGTGCTGGGACTAGGATTCGAACCTAGGTAGCCCTTCCGGACGCAAGATTTACAGTCTTGTGCAATTGACCACTCTGCCATCCCAGCGTATAACAAATTATGTTACAGGATGAGCCGGAGAGAGGATTCGAACCCCCGACATATGCTTTACAAAAGCATCGCTCTACCCCTGAGCTACCCCGGCATGAAATTGTATTATACCAAAATCCCCTCTTCTTTTCAGAAAGAAACCATTTAAATAAAATGATATAATCCAAATTCGATACTAGCCTGGTTAGTTCAATGGTAGAACGTGCCCATGGTAAGGGTAAGACAAGAGTTCGATTCTCTTACTAGGCTCCCACTTTTTTAAAATTCTCTTTGTGATATAATTCCTCTCATGGCAAAAAAAGGAGCAAGAGAAATAGTAGCAATGATCTGCAAGGAGTGTAAATCACAAAATTACGTGACCACACGTAACAAAGTTAATATGGATGTAAAGGGTAATGGAAAACTAGAACTTAACAAACACTGCCAAACCTGTAAAAAAGTAACTTCACACAAAGAGTCTTCAAAGTTGAAATAAAGATATATAATTAGTAAACCATGGGAAAACTAGAACAAATATTTAATCGTGCTGCTAAAATGCCTGCAGGTGATTGTGCTTTTCCTGAGCCCGGTAGAGATCTGGGAAAGATTGAGCATCCCCACACCATGACCGTGACCGATACGACATCAAGAGTAAATGAAGAGGAGAGTATGAGGTTTAGAAGATCGATATTACAAATGAAAGATGATAAAGTTATAACATCAAAAGACGCACGAAAGATTCTATCTTCTGTCAACTAATGAGCTCAAAACACTTTCCCTTTTGGAAAACCAGATTTAGAAGTAGCCTGTCCAGCCTCTTTTCCTAAATTTAGAGGAGGCCTTGATCCTTCTTTGTCCTTAAAACTCCCTTTTCGCTTAGGATTTTTTTCATACGTATTTCCATCTAGTACATCCCCAGTAAAAGATTCAAGCAAATCTTGTTTTTCTACATCTGTGAGTCCCATAACTTATTATAATACATTTGTTCATATTTTCAACTTTTTAAGGTATAATTCGAATCATAGGGGCGTAGTTTAACGGTAGAATAAGTCTCTCCAAAAGACTAGATAGGGGTTCGATTCCCTTCGCCCCTGCCCACAGGGAAATACGCTTTTGTTTTGTGGCCGCCCGAATACGGCCACTATCAAAAAAGGTCGTAAAGACACCCATTAAGACCTGTAGATGGAGTTTGGTTGTGAATTTTTACAGTGCAGCAAGCTGATGCTCTAGTTTTCCAACTCTTTTATCTAATTCATCAAATTCCTCTACTGTTGGAGCATCATCTGAAAGCGCCGCCAAACCCACACCAAACTTTTCAATTCTTTTTCTATTTTCAAGTATTTCAGTTTTTAGTTCTTTGTTCCCTTCCCCAACCTTTTTTTCTAAAGAAATTATTCTATCTAGAATCATTTGGAGCATTTTATTGTCAGCCATAATTCATATTAACACCTGAAAACAAGATTTCAAATGTGAAATTTGGGAGTACTTTTTAAATTATAAATAAATTGTTCGCGCTGGGCTGGGTGGGGCAAGAACAATATCAAACTACTGTTTGATCAAAAGCACAAAAAAAATACTCGAAGGCGAGGAACGAAGTGACGAGCCGGAGCGAAAGCGAGCCCCGCAGGGGCGAGCTCATAGATCGCAAAGTTGGGTTCTAATTTTTCGGTATAGCTCTGCCCACAGGGAAATACGCCTTTGTTTTGGCCCGAATACGACCACTTTGAAAAAAGACCATAAAACTCTATTACGACCTGTAAAAGAAGTGTCCTGTTTTAAAAATCTTTATGCCGTAACGAATTTATGTTCTAGTTTTTCAACTTTCTGTTCTAAAACTTCAACGTCAATTTGTTTGACGGTTATTCTATATAGTCTTATGTAACTTTGTGGATAATTGGATTTATAGCTATTTTTTTTCTTGTTCAGATATATCTGGTATAATATATAACTATGTCAAAAGAAAAAACTATTTTTGATAAAATCACAAAACTTCGAGAAAAAAAGGGTGGTAAATTTTCAATAGAAGATATATCTGAAATAGCTAAAGCAAGCAAAGTCAACATTGAAACAGAAGGTGAAGTTTGGGAAAAAGAAGATGACCAACCTTCTGAAGAAGAAAGCTGACTTACTTTAACTTTGCAACGTGTGCATCTACCATTATTTTAACTAACTCCTTGAATGTAGTTTTTGGTTCCCAATTTAATATTTTCTTTGCTTTTTTTGCATCTCCTACTAATGGTCCTGTTTCAGTTGGTCTTATAAATCTTTTATCTACCTCCACATAGTCTTTCCAATCAAGACCTACGTAGTCAAAACTTTCTTTGCAAAGCTCTTCGATGCTGTGTGTCTCCCCTGTTGCAAGCACAAAATCGTCTGGTTTGTCAGCTTGCATCATCATCCACATACCTTCAACATAATCCCCTGCAAAACCCCAATCTCTTTTAGCTTCCAAATTTCCAAGAGCTACTTTTCCATTTTTTACAACCAATTCCCCTTCCTCGTTTAGATGATCACTGTTTTTAATACCTAATTTAGCACAAGCTGCAGCGTATGCTACTTTTTGTGTGACAAACCCTAAGTGTCGCCTTGGACTTTCATGATTAAAAAGAACCCCATTGCAAGCAAACATGTCATAGCTTTTTCTGTATATCCTAACCATCGCGTATGCATATAATTTTGCAGCTGCATATGGGTTTGCAGGATTAAAAGGAGTTTCTTCATTTTGTGGGATTTCTCTTACCCAACCAAACATTTCTGAACTAGAAGCCTGGTAAAACTTTGCTTTTGGATTTACATCCAAAATTGCGTCCAAAACCCTGTGTGCTCCAAGACCTGTAATTTCAGCTGTGTGTATTGGCTGTTTGAAAGACTCTGAGGGGTGGCTTTGTGCAGCTAAATTATATACTTCACCAGGGTTAACCTTTTGTATAATTTCTCGCAAAGATATTGGATCCAACAGATCTCCTTGGAATAATTTTAAATCATCTTGAATATGGCCTATATTTGCGTAGTCTTCATGTGAAGTTTTTCTAACAATTCCTGAAACTTCGTAGCCTTTATCAAGCAAAAACTCTGCCAAGTAACTACCGTCTTGACCTGTGATTCCAGTTATTAAAGCTTTCTTGTTTTTGCTCATTTTTGCAAGTAAAAAATATCATACCATAATTTGGATAAAGATGGTAAAATAAAAACCTTAATTAAAAAGGGGGTTGGTTATATAAATTATGTTTATTGTAAAAAAGAAAAAAGGTGAATCAGATGATGCTCTGTTGACGCGCTTTAGAAAAAAAACTATTTCTACTGGATTACTTCCTGAGTTGAGAGAAAGGGAAAGATTTAAGAAAAAATCTGAGAAAAAAAAGGAAAAACTGTACAGACTAAAGTTTGAGAATAAGCTTGCAAAGAAAAGGAACTACTAATATAATCCCATCTGCATGAAAAAAATAATTTCCTATTTTAATGAAGTCCGTGCTGAGCTCAAATTAGTCACTTGGCCTAAACGCTCGGATGTGATAAAATTGACACTCACCGTCCTTCTTGTTTCAGCTATAGTAGGACTTTATGTAGGTGGAGTTGATTTTGGTTTAACCAAGTTACTTGAAAACTTGGTAGCAAGGTGATTTAAATAAAATGGATAAAAATACAGACAATACAACAGTATCAGAAAAAGGCACAGGAAAGAAAAAAATTCCTAGCCATATCATTATCACTAAAAAGACTAATGACGATGCGAAATGGTTTGTTGTGCATACTTCTTCAGGTCATGAAATAAGAGTAATGGAAACTCTAAGGCAAAGAATTGAGTCTATGGGTATAAAAGACAAAATCTTTGAACTATTAGTTCCAACACAAGACAAAATAATCATTAGAAGTGGCAAAAAGGTCCAAATAAAAGAAAAGATATTTCCTGGGTACTTACTAGTAAAAATGATTTTAGACGATCCCACATGGCTTACAGTGCGAACTACAGCTGGTATTACGGGATTCGTGGGAGCTGGCAACAATCCAACTCCCCTTTCTGAGCTTGAAGTAAAAAACATCCAAAAATTTGTAAGCTCCCCTGCACCTAGATTTAAAACCAAGTTCACTATTTCAGAAGCAGTAAAAATTACAGATGGACCTTTCTCTGACTTTCTTGGAACAATTCATGAAATTGATGAAGAAAAAGGGAAAGTAAAAGTATTGGTTTCTATCTTTGGAAGAGAAACTCCGGTAGAACTTGATTTTTTACAAATACAAAAAATTTAAATATTCTTCAAAACTTATTTTTTCTAAGTATTATTTACTTTGAAGTACAAAAAGTATATAATTGCATTACCACATTAACTTGTGGGAGACGAGAGTCGAAACTTCACTTTAGTTTCTTCCCGTCTATTTTTTAAAAAGACAAACATGGCAACATTAAAAACAGTAGTTAAAATCAATTTAAAAGGTGGTGAAGCAACACCAGCTCCTCCAGTGGGAACAGCTCTTGGTCAACATGGTATTGCCCTCATGGACTTTGTAAAGCAGTACAACGACAGAACAAAAGACATGAAGGGTGAAGTTGTACCAGCAGTTATCAATATTTATGAAGACAGGTCTTTTGACTTTGTCATTAAAAAAGCTCCAGTGTCTGACATGATCAAAAAAGAACTGGGTCTAGAGAAAGGTTCCGGTACTGCTGGACGAGAAGTTATAAAAACATTGACCAGAAAACAAGCAGAAGAAATTGCAACAAACAAAATGGATGATCTTAACACCGATCAACTAGATCAAGCTGTAAAAATCGTTGAAGGAACCGCCAAAAGTATGGGGGTAAAAATAGAAAATTAGTATGGGAAAAACAAAAACTGCAGTAATTGGAAATATTAAGCTAGACAGCGAAAAATCATCCAAAGAACTCTATTCGGAGAAAAAAGCCCGTCAAAAGGAGGAAATGGAGAAGGTGCCTAAAGTCCAAAAAGAAGAGAAAAGTACCGAAAAAGGAGTAAAAGTTGTAACCAGTGATATACCTGAAGTAGAAACAGTAACTGAAACCAAAGAAACACCAAAACATGAGTCCAAAAGGATAAGGCCTGGTCGCGGAAAAAAATACTCCAATGCCAAGGCAAGTATTGATAAAACGAAGCTTTACCCCATCAAAGAAGCTATAGAGGAAATAAAAAAAATAGTATATTCAAGTTTTGATGAAACCTTAGAAATGCACTTGGTTATGAAAAAAACACCAACAACTGCCAGTGTTACTCTACCCAACTCTTTTGGTAAAGGAAAAAAAGTTGAAGTAGCAGATGCCAACACAATTGAAAAATTGCAAAATGGAAAAGTAGATTTTGATATTCTTCTCACTACCGCTGAATTTATGCCAAAACTAGTACCCTACGCAAAAATATTAGGACCAAGGGGATTAATGCCAAATCCTAAAAACGGAACCATTATAGAAAACAAAAATGATGCAGCTAAATTCGATGCAAATTCACTAAATTTAAAGACTGAAAAAGAAGCCCCATTAATTCATACTGCTTTTGGAAAAGTTAGTATGGATAGCAAATTATTGGTTGAAAATGCAGAAAGTATATTAAAAGCACTTTCCGGTTCAAAACAAATTGTGAGGGCCTTTATTAAATCCACGATGGGTCCAAGTGTTAAACTCTCCTTATAAGCATAGTTTTGAAACCATCCCCAATTCATAATTCAAAGATTAGCTGCAATCCTATCAATTTTTTTCCCATAATTAGTAAAAAAATATGACAAAAAAGGAGAGATCTTTTGAAAATATACAGAATTTTGATATAATTGTTGTATGACCGATAAACCTCCCGTCGATGTCTTCCAAAGGCAGACTGTCGCCGGAGTAGTGTACAATGGTAAACTACAACCAGAGTTAACACCAGAAGAAAGACAACAAATTGTCGGTACTACCAAAGAAATAGATCATAATACAGCAGCTGCATTGACCAGACAATCTAAAGCTGGTGTTGGTGGTGAACCTGAATTATCACCAGAAGAAAGAGACTTAATAGTAAAACACAACGCTTGATATATTGCAGTAGATTTATTTTTAAATTTTGTTATAATTACTAAGTCCTAAGAAAGCGCGTACCCTTAAGTATTAAATTAAGGTATAAATCGCACCGAGGAATATGATAAAACAAGATAAGCAAAGCTTGGCTTTTCAAGCTAAACAAGAATTAGTAAAAAGTTTAGGCTCCACATTGAGTTCTTCCTCATCTATTGTAATGGTTAACTTCACAGGTCTTTCAGTTTCTTTACAACAAAATCTTAAAAAGCAGTTAAAGCAGGTTGGTGCAGATATGATTGTTGTAAAAAATACACTCATAAAAAAAGCTGGTGGGTTAGCTAAAATCGATGAAAAGGCACTAAGTGATGAAATATTATCAGGTCAAACTGCTTTGGTGGTATCTAGTACTGACCCTGTAGCCCCTATTGCCATATTGGGTAAGTTTATTAAAGAAAATAAAGTTCCAGAATTCAAAGTTGGAGTTGTAGATGGAAATTTTAGAGACGCAGTTTCACTGCAAAAACTCTCTACTCTTCCTGGTAAGGATGAACTACTAGGTCAAGTATTGGGAACCTTAATGTCTCCAATGAGTGGACTGGTTGCTACACTAAATGGTAATACACAAAAATTGCTATATATATTGGATCAAAAATCAAAGCAGAAAGCAGGTGATTAATTTATGGACAAACAAGTAAAAAAAGAATCAAAGAAAAATAGTGCAGGAGTAACCGGCTCTGCCGTTGAAAAATTAGTTGAAGAAATTTCAAAACTTTCAGTCCTGGATCTTTCCGAACTAGTTAACACACTCTCTGATAAACTTGGAGTTTCAGCTATGCCAGCAGCCCAAGCAGCAGCCCCAGCAGCAGCTGGAGATGGAGCAGCAGATGCAGGTGCAGAAGAAGGTGGAAACAAAACTGTGGTACTTGCTAGTACCGGAGATAATAAAATTGCAGTAATTAAGGCTTTGCGTGAAATTAATCAAGAACTAGGTCTTAAAGAAGCAAAAGATGCAACTGAAAGTACTCCATATGAAGTACTTAAAGATGCTAAACCTGAGGATGTTAAGTCAGCTGAAGAAAAACTAAAAACAGCTGGAGCTACAGTAGAACTTAAATAAGTTTCAAAACTGTTAAAGTTGTTTTAAAGAAAAATTCGCTCTTTTTTAAGAGCGGATTTTTTGCATTATGATCGTAAAGTCTCGGGGGTGGTAGTTTGCTCTAAGTACTACTCTTCTTGTTAAACTCATACAATGTTTTACTATTTCCAGACTGTCCGCATACCAAATATTACTAGTGGGGTCATTTTTTGGTTGAGGATGAGCTCCCAACATGTTGAAAGCTAGAGTTTTTGTGGTGAGTTCAAACATTTTTGTAATTGCATTTTTTCTATAATTCATATTATCCCCGTTAATTTTGTTACCTTCTGAGTTGCTGTTTAAGACCCCTGAAGCAATAACGACATCATATGAACCATCTATTTTTTCATTTAAAAAGTCAATCACTTCAAACTTCCCCCCCGGAACTTGTATTTTGGCTTCTTTGATAAATTCAGGAACAATATCAATTCCGCTGTAATCTACTCCTTTGTATCTTTTCAACAGAAACTTCCCCATCTCTCCAAAACCACAACCAATGTCCAAAACCTTTTTGTCTGTAAAATCAATTTCTTTCCAAAACTCTCGAAACCTTTGGTGAGCAGCACCTTTGCTTTTCCATAGTAATGCTTTGGGGCCAACACCGTGTTTTTTTAAATTTTTCTTGTAAAGTTTATTTGATTGATTGGTTTTGTTTTTAATCATAGTTTTTTCAAAAAATTTACAATTTTCTCCTCTACTGAAATTTCGCAATACTTATTTATCAAGTTCCAAGATGGAGCTGCATTTGTTTCTATGACGTAAAGCTTGTTAGTAACTTCGTCCTGCAATATATCAATACCACATATATCCAAGTCAACCGCACTAGTAGCTTTAATTGCCAATTTTTTAACAGCGGAGCTGGTTATTCTATCTGCAGTTAGCTCGTATTTTTGTATTTTTATTTCATCTTCTACTGGTTTATAACCCCCAATTCGCTTTCTCCATTTAGTAAGCTGACTAATGGCTCCTACCACTTTTCCCCCAACCACCAATACTCTTATTCTTTTAGTGGTCGGTATGAACTCTTGAGCAAAAAATTTCTTGCCTGCTTTTTCTTGGATTTGTAGGTCGACCAAAAGTTTCTCAAGTTCCGGTCGGCTTTTTGGGCTATAGACTTCTCTGCCACGACTTCCAGATGTAGCTTTGATGACAAAAGGAAAACCAAACAACTTTTCGGATTTTTTCTCGATTAAGGCCAAACTACCAAAAATAGTTTTTGGTATTGATACCCCACTATCTGAAAGTGCTTTCATCTCCATTGCTTTACTCTGAGTAATAGGGAAAACATGGGAATTTTCATATACTTTGTCTACTAATTTTACCCCTTTTTGCTTTGCATAATCTGCAACAACTGATGCAATCTCCAGGCTCTTTCCGACAAGCCTAAAGTAGATTGTATCGTATTTAGCCAAATCAGTGCTTCCGACATATACACTTTTACTGTTTGATGAAAAATTGACATCGTCAAAAGACGCAACATCCACGCCCGTAAATGAATCTAATTTTGATGACTTCCCGCTGGTAAAAATTAATATTTTAGACATTCTTTTTATACCCTACTCTGGTTTTACCAAAAACCCTCTCATATCAAGTCTTCCTACTAAAAATGGATTTTTCATTCTTGATCTATCAGCTATAGAGGCACTACTGACTATTTTTTTGCCAGCTAAAACATATATTATAGAAACTACTGGTCTGGATTGCAGCCCAGTTGCACTTCTGTAGGCAAAACCCTCTTTCCATAGTATGTTGTTAGGATTGATCAATCCTAGGTCTTTAGCGAGACTTCTGTCAATAGAACTTCTTCTGGCACCCGTGTCTACTCTTGCTTCAACAGAAACTCTTTTTCCGTTTTTGTATCCATATATTTTAATTGTCTCAACTGAATTTAGTACTTTCTTTACATTTTTGTTTTGAACTTTGTAGGAAAATTTGCCGGTAAACAAGGCCTTTGCAATTTTAACACCGTGATCAACATCACGAACCTCCATATCGTCTACTCTGCTTAATCTTTTTTGCAAACCATCCATGTTGGCCATTTGAATCTGTAAACCTGGTTGTGCATTGATCTCAATTATCATAGGTCCTTTTTCAGGGTGAAGAACTATATCTACACCGCAATACAACAGTGTACTTGCAATCTGAGCCTCAACTGACATCTTTAGGATATCATCCCACCTGGGTATCTTTATACCTCGAAGCTTCCTCTTTGTATCAGGTTTGTACACAATTTGTTCTCCATGCCAAATTGCTTTTGTAGTAATTCCTGTAGCAATATCTATGCCTACCGCTATTGCGCCTTGATGAATATTTGCCCTTCCACCTGATTCCTTCGTAGGAAGTCTTATCATAGCCATTACAGGAATTTTATTAAAAACCACTATTCTAATATCTGGAGTTCCTCTGAAGGCGTATTTTCTAAAAGCTTTGTGCCTTCCCACGAATTCTTGAACGAAGGCTACATCTGGCTCATTACCCATAGAATAAGCTCCTTCCAATATATCCATTGTGTGAAGTTTCAGGTCCTCAGTAGTTATTTTTTGTTTTGAAGATGTCACCCAAAGACCACTCTCTAACTTTTTTTTGACAACTATTATTCCATCACCACCCAACCCTCTTGATGGTTTTAGAGCAAATTTGTTTGGTAAACTGTCCCAATCAAAAGAATATACCTTTTCAACATTTCGAAATTTTATATATATATCAGGCTTTGCAACCCCAGCTTTACGCAACACCCTGTCAGTCTGAATTTTGGAATCCGCAATCTTTTTACCCTTCCTGGTATTGTATATACCTGTATAGAGGCGTGACCTGGCATTCATTCCTAATATATTTGATGCTTTCATGAGACTTTCTCTTTATTTGGATTTAATTAATTTTTTGAATCTGATGTATTCCATATACCTCAACCCAACAAATCTTCCCAGTAAAATATCTATTACAAAGGTAGCAATAAGTACTATTTCAGGGTTTAAAAGAACATAACCTTGAAATGTTTTTAGTGTTAAAAATACATATGCGATTAAAGAAAGGATTAAAGTTTGAAAAGTCAAACGAAAAGCAGTTTGAACTGATTTTCCAGTTTGAATTCGTGTAAAGTCCTCAACCAAGAGAGTTAACACCAAAACTGGAAAAATAGACATGTTCATCAAGGGAGCATAATTTAAATACGGGGAAGCAAATAAAATCCCCAGTATTCCAAAGGCCACAAACCACAAGATAAGTGCCATTCGAGGCAGGTATTGAAGACGAATTTTTAACTTCCTAGTAAATATACGAACAAAGGTGGAAATTAAAACTATTACCACAAAAAGAGAAATTCCAAGAATGGGACCTATTGCCACAAAAGTAATAGAAAGAGCAGCTGGCAAAAATATTCCAAACCCACGAATTCCGATAATATGGCGAGAAATTGCAATAACAGTAGCCACAACAGGCAACAGAAGTAGTAGTACTATTGTATTGGCAGGAACACCACTCTCAACAGCACCCCTGATTGCATACTTAATGGGGTTACTTGGCCACACAGAGCCTAAGGTTTGGCTCTTTAAAAGCTCCTCCAATGGACCCAATGTTTCTTCAGTCTTCTGTGTTATGTCAGATGGAGAAACTATTGGTGCTGGTGATTCAACAGGTTCAGGTGATTGCGTTGGAGTTGGCAAAGCAGTGGCAAAAGATGTTTGAGCCAAGGCAGGGCTGAAAGAAAAAATCAAAAAAAATGTAGTTAAGATAGTTATAATTATTTTTTTCATACGGGATTTTCACCTAACATAGATATTATATCAAATTTATCGTAAAATGGCTTTATGGACACAACAAAAGAAGCAATGACGGGGGGGAAACCGCCACCAACACCTGGAAAAAAACCTGAGCCAAAACTAGTACCACATCTTACTAGCGAGCAGGTCGGTGTAACTCCGGACATAGCTGAAAAAAAGAAAAAAGAAGAAGAACTTCATAAAAAGGAAGTTTTTGTAGTTCGAGGATAACTTCACACAATTAGACTCCAAGCTTTTAAAAGATTTATTCCGGAAATAGTAATCATATGGTAGTAATGGTGAAACAAATCACAGATATTTAATTGATGAGTTTAAAATTTTGTAGAAATTGTCACTAAATTCTTTAACAAACTTTTCTTCCGCAAAAAAGTTTCTGATGTCAAAATACAGGTCTTTCGAACTTATTTTTTTAGCTTTCTTTAATATCTCTTTCTTCAAGTCCTCTTTGTCTTTAATCTTCAGCATGTCACTTATGCGATTCATGTTTATACCATCTTTATTTCTAGTTCCATCAAGCATCCATACTAAATCAAAGGCATCTCTACCTTTGAAGGACTCTTTTTGACTATCTCCTTTCCTGAAAGTTCGAGTTAAAAATGCAGTTACTTTATTGGCCATTAAAGTTGGAAAATCATATGATTTAACAATAAAATTGTAATTGTAGGATGAAAAGAGATGTGTTGTAGTCTTGCAACTTTTACTAAAACTTTTCGAAAAATCTAACCTCAACATAAGTATTTCACTGTCGTTTGGTCCAGAAAAACCAATTTCCCTCAAAACTGGAAATTTTAGAAAAATTGTTTTATTTTTATATTTCGTACTCATTTGTTTATATTGCATATTACTTACAAAATATTTTTCTAAATCCTTCTGAAACTTTTCGTAATTAAAATCTTTTCCTTCTATATCAAAATCCAAATCTTCAGAAACTCTATTTAGACTATAAAACTTGCGTAAGCAAGTCCCTCCTGTAAAAATTAGATCTTTGTATTCTGGATTTGTATAAATAAAGTTTAAAACATAAACTTGAAGAACCTCTTTTAAGAGATTTCTTAAATAGACTTTGTTTTGGATACTCTTGTTCTTTTCAAGAACAATTTTTAAATCGTTAATTACCATTTTAATATTTTAACCGACTCTTTCATTTTAGATGAATTAGAGATTTTTACATAATTTTTAAACTCCGTTTTATCTTTTTTATTAAACTCAAGCCAATTGATCCGAAGATCGACTAAAAGCTCGTTTTTGAGAGTTTCAATACCTTTAAATTTTTTTAGATATATAAAATCAAAAAGAGCTTTGGCTTTAGTTGCCTTTCTGACAAATTTACCTGTTTCAAATTCAACCGATTCAAATCCACAAAAAAGATCCTTTTTTATGTTTCTATAGTAAAAATTACCCAACTTGTTTGTATACTTTCTTGAAGTCTTTGAGCTAATGCTTGTGTATGCAAACACAGATTCAGGAATAATGCCTTTTTGAGACAAAACGTATTCAGTTGATAAATATGAAGGCTGACGAATAATATTGGCAAGATACTCAAAATATTTTTCTTTTAAGGGAAAATTGTTTTGAAGTGTTAAAAGATAGTCTCTACTTACAAACAAACCTTTTTTCAAAGCAATAATTTCACCACTTTTAAGGCGAGTTTTAACCCAATAGTCCAAATTAGACCCACTTTTTTGCAAAAATGTTCCAAGAGTGACTTTATTAAAAAAAGCTAGTTGTTCCATATTTAGTTAATAATTTAACTAATTGTAGAACAAAATAAACCATTTGTCAAGAAGATATGTAAATTCTCAAAAAAACTATTATCTACCCCTCTTGTCTTTAACTAAAGCTATTTCTCTCTGCAATCTAGCTGTCACAAGGTCTCTTGAGATATCAGTACCAGTTTGTCTTTTATGTAAATCGTTTAAGACAACAACGGGAAGGTTTTCTGGGTCATACCCTAATTCCTCAGCCAATGGAGAACTTGTGCACGTATTATGATCCCCTATTTTTCTATCTTGTTTCCCCATATCTTAATTCTTTACAACTTTTCAAAGTTTGAACAAATTCGGATTCTACCACAACTATGGGGAAAATGTATGATATAATTAATTCCTCCATATGAGTATTTTAAAAGTTTTTAGTGTTTTTTATCGTTTTTTACTGCAAAACAGGCGGTGGTATTTTGTATTGTTTATTTTTCTTGTGATAGTGTCTAACATTGCCTTTAGCCTTAATCCTTATTTTTACAAGTCTTTTGTAGACAATATCCCAAGCCTCGATTTTAATTTTCTGCTTCGCCTTCTTTATTTGTTTGTAGGCATAAAAATTGTGGGTGTGGTATTTGACATATTAGCCTTTTACATAGGAGACAAGTTGATTTTTTCTGCTTCCCGTGACGCTCGTTTGGAGATTTTCAAACATGTGGGGGAACTTGATTATTCATTTCATACTAATAAATCCACAGGTAGTTTAATTTCTAGCTTCAAGCGTGGAGATGGAGCATTCTTTTCATTTTTTCAGGCAATTCATCACCGTGCGTTTTCAGTTGTTATTAGTTTTTTTGTAATGCTTTATTTTTTGATTCAACTAAATGCCACTATTGTAATTTTAGTGTCCTCTTCTCTAGTAGTCACTATTCTTTCCACTTCATTTTTGGTCAAAAATAATATAAACAAGAAAAATATTTTCAATAAAATTGAAGACAAACTTAGTGGAGTCATAACAGACAACTTAATAAACTTTGAGACAGTAAAGCTATTTGCTAAGGAAAAATGGGAAAATAAAAGACTAAAAAAAGGATTTGAGCCTTGGTTGAAGGCCCTTTGGGGATATGGTAATTCATTTCGTGCAATTGATGCAACACTGGGAATAATTATTAATGTATCAATATTTTCAATACTATATGTATCCATCAAGCAAGCTGTTAATCTACAACTCACCATTGGTGAGTTCGTGCTTGTCACTGGCTTTTTAGGCAGCTTTTACCCCAAGCTGTGGGATTTGGTCTGGTCAACGAGAGATCTGGCCAAAAACTACGCAGACATACAAAAGTATTTCTCTCTACTGGATTACACACAAGATGTTTTAGAGCCTGACAACCCTGTAAAACTAAACCATCCCAAAGGTGAGATTGAATTTGACAAAGTTAACCATTCGTACAAGGATGGAACCAAAAATGCAGTACGAAACTTTGACCTAAAAATTAACCCTGGTGAATCAGTAGCTTTCGTTGGAAGATCAGGCTCTGGAAAAACCACGATTACAAAACTTCTCATGCGATTTTTTGATCCTGAAAACGGAACAATTAGCATAGACGGAATTAATTTGAAAAATTTCAAAAAATCAGATCTACGCACCTTTTTTGGAGTTGTTCCTCAAGAACCAGTACTATTTAATAACACAATTGCCTTCAACATTGGCTATGGAAAAGAAAAGGCTACACAAGTGGAAATTAAAAGAGCTGCCAAGCTAGCTAATATTTCGGAGTTTATAGAAAAACTACCCTTTAAATATGAAACAAACGTGGGTGAAAGAGGCATAAAACTTTCAGGGGGCCAAAAACAACGCCTAGCAATTGCAAGAATGATACTTTCTGAACCTGACATCATTATATTTGATGAAGCAACTAGCCACCTAGACAGTGAATCAGAAAAACTAATTCAAGATGCATTTTGGAAGGTTGCAAAAAATAAAACCACACTAATCGTGGCTCACAGATTTTCAACTATTAAAAATGCAGACAGAATTGTGGTTATGGACAAAGGTAGTATTTCTGAAATTGGAACACACGTGGACCTGCTTTCAAAAAAGAGTGGAATATACAAGAAACTCTGGGGGCTTCAATTGGAGAAATAGTCAAAATATAAAAAATCTGGGGCAGAAAAGAATATCATATAATGATAGTCAAAACTGCCCCTATAGACTTAATTGTACCCACCAGTTATGGACAAGTGCCAATATGAAAGGGGTCAACTTGGGTAGCAATGTTGTGGTGGTGTATGTCAAGCTCAAAAGAGAACTTGCAAAGATGATAATAAACCTACATTCGTCATCTTTGTTTTCGAAAAACACCTTCACTATCACTACTATTAGTACCCCTGACAATATTATTAAAAAGCTCCAGCCTATTAATAATACACACAGCGCACTTGCTGTGATGGTCAAACCTGTAGACAAATAAAAAAACCCCCAGATGAGGTTTCGGAACTTGTCGGCCTGCCCAAAAAGATCTTCCATTAGAATTTCTCCTTTCATGAAAAATTTCTATTTTATTAAAGATCGAATCTGTATTATGGGCTATTTATGCTTATTTGTCAAAAATTATGAAGTTTTAGGTTGCATTCCAAGAAGCCAAAGAATTGCTTCTTTTTTGTATCTTCTATCTCCCCTACTATTTATCCGTATTGCGGGCAACTTCCCTCTTTTACCCCATCTTTTAATCGTTAATGGAGAAACACGAAGTAATTCTGCCACTTCTCTTACAGTGAGTAAATCTGGTAGTTCTTCTAAATTGATTTTCTTTTTTGTAGTTACCATCAGTTTGTTATAGTTGTCTGCCTATCACTTATCTTTAATAATCACACGATAACAAACTGCAACACCTGGGTCAATAAGCAAAATACCCAAATAAATTGTATTTAGGCAATTCTTTCTTTTAAGGCTATGTAGTATCTATTTAAGTAATCTTCTGCCTTGTCCCAGTTTCCTTTGTTTCTTTCAATGTTGGCAAGTACCCTCAGGTGCGCCACCTTTGCAACTTGAAAAAGTGAAACTCTGTATACCTCAGCCAAGTGCTTTTGTGCAGTTTCTTCCACAACCCCACCTTCTTTTCTCATCTGAAGCTCTAATGAAGCTACAATTTCCGGTTCAAATGCAAGTCCCACTTCCTCTTTTATAAGCTTGTACAAACTCTTTAAACTTGCCTTTGCTTTTTGCCATTTTTTGGCTTCTTGGTATCTAACTGCATGAAGCATATATTTGGCTGCAGTTTTGGCTAATTTTTTTGAAAGTCCGTATTGCTCTTTTACATGAGCCATTGCATATGATGAAAAATCAACTCCTTCTGGTATATTTCCCAGCCTACTCCAGTTCAGCTCCAATCTTGTCAGAATTTTTGGGTCAAAAGTGAAATGAGCTGTTGCATCATTTCCACCAAACCTTCTTCTCCTTCTAGAATAATCCAGTACCGCAGCTTTTAATTTTTCAGGAGTAAAATCTGGGAAATGATCTTTTTCCCAATAGTATTCTGCGTATTCAGCCTGCCAAAGCAAAAAGCCTGAAGTTCTTTGCTCTCCCGAAGTCCTCATTATTAAATCTATATATGGATAAGGTTGACCTTTTGTGTCGATATAATTCTCAAACATTTTTTTATCGATTTTACTTGCTGGTACACCATCTTTAATCATTTCCTGAACTGCCCGGATGATATCGTCATGCCCACCGTAATCTAGAGCGATATTCATTATGAACTTTTTAAACTTTTTGGTTTCTTCTTCTGCTTTAGTAAGCTTTCTTAATAGTGTTTCGGGAAGCCGATCTTTTCTTCCAAGATGATAAATTCTTACTTTGTTTTCCTTGGCCTCTTGTAAAAAATCTGTTATCAGCTTGCTATAAAGTTTCATTAAATACTTTAGCTCTTCTCCAGATCTGTCCCAATTCTCAGTAGAAAAACCCCACAAAGTAACTGTATGAATTCCCCAATCTCTCGCAGTTCTACATACCTTTACTGCGGCCTCAAAACCTTTTTTGTGTCCTTGGAGAGTATGAAGTTTCTTTGATCTTGCCCATCGCCTGTTGCCATCAGGAATAATTGCAATATGATTTGGAACGATAGTGTTTTTAGGGAGGGTAATCATTTTTGTCATCCGAACAACTAGTATACCAGACTACTTACAATGATATTTAGCTAAAGAGTTTCTAATTTATTTTCTCGTCTGACCAAAACTAGATCTTTTGTTTTCTTTTGTTGATTATCTTCAGCTCTGCGTTGAGTCAAAGGTTTTGTATCACTTCTAGATCCTTCCATGGTAATACCTTGATCTCGCTCTCTTGGTTTTATCTCTGCTTTTGTTGCCATGAAGTTGTAATACTACACTCCCCCACCTCTCAAAACCTATCAAACATTTATGTGATATAAATGTATGAAATTCTCTGACCTGCAGTATTAAAAAGTGGTATTATTAAAATTATGAAAAAAAACAATTTAAATACAGTAAACCTTTAGATAGCTACGAAAAGGAATTAGAAGAATTCTTAAACAAGAGTGAATTTGTTTCTATGCCTGAAGGTGAATTTAAATAAACATAAAGTTTCTATAAAAGAAGCTGAACAGGTGTTTTTTGACAAAAAAACTTTTCAGTTTGAAGATACGAAACATTCCGGAAAAGAAGAAAGATTTATTATAATAGGTAAAACAAAAACAAAGAGAATTTTACATATAGTTTTCACTTTGCGAGATAAAAAAATAAGAATAATATCAGCCAGAGACACAAACAAAAAAGAAAGAATAGAATATGAAAACAATAAAAAATAAAACAAAAAGCATCCCAAAATTCAAAAATGAAGATGAGGAAAGAGATTTCTGGGCAAAAAATAGTGTCTTAGACTTTCCGAATAGATTTAAGCCAGTAAAGCTAGACTTCTCAAAATTAAAACCTTCCACTGAGAAGGTTACGTTGAGAGTCCCCAAAATGATGCTCGATGATCTTAGAATGCTTGCAAACCAGCAAGATGTTCCCTATCAATCACTTATGAAAATCTTTTTGGCAGAAAAAATCCAGGAAAAACACTATCAACACCAATCCTCTTAACTCAAATTTACTTCCCAACTCCCAACTTCCACAAAAATACCTTCCAGGGAAACACAATGACTGCGTTTAGTACTCTTTTTATGCGTTTAGGATCAGTTATGACTCTCCACAACCATTCTATGCCCAAGCTTTCCATCCACCCAGGAGGAGTTTTTGATGAGCCTGCAATATACGAAAATGTGCCTCCAACCGTCATTACTCCAGTTGCTTGAAGATTGAAAAAATTCTTTCGTATCCACATTTCTTGCTTGGGAGTAGTTAAGCCTATAAAAATGATGTCTGGTTGAAATATTTTAAGCCTAGCCATACAACTTTTATGCTTCTTCCTCTCTTCTGGATTAATGGGTGTACAATTGTTGTCATATATAGGAGGTGTGATTGCTTGAATATCTAACTTTTTTAATTTTTTCTCTATTTCCTCTTTTGTTTTTTGCGTGTCCCCTTCCCAACCACCATACAAAGTGATTCTCAATGACTTTGTATTTGCTATCTCTAAAATATCCCAAAACAGTTTTCTTCCGGGTATTATATTTAAAGTTGTCCCATCTATAAATTTGGCTGCATATTTCAAGCCCACTCCATCAGGTACAGAAATATCAGAGTCAGTAATAATTCTTGATAAATATGAGCTATTGGAAGCTTTGAGTACGATCTCTGGGTTAGGCGTAACTATGTAAAATTTTGTTTTGTCTTCGAGCCTCGCAGACACAAACCTTAGCACTTGATCCTTGGTAGTGCTATTAATACCGATTTTCAATATCTTGGCGTATTTATGGCCTAAATTAACATCTTCTTGCTTTGTTTTTTTCATATTTTTTGTTTACTGCCTTAAAAAAAATCGATAAATTTTAGTTATGGGCTAACATTTTTAATAATTTTGCCGTTTTTTTTCTCCGTAACACTTATTGTTTATTTATTTTTTGTATTGTAAATATCAGTACTTACTATATACAGTTTCCCTAAAACTCCTTTTGTTATAAATCAACAATTCTGTGTAAATTTTTAGTACAATTTTTAGGTTCAGTTTTATTGACTTATCCTCAACTACTCCCCAAATTCTAGGTTATATAACTCCATTACTAGAGGTTATATAATCTATAAAAATTGACCACCTATCTTTAAAATTTCAAATTATTTAATGTACAATTTCTCCGCATTAACCCTTTGTAGTAACACTTCTCTTCCATAGTTCCAAGTTTTCCAAAACAAGCCCAGTTCCCCTTACGACACAAAGTAGTGGCTCATCTGCCAAGTGTGCAGGTACACCTGTTTCTTCTGTAAGAAGTTTGTTTAAATTGCGCAATAATGATGTTCCTCCACTCATTGTAATTCCTTTGTCTATTATATCAGCTGCCAACTCAGGTGGGGTGTCTTCAAGTACTGCCTTAACAGCAGCAATCATGGATAGAAGTGTCTGTTTTATGGCTTCAGTGACCTCAGAAGAGGTAATTGTCACTGTTCTGGGCAACCCAAATACCAAGTCCCTTCCTGATATTTCCATCTTTTCTTCCTTTTCAAGAGGAATTGCAGAACCAATTTTGATTTTTATATCCTCTGCTGTGGTATCTCCAATAATTAAATTGTGCTTTTTCTTCATGTATTTTTGTATCGCTTCATCAATTTTCGTGCCTGCTATCCTTGCAGTTTTGTGAACAACAACCCCACCCAATGAAATTACAGCAGCCTCAGTAGAACCTCCCCCAGAATCTACTATCATGTGTCCCGATGGGGCTGATACTGGAATTCCTGCGCCAATTGCAGCAGCCAGGGGTTCATCTATTAGATATGCCTTGTGAGCTCCTGCAGAAAGCGTAGCATCTAAGGCTGCCCTTCTTTCTACTTGCGTACATCCTGCTGGCACACAAACCATTACAATAGGTTTAAAGGGAGTAAAACCTCCAAGTGCTTTCCCAATAAAATATCTAAGCATTGCTTCTGTAACTTGATAGTCTGCTATCACCCCTTCTCTCATTGGTCTATTTGCCATCAAACTTTCTGGAGTTCTACCAAGCATTTTCTTTGCTTCTTCTCCGACAGCAACTACTTTATTATCATCAACAGATACTGCAACCACTGTTGGCTCATTGGAAACTATTCCAACTCCGGCAACCCAAACAATAGTATTGGCAGTACCCAGATCAATTGCTATGTTTTTTCGCAACATCATTAACAGTATTGTATAATACATTATCTATTATGACCAAGGTAAGACTAATCGTACTTTCAATGACAATTTTGGTTGTTTCAGTGTTTGGATACTTTGTATCATTTATTGCTAGAGGGTATCGCTTTGATATAAAAACTTTTAAATTCTCTCCAAACGGGATATTGGTAGCTAAATCAGAACCAGATGGTGCATCGATATATATCAATGGAGAACTCTCTGGTGCAACCAACTCCAACATCTCACTACCTCCTGGGTCATATGATGTTGAGATGACACAAAGTGGTTATACCACTTGGAAAAAAAGATTAACCATTGAAAAAGAAGAAGTAGTTCAAGTTACTGCACAATTATTTAAAATTGCACCATCTCTATCCCCTATTACTTTTGATGGTGCAAACAATCCCATTATTGCGTCAGACTATTCAAAAATTGCATACACCAATAAAGATGGGTTATGGATAATGCAGGTTTCAATTCTTCCAATTGGGTTTAGAAATGATCCAAAGCAAATTACCGATGGAGACCTAGAGTTAGCTACATATGAATTTTCCCCTAATGGACGGGAAATCTTAGTTGAAACCCAGCAGGAAACATATCTTCTTGACACTTCAAACTTTACCCCTCAGGCACAAAGAGTAAATGTGGCTGGACAAAAAAAGCAAATTTTGGCCAGCTGGCAAGAAAAACTAGCAAAACAAAGAGTATCACAATTTAAGCTACTCCCTCCTGAAATGGTAGAAATATTACAACGAAGAACCTCTTCCTTTACATTTTCCCCAGATGAAACAATGGTTATGTACACCGCAAGCTCATCTGCAAACCTGGCTGACAACTTAATAAAACAACTCCCAGGAAGCTCAACACAAGAACAGGAAAGGAATATCAAAGAGGGTCTTACCTACGTGTACGACATCAAAGAAGACAGAAATTTCCAAGTAAACGGAGAACACACTAATATCTACTGGCTTCCAACCTCAAGGCACATCATAACCCCAGAAAATGATCAAATATACATCATGGATTATGACGGAACAAACAAACAAACTGTGTTCACCGGAGGCTATATATTCCCTTATGCCTATCCATTTGTAACTGCAAGCGAGCTATTAATACTAACTTCATTTGGCTCTGATACTGCAACCCCAAATCTGTACTCATTAACTGTTAAATAGTATAATTGCACCATGTCCTCGTAGTTCAATGGATAGAACAAGGGTTTCCTAAACCTTAGATCCAAGTTCAACTCTTGGCGAGGACACAAAATATGATCAAAGTGGATAACATAAAGCCATATCAAGGTTCCGAACCTTTATGTAAAAGGGGTTTAAGCCTCTTCTTCAGAGTAAATCAGTTTATCCATATCACTTTTGTAGTCATATATCTCATCTCCATTGAAAATAAGTCCTAATTCCTTTTCAGCAGATTCAAGAGAGTCTGATGCGTGGATTATGTTTTGAGTTCCACTCATACCGAAGTCTCCCCTGACCGACCCTGCTTCAGCTTCTCTTGATTTTGTTATACCTACAACTTTTCGGACAGCTGCAATTGCCTCTACACCTTCCCACAACATCGCAACAACAGGAGTCCATGTCATGAATTTTTTCAATTCTTTGAAAAAGTCTTTTTCTTTGTGGTGAGAATACCAATTATCAAGCATTTCATCAGTCATTGTAACCATTTTGAGGCCAATTAGTTTTAATCCCTTTCTTTCAAACCTATGCATTATTTCACCAACAAGACCTCTTTGTAATCCGTCTGGTTTTATAAGTACAACAGTTTTTTGCATATTCTTTCTATTATTATATCAATTTATTATTTTAGCAAACTTGTCCTTTGATTTGAAGGGGCCAATAAGAGCCAGGTTGAGCCTTTCTGGAACAAATAATCTTTTTGCTTCCCTGGCTACTTCTTCCAATTTAACCTTATCAACTTTATCAAACACCTCGTCAGGAGTATTTACTTGGGGTAAAAATAATTCCTGATCTGAAAAAAAGCTCCCTACACTTCTGGTGTCTTCCAGGGCAAGGGCTAAGTGCCCCTTAATAAACTCCTTGGCTTTGGTTAGTTCAGCCTTTGTAATTGGTTTCTTGTCATTTGCAACTCCGTAATGCTCGTCTAAAACCACTTTCACCGCCTCATCAGCTTTGTTTATATCTGCCCCCACATAAGTTCCCATATACCCAATATCTGTGTATCTGTCCATTGAAGTTCTGACAGAATATGCCAACCCCCTTCTCTCTCTAACTTCCAAAAACATTCGGCTACTCATACCACCACCCAATATCGTGGCTAAAACAGTTTGTGCATACTTGTTTTTATAATTTTTCCCATCTGCCAAAAAACCCATAATGAAGTGTGCTTGTTCCTTTTTCTTGGAGTGTAGTTTTATCTGAGGAGAACTCTGGGTGGGGCTAAATTTATCGAAAGGAGGGTGTTTTTGTACACCCCCGCTTTTCAAATCTGAGAAATATTTTTTACTCAAACTATTCACATTTTCCTTGGCTACTCCCCCAGAAACCGTAACCAACATGTTTTCTGCATAAAAGTGTGCTTTTCTATAACTTACAAAATCATTTTTCTTTATAGATCTTACGGATTTTTCGTCTCCCGCTATTTCCCACCCCAAAGAATTGCCGCTGTAAATTAGCTCTTCAAACACATCTCCAATTTTCATCATTGGAGTATCTTCATACATTTTGATTTCTTCAACTATTGTTCCTTTTTCCCGCTCTATCTCATTTTCATCTAAAATTGGGTTAATTACCATGTCTGAGAGGATGTCAAAAGCAACTTCTACG
Organism: Candidatus Microgenomates bacterium; assembly: GCA_016784385.1. Classification (GTDB taxonomy): domain Bacteria; phylum Patescibacteriota; class Microgenomatia; order UBA8517; family UBA8517; genus BS150m-G53. The sequence goes on along the minus strand of JADHUT010000001.1, from coordinate 1,308 downwards.
TTATCAACCCCACATTTGACATAGAAGTTGGTGTATTCTTTACTAGTTCCCGCATTAAACTCTCCCCCTATCGAGTCAATTACTTCACTGATAGCCTTGGCAGTTGGTCTTTTTTTGCTTCCCTTAAAAGCCATGTGTTCTAGAAAGTGGCTTATTCCATTTATTCTTTTTTCTTCATTTCGAGATCCCGTCTTAACCCACACACACACGGTCACTGATTCTAGGGTGGGCATGGGGACAGTTAATACTCGAAGACCGTTGGATAATACTTGTTTTGTTGAGTTCATATATAGCTATTGCTTGTTAGCTAGTATATCGTATATTCTGTATACACACCATGTCTACAATTATAAAAAGCTTCGAGGCTAAGGAGCTAAAGAAAAGGTCTTGGGCTATCAGAATGGCAGACAGATTAGCTACATTTTTTGGAAGTATTCAATTTTTGATCCTGACTTTTGTTTTTTTTGCACTCTGGATTGTTGTAAACAAGGGATTAATTCCGGGAATAGCAATATTTGATCCCTACCCATATGTTCTTCTTATTACAACAGTCTCGTTAGAAGCAATTGTATTAACGGTTGTAGTTCTTATGAGCCAAAACAGACAAAACTATGTCAGTACTCTGAGAGAAGAAATAGACTTTCAGGTTGACCTTGTCACTGAAAAGGAAATTAGCAAAGCATTAAAATTACTCGTAAAAATTGCACAAAAACAAGGAATCACAATAACTGACAAAGAAATTGGAGAGATGGTGGATGATGTTGAAGTTTCCTATATAGAAAGAAGGTTGCAGGCTCAAATGAATCCAAAAACAAAATCTCTGGCTCACAAAATCACCAAGCCATTCAAGAATGTGACAAAGAAAAAGTAAACATTTTCAGAAAAGAAAGATCATTCTCTATAGCATGTCTATTTATTAATCCTACATCTTCTCTGGAGCCTGAATTCCAAGTAAAGAAAGTCCATTTTTCAAAACTTGCCCCGTTGCACTGGTCAGTTCTACCCTAAATTCTTCTGTTTCACTGCCTAATATTTTATGCTTACTGTAAAAAGTGTTGTACGAACTAGCCAGGTCATACAAATAATTACAAACCAGGTTTGGAGAGTAACTTTGTGTGGCATTGAAAACTACCTCTGGAAAATGAATCAGAGTTTGGAGCAGTTCTTTCTCTTCTTTTTCCATAATTACTTCTTTTTGGGGCTTTTGTTTTTCATCCTTAGCTTTTTTAATAACTGAGTTTGTTCTTGCAACGCTGTATTGTATGTATGGTCCACTATTGCCTTCCATGTTTAGTACTTTTTTCCAAT
>JADHUT010000031.1 GCA_016784385.1 Candidatus Microgenomates bacterium | reverse complement strand
AAGAATTAAAAAACTTAACAAACGCAGAGTAACCAAAAAAAATAAATTGAAAATAAAAAATCTTAAAAAAAGGATCGAAAAACAAGAGTCTAGGCTAAAAGCTCTAAAGCTAGGCTTTGCTAGAATGAAAAAAGCATGTTCTGGCTAACAATCCTTACTATTTTCCAGGTCAATTAGACGTTTTTTAGTTTTTACACCCCCAAAAGCCGAAAAGCCCCCAAGAGAGTTTTTTGCCGAAGAGATTACTCTGTGACAGGGAGTAATTAGTGGAGTCGGGTTTTTTCCTAAGGCATTACCGATGGCCCTTGATGAGTGCGTTGAGCCTATTTTTACCGCTAAATCTTTGTAAGTTATAAGCTTGCCATATGGTACTTTTTTTAGCTTATTGTAAACTTTTTCTTGAAAAGGAGTCACCCTTAAATCCAGAGGGATTTGCCCAAAATCAGTTTTTATACCTTGGAAAAAGTTCTCAAGCAGAGTTTCCAACTTTGGCATCCAGGTAGGTGGGGTAATCATTTTTTTAGGATTTAAAAATAGTGAGCACAACAAGTTTTTGGTGTTGAACTTATTTTTTTCGGGAAGCAAAATCTTTACAATTCCATTTTTACTCCAAGCAACTCCTATCCACCCAATGTCACTTTTTATCAATTTATAGAATGTCTCTGTTTCGTTCATTTTTTTCCCTGGAAAATACTTAGTTGTAGGTATACAAAACTCCACAATGTCGAGATGTCAACTTGCGCCAGTCATGGCTGCGCCGCAGCACTGCTGATTTTACATCATCAATCATTTTATATTGACATTTATGACTAACCAAGTTAAGTAACTTTTGATTCTGTAGCTAGAATATCTAGTGAAATTACCAAACAATTTAGGGAGAACATCAATGAAAACAACTACTTTTTTAATTCTTTTCTTTTTGGGTCTTGGGCAGTTTGCCAACGCAACTACCCCACTACCACCATATTACTGCACCCAGTTAGGGGGCACAATTGAGAACATGCCACCAGAATGTAGAGGTGGTAACTATAATCCAGGCTATAATCCAATGGCACAAAAAAAACAAGTTGCCAGAAAACTTAAAACCATTTATGCCGGTGACAGATCTTTTGGTGCCTGTATGCAACAATTGCAATATCCAGATGCACTAAATCAAGTAAAGGCCTATAAGCAGACTTTAAAGTGTGCCTTAAACGCTGAAAATCAACCTACTTCTCCAACTGGGCCATGCCTTTGCTACCATTATGAAAGTGTACAACAATGTGAGCAAAGATGTGCAAGAAACAGAGCTCCAAACTGCATTGATCCAAGAGCAGCTTATTTTGCTCCATGTCCAGAAGGTCAGCAGATGTCTTATGAAAGAGGAAGATGTCCTGCACCACATGAGTATGAGAGAATCACTTGTGTTGATATACAACCTAGATGCATGCTTCCTGAAGGTTGTGATGATCAAGAACCTTGTGTTTGCTTACACCATGAAACAAACCAGCAATGTGTACAAAGGTGCAGCTTAGAATAATTTATAAAAACCATAGTAACAAGAAAGTCTATCTTGATTTTCTTGTTACTTTGAATATTTCCTCTTTGAAATATCTCACTGCAAGGTATGACTAAACTTCCTCAAGAAATGTTACCCAATCATAGATTAAAAAGCAAAAAAGGCAGGAGGATCGTTAGAGTCCTTTAAAGCATAATCTTCTTAGGCATTTGTATATCTCTTAAAAACTACAAAAGTCAATATCATAAATAAAACAAAGGATTTAACATTCTATAATGTCCAACAACTGTGGGATAAACACCTGTAAGCAAATCCATAACAGAGGTCTCATCACCTTCTGTCCAAATATTAAATACAAGGTGTCGCCCTAGGGCGCTCTTTTTTTGAGCTACAATTCCTATGTGATCAAAGATTGTGCCATTTCTCACTCCAGTATCAAAAAGCACAATATCTCCAGGAAGCCAATCATTTGATAAGACATTATTACTGAGTACTTTAGAGTTGTGATCAAAGTAGTACTTCAAAACACGGGTGCGCCTATGATCAATATGATAGTTTGCTTTTTTTACAGATTTGTATCGAGTGGGATTTACAATAATATCTTCATGCAAAAGGGCCTGTAAATCAAGCTTGGCCCCTCTTAAAACCCTTATTATAACATCCGTACAAACCGCATGTTTGGGATCAAAATCTCCATTCGGGTAGGTAAGAGGGATATATGACATCGCCTTTTTTGTATATTTTGCTTTTTGGCCTAGAACCTTTGGTAAGTTGTCTAAGATCATAGTGCTTGTATAGTTGCTTTTATTTATTTTCTCATCTTGAGCTTGAGAATTGTAGACCTCAACGATGATCAAGCCTTTGGGCATGAGTTTGTATAGCTCACTTATATCTTTGTCATTCATTTTAAAGCAGGCAAGAGCACAATTTTTGTGGGTCCCTCCATCATGAATTCTAACTGAACCACCTAATTTTGTATTTTGGGGAGGTGTCTCACCCTCATTGATGGCCCTAATAATTTTATAGTATTGATCTTTACTTATTAGCTTTTTTTCAAGCCCCAGACGTGCATTATGGCGACTAGGGTAAGCCAGAAGGAGAGTTTTGTCACCAAAGTGCTTTTGGAGATAAAATCTTCCCTCTAGAGTAGTAGTTCCATCACCTTTAGAGTTAAACCCAAAGGAGACGGTGTAGGTTTTAATAATTTTTTTATCCTTCATTAGAAAGATCTTGTGTTCTTTTGTATATATTTTTATCCAAAAGTTTGTAGTGAAGCGGTTTGATACAAAACCTGTCAGGCCATTATAAGAGCGTATTTTGCTCCAATCTTTTTTAGATTCTAAAACATGTGCCCATTTTGAATGAGCTAAAGTGCCAACCTTTTTACTGGATATACTAGTTGCTTCCATTACACTGACACTCTTTAGAGTGGAGTAGACTCTCTCAATGCATTGGCCTGCAACAGTATAAGATAATAACAATAATCCAATGATAAGATTCATGCAAAGCTACTATTTTAAAGAATAGTCAATTGTAACAAGGGAAGTAACCCGGTGAAGTCTACTGCTGCTTCCAATTTTTCCATTATAACTAATTCCGGTGAAATCTCCTTGTCTAGCGGCCCTTAAGGCCCCAATTTGAGATTCACTGTTTTCAGCAATGATTTTTGCTCTCATAAAGGCATTTTTTGAAGCCTTCTCTAGGAGACGCTTTTTCAGTTTTGCAGTATCAATATCACTAAAAAAGTAAGGTGCCTGTGGACTGGCGGGAACTTTTCTTCTTTGCAGGTCACCCGAAAATTTTTTATAAATTCTTCCCAAAAGATCCAAATCGGAAGTCTTGGCCATTATAATTTTTCTTTTAACTTCATGACCCATAAAAATTTCCCTACGATTGTTATTTTTCCCCTCGTAAACTGTCCTTGTAACTCTTCTTTGAGAGAATCCACTTACTTCAATAACATCCTTTGAGATCCCTGAGTCTTGTAAGTATTTTAAAACTTCTTCAGTTGCTTTGCTGGCCTTAAAATATGCTTTCTCTAATTCATCTTCTAAAACCTTAATATTGATATCCCAACTTGCATGTTTCAGCTCAAGAATTTCATTTGCGACACCACGCACCTTTACCACTTGGTTAGAAGGAATTGCGTCTTTTAGGATAGTGGCAAGAAGGTATGTTGAAACTATTAAAGAAACTCCTATAAATAATCCAAAAACCGGTAAACTAATTTTGTTTTCCTTCATAATTTAAGGCCCTATTAAAAAGTATTAAAAATAGATCGTATCAACAATCCATCGATTGTAAATATATTTCAACGACAAAAAAACCTCAAAAATAGAGGGTTAGAGCTAGGCAATAATAATAAGTTGCAATTAATGCGATATTACTTGTTCCAGGAGAGTTAATAGCATGCAATTGCAGTAATGTCTGCTTTGCAAACCTCAGTTTGTTCTTTAAGACCACAAGAGGTGATTGGACATCCTGGGGGGCTAGTAATGCCACATTGATGATATACAACACTACATGTTTCGCGAGCTATATTAGACATAGTAGCATGTGAACCTGTAGTACAGTTAACTTTTTCAGGTGCAGGGTATGCGGCACCACTCATTGTCATTGAGTTGCACTGATTGCATGTGCCTGGTTGACCATTACTCCAAAATTCACAGTACTTGCCATCCCATTTTTCACATGTCTTTGCTGTAGTTATTGAATAGTTTAAGTACTGACTCCAACCGAATCTACAGTAACCTGGAAAGTTGCAAATCTTAGCATTATCTGAAAGAGTTTCTACGGCTCCGCCACTACCGGTACAATCTTCGGGAGTATGATTTTCTCCATATAAACATGAACCGACAGTGCATCCGACACTATTTGGAACGGTATAACCTGTTCCAGAGATTACACCATTAGTACACGTTCGCGTTTCGGATTTACAAGTTTTCCCACATTCTACGTTATCAGTTTCCCAAAAAGTTGAGGTAGTGCCATGATATACAGTTTCTGTACCAAAGTTTGTGTCTTGTACATCGCAGTTACAATACTCACTTACATTTGTTAATTGCTCACAAATATAATGTTCCACATTGGGGTCAAATGATAGATTGAGTGGAAGGGTATCAAGATTTATAGATCCACCAGAAACAGCTTGAACAAATGGAATAGTGTTGATTGTAACTGAATCTAACATATCATTACAGGCCCCTTTAGTGTTGTGGTAAGTATAAGGGATACTTGAAACTGTAATTGTTTGAGTATTTGCTTGTGTACATGTGTAGTAATAGCATGTGTTGTTACATGGCGCAGGCACACAACTTGTAGGAGTGCATGCAGTCACTGTTGCTGTTAGAGAGTTAGAATGGATAATCAAAAAAAGCAAGGGCAAAGCCCTAAGTGTATTCTTCATAGCATTTTCCAAGAAGTAGCTTAACCTACTTATAATTTAACAAGGAAAAGTTGAAAAGTTCAAATTTTAATTTGTGGCTATAAAAAAAGCCCCTGAAATCAGGGGCTTAGCGGTATTTGGTCTCCCTTGCTCCCTTATGCAACTCCAGCGAGACTCTCTCCGCAATGGGTACGAAAATTTACTTCGGCTTTTTTAACATCAGTGTTAGTTTTAACTTGAGAAAAAACCTCTTCATTTTGCCTCCTTCCCTTGCCATTAGTTGTCGTATTTGTGGAGGTTTCATCTTTATCTGACTGAGAGGATGGGATTGAACTATTGCGAGAATTTTTCTTTGTTGTCTTCTCTAAAAAAACTGTAATCATTACCTCAAATAGCACTATTAGCGATTTAAACAACATCTCTGTTTCAAAGGATACCTTCTTATTCTGCTTAAGGTGTT
>JADHUT010000030.1 GCA_016784385.1 Candidatus Microgenomates bacterium | reverse complement strand
AGAAGGTGTAAAAAAATTCGCCTCATCTGTTTTGAATGATCCAGAATATGAAGCAAGGGTTCGTGAGCAAGTTGTTACTAATTTATCGAAACCAATACTATACCCAGTTACTAAAGACAAGCCCGAAAGTGAAGAGCCTGTGGTAGATATGCCTAAAGCCGAGGTACCTGAAGCAGAGGTACCTGAAGCCACAACAGATGAAATAAAACAACCAACACAAAACAATCTTCAATACACCAACCAAGAAGCAACAACCAAACAGAAAGAGGCTCAAAAAAAAGCAATAGAAGAACTAAAGCAAGATTTACCTGAAGAAGTACAAGAAAATTTATATGGAGGTGTTGAAGATTTAATTGGAAAAACTCCTTCCAATGAACTTGTATATGATCTGGGGTATTATGAACAATATGCCCCTGGTACAACTGGTTCGCTCCCCCCTGCCCTACAAGAACTTGCATCAAATGCAACTGACCCAGATGTTATAAAATATTATGAAAACCTTTCACAAAACTCTGCAGGAGCTGCTTCAATCAATACACTTTTATTGGATAATGACAGCAATAATTACACAGGATGTTTAACAAAATTTGGTAAAGATAAATGCAGTCGGGCACTTACAGAAGCTGCACAAACAAAAGATGATGGGGTCGTATACTACAAACTTTCAGATCCCGAAAGAGATATTCAAGACATACAACAACAACTAATAGAGGAGAGGTCTGATGCGTTAAAGATTGCAGCCTTTACCTACGCCTTTGCCCCGATTGCAGCCTCATCGACAACCCTTGGTTCTCTGGCGGGCCAAAGTTTTTTGAAATTCGGTCAAATTACTGCAGGAGTTCAAACATTAAAAGCCGCTGATGCACAAATTAAGGACCCTTTTTCAAAAGAGGCAAATATAGAAACTGCTTGGGCGGCTTTAGCGGTTGTTAACGGTGTAAGTGCTCAATATTTAAACAATTCGTTTTTATCAGGAGTTCCTTCTGCAATTGAAAAGGCCAGAAAAATAAATACAGCAGTATCTGTGACAAATCTTGTTGTGGATGTTCCTTATGCTATTTCTGAATGCAGAAATAAAGATGATTCACCTGGTGTATTATCGTCTTGCAACCTTGCCATTGCTGCGGTAGTTGCAGATGTTGGTCTTGGATTACTAGATTTCAAACAAGGTCAACTATCATTTGGAAGCCCATTCGCACAAACCGATATTCCTAACACAACAGGTTCAAGAATTGCAACACTAAAAGAAATTGAAGATCTTGAGGGACTTGATTCACTTAGAAAAACAGAATTAGGACAGGCTGGTGCACCTAGTATAAAACCTGTAGATGCTGAAGTTGATATGTTGTTTGCTCCAAGAGATGTGGATTTACCCGACGCACCAGCTATAAAACCAGTCGAGATAGAAACTCCGAGGGTTGAGGTCTCCCCTGATGCAATAGAACTAAAATTAGTTAAAGAAACTGGATCTGATCCAATGGGGAATATAACTTATTCCACAGCAGATGACAATATCATCGTGCGGATGAACAGCACTGGAGAATACACCGTGGTATCAAAGCACGGAGATAGTCCCACAGTTCTTATTGGAGATGAGTTTAGTTTAAATAACATAAAATATTTTTTGTCTGATATCCCCTCCTCCACTTCAACCAAGCCAACCAGTCTTGCAACAAAGTTTAAAAATTTCGTTGATAAATACATTTTAGACAGAGGTGGAGAACTTTTTCCTGTACTAGAGGTTGACCCACGCGCAATTGATGAACGAAGCTCAGCACAGGTTTTAAGCGAAATGCTTCCAAATATATACAACAAGCCGGGAAATAAAGAGAAGGTGTTTTTCGAACTAAAGCGTGTAATTGATAAATCAGACGACATTTTGACAAACGTAGATATTGGTTCCCGTGAAGGGGTTGATATTGTAAATAGACAATTCTTGCAAGATCTAGCATCAACAGATGCAACGGCAACTAACCCAGAATCTATAGATTTTTTCAAGAGAATTATCACAGTTAATCTTTATGGAGGAAATACAAAGTATGCAAATCAAGCACTTGAAAAACTTAGTGATTCTGGAATAGAGACAATAGGGGCAATTACGGCCAGGCAACTTGAATTAAACAAAAAAAGTCTCCTGGAAAAGACATCTGATTCCTTAAACAATCTCTTTACAAAAGAAGTGGGTACTACAGATAACTTTGGAATTGATTTTACAATCAAAGACTCACTAGAAGCTGTGGGAGATAGCATTATAAAAGGCAATGCACCCACTGAAGGTGTAAAAGTTAGCGTTCCTGAACGAATTGGAACATGGTGGAGTAATAATGTTGTAGACGAAAACGGTCTGTTTTTACCAAAGGTAAATGGTCCATCCGTCCTTGAACCTGAGGGGGTTGTAATACCAAGAGAAAATTTAAATGCACCAGATATTCCGTTGACTAAGTTGGAAGAGGCAAATGTTAAAGTTGCAAATATTATGAATGAAAGATTCGATAAAACAGGATCGACCCTACAGGTTGAAATTAAGAAGCGACCATATTCTTATGAGATACAAACTTTTGAAAATACAGATCCGAATAATCCAATTCGCACCTTTTGGGCAGGAACAACAGACACTGTTCTTTTTAAAAACATATTACTTGACCAAATTGGTCCAGCCAGTCTATCACAAGACTTACTCCCTATCATAAAGGATATAAATATTAAATCCATAAATGACGCCGCTGGAATTGATTTCAGAGGACAGGGATACGGCACACAAATAGTAAGCACGTTTGAATCTGCGGCCAAAGAATTGGGGCTTGATACAATCGCAGCTACAAACATATCCAACAAAGATGCCTATGATTTTTGGATTAAACAAGGATTTGTGCCTCCACATAACTACCAGGGCGATGGAACAATCCCCCCCTACGCAATGGTTAAAAACATACAACCTGACCCTACCACTTTATGGCAAGATTTGACGAATCAAGAACCTCAACTGTCTCAATTTAGATCCAACCCCGATACACCTTCCTCCCCTACTCAAACATCTGAATTGGCAAAATGGTGGGATGGCATGATAAACGGCAGTGCACCAACTGGAGGTGTAAAAGTTAGCGTTCCTGAACGAATTGGAAACCTGGTTCAAACTGCTACAGACAATGTCCAAACAAGATTAAAAAATATTTTTGATCCCCCAGCTACCAAAGTGACAACAGTATCAAAGCTTGATTTAGATACCAGTGTTCCTGCTGTATACAAAGAACAACCCCTAGGAATTCACGAACCTCCAAGTCTTGATGATTTAAAGACAACCTATAAAACAGCTGACAATATTTTATTAACTAAGGCCGAAGACGGAAGAATGTTCATTACTACAAAAAATGATCAAAGAGTTGAAATTTTTACTGGAGAACCAATAGATATTGACGGAAAACCATTCATTATCACATATGACCCTGCAGGTGGCACAAGTCCAAAATTATATGAGATCAGTAGTGTTGTCACACAAAAAGATCTTACAGAAAATATTGTAACTTCAGCCAATCAAGCCGAAATATTAAGAGCACAAGTTTCTGATGCCAGACTTAACGACACACCACTGGTGGTTTATAAAGGAATACAAGATTTTGATGCATCACAAGGAGTACTCCCGGGTGCATTTACTCAAAAATCCAATACCGTAGGGCAAACAACATACCAGGTTGGAACTGGAATCGGCGAAAGTTCAGTCGAGACAGCCTTAAACCACGCACTACTTGGAAGTACTTCTGAGTCAGCATTTAGTTCATGGACACCTAAATACACAACAGCAAGGATGTATGCAGGAGAAGGAGGAACCGTCTTACAAAAAACAATTAATCTATCTGATTCAAAAATTATTGATATTGCGCCACTTATAGGAAAAGATTTCTTACCAATCGACTCTCAATTACGAATTGATATAGAGTTTGCTACAGATACAAGAATTGCCGAGATCGCCAGAAGTCAAAGAATAAGTTACGGACAAGCACGAAAACAAGTTACTGAAGCAGTAACCCGTAATGGTAAGTCCATTGTAAACAACACAAATGAAATCTTAATTCCAGGTATTATTAAAGATTACCAAATTGCCACACCTCCAAATTTGACACCTACCAATGCTGTTCTGGACACAGCCTCCCCCACCCAAACATCTGGTTTGGCAAAATGGTGGGATGGCATCAAAAACGGCAGTGCACCTACTGGAGGTGTAAAAGTTAGCGTTCCTGAACGAGTTGGGACATGGTGGAATAGTAATGTCATAGACGAAAACGGTCTACTTTTTCCAAAAGTAAATGGTCCAGATATATTAAAACCAGGCGAACCTGTAATTGTTAAAACAGATATAAATATAGACAATGTACCCGCTGTAAAACAAACCGAAGTAGATGCTCCTCCAAGCACTTCCACTAAACAAACAGATAACTACGGAATTGATTTTGAAGTTGGAGATTCTGTGGAAGCTGTGGCAGATTCTACCAAAACTGAGCTTGTTGGATGGTTTGAGAACAATGTGTATAGTGACGGAATATTATTTCCAAAAGTAAATGGCCCATCCGTATTTGAACCTGGGGAGGTTGCATTAACAAGAGAAAATTTAGAAGTACCTGATGTTCCCACACAACAAGTTGCAAACATTCCTTCCTCCCCTACCCAGCAAACAAGTTTGGCAGGTTTGTGGGATAACATTATAAACGGCAGTGCACCTACTGGAGGTGTAAAAGTTAGCGTTCCTGAACGAGTTGGAAATTTGTTTGACAGAGTCGTTAACAACAGAAATATGACTCCAGAAGAAAGGACTTTAGGTTCCCTTCTTCAAGCATATGACCGATACGGTATAAGAATACAAACTGATATCAATTTATCCAAACAGGGGCGGGCTGGAATAGAAGAATCTTTTGCTGATTTGTCAGAAATAGCAAGAGAAAATGGATATAAAGTAGTACTGGTTAACGCGGACCAAAAAGTACCATTGATAACAAACGGTAAAGAAATCAGCGAAGCATTAGACATAAAAAACGCAGCAAGAATTGGGGCTGACGGAAAAACTCTTTACGTATTAGAACATCCCAATGTCGCCGGTTTGCCAGCTGACATGCCAGATATGACCCATGATATTGGAGCAATTGTAACTGGTGGAAAAGAAATACCAAAGGGACAAGTAGGAGGTTTTTCTCCTGAATTTCTAACAAGCCAAAGTGGAGGGACAATAACTCCTTACCAGATAACACACGAGTTGATTGATACAGGCACTGGTCAAGTTCCAACAACTTGGTTTTTTGATGCAATGGTTGAAAACGTTGTTCGCAGACAAACATTTGAAGGTATAAACATACCCACACCCACAGTCAACAGGCCTAAATTAAATACCACAAACTTTGGAGTTGGTTTTGGAACAGGATTGGTTATTACTGTAGGTGCCGGCTACACCATGGATCAATTATTTTTTGATGGAAAATATACTAATATTGTGATAGATACGTTTAATAATTTTTTAGATAATGTTTTAAACAAAAACATAAAAAAATCAGAGGAAATCAATTCCCTACAAAAATCCCCCACTCTT
>JADHUT010000029.1 GCA_016784385.1 Candidatus Microgenomates bacterium | reverse complement strand
GAAGCAGCTTGTGACAAATCATCTCCTCTAACAACTTGCCAGTAAAAAAGCCGTCCTGAGACGGCTAGAAATGCTAGTGCAAAAAGAAATGCTAAAATTTTTAATCTCATTTAGTGCAATAAACTGGCAACTGAATCAATAGAGTCAATATAAACTACTTTCTCAGGTTTCATAAACCCTAAATCTTCTGATTTTTGGGTGAAAGAGCTGGAAGAATTTCCAAGAAGAATACTTTCTGACATTTGGTGTTTTTTCTCGGATTGCAAAACTAATTCATCCTCAAGTTTTGCCATTTCAGCTCCCAGTCCTGCTTGGGCTATTCCCATATACACCACTGTTACAAACAGGGCTATATTTATACTCCAAATTAATATTTTTTTTGTATTTTTCATGATTTTAACCAGTTATTCTGTTTTTTTAATTAATATTATTTCTTTTTTAAATCTTTTTTATTTTTTGTTATAATCCACAATTTTGCGCTTCTTGATCTTGGATTTTGTTCTACCTCGATCTCGCCTGGTAGTACTAAATCACTTTGCAGATTTGCTGACCTGCAATATTTTTTCAAAATGTCCACTTCACCTGAGTGAAATGTTATTACCAGTAACTTTCCTCCCTCACTCAAAAGGTTGTAGGCTTTTGGTAACACCTTTTTTAAATTTTCAAGTTCACTATTGACTGCAATTCTCAAAGCTAGCATCGGTAGTGTAGCTGGGTGTAAGGTTTCATTTTTCTTAAACTCAGCAGATATTTCTACTAAATCTCCAACTGTTTTAATGGGCCTGTTGTTAACTATTTTTTTGGCTAGTTTTCTTGAGCTGTTAAAACTCATTACAACTGCAAATAAATTAGTTAGTTGGGTTGCATCTAGCGCATTCACAAGGTCACTCGCTGTTACTCCTTGTTTTTCTGAGTCTAGTCTCATGTCCAACACCTGGTCTTTGTTTGAAAAAGAAAAACCTCGGTCGTCTTGCTTTAGATGGATGTTGCTTACTCCCAAGTCCAGCAGTACCCCATCTACTTTGGAAAAATCATTACTCTTTGCAATTTCTTCTATCTCAGAGAAATTCCCCTTAACCAAAGTGGCTTTACTCCCTAGTCTCTCTTTAGCAACCGAAAGCATCTTGGGGTCCATTTCAATACCCAGTACTTGTCCTCCAGCATCAACTAATGCCTGTGTGTGTCCACCAGTTCCCAAGGTTGCGTCAATAATTTTTGAAAATTTGTTAAAGTGCTTTGACTTGTTATTCAAGTGCAAACTCTCTATTACTTCACTAACCATTACTGGTTCGTGATACTTGTCTACATTTATAGAGTTACTATTTTTCATTTTTACTTAGTCTTTCTATGTATTCTTTTGTAGTTTTTGCCAAATCACTTGTTTTTTCATCCCAAGTTGCCTTTGGCCAAAGCTCTACTCTGTCCATTAATCCTATAAAAATAGTGTCTTTTTCTAACTTTGCATAACCAGCTAGTACTTCAGGAACAATTATTCTTCCTTGTTCATCTGGTTCTAACTCATATGCTGAACCCAAGATAAACCGTTCAATGTCCCGCAAGCCCATGTCTGCCAATTTTCTCTCTCCCACAAGCCTTGTGGACAAATTGCTCCAAAAGTCGTTGCTAACCAGTATCAAACAATCTTCATACCATTTAGCAAGAACGGGGTTACTCCCAAGTTCTGTTAGAAATTTTTTAGGTACTGCGATTCGTCTTGAATCGCTAAGTACTGCCGAGTAGCTTCCTATTAACATAATTTAGTTACTGGGCAGATAACTTTTAGGTTTGAGACTTCACCGTCTTTCACCATTAACAACCATTATTAAGAAGTTTTCACACTGTGTCAAGAGGTAGTTTTCACCGAACAAAGTACTAATTAAGTGGATCAAATAAACATTTGGAGAGATAATAACTATTTATAAAAAAGGTTGGAGGAAACTACTTCCCATCCATCGGCTGTGCCTTCTGGAAGAGAAGAATCAGAAGTAAATACTCCATAAGGACCTGATGTTACTTCTGAAACTGAAGAGGAAGATGGTAGTCCGAAAGATTGCATTGTTATATACCAAGAATCACTAGACTCCTCTAGTTCATATGTGAAATTTTCATCAACTGAAGTTAGTTTGGCTACACTGGTTTGCAAATGAAACTTTGTTGAAAACTTTGCCAACAACTTCCCTTTTGAATTTCTAAATCTAAGGGTCAGTGTTCCTGTTTCTACTCCCTCATCATATCTAAACTTACCAGAACTTTCAGACCCTAGTAGTAAATCTCTCTCTATTGAAGTGGCTCCATCCAATTTTACATTTCCAGGTACTCCTTGTGTTCTTCCATCAGGAAGAGAGTACAAAAGCTCATAGTCCATACTAGAGGCTTTGGCAATCTGAATCTTATCTATTACTAGTTTTATCCAATGACCATCATCAGACGGTGTTAGAGAAGCTACTGGCCTGTCTGGGAAATCAATTTCAATGGCCACGTCATCACTATCTCCGTCTGAGCTACTATTCTTAACCACAAAAAAAACTGTCAACCCGACAACCAAGATTCCAATTCCAAGAAGTATTAAGGGAAGTTTATTTTTCACTAATCCATTGTGTCATTTTTTTAAAATTGTTGTCAAGGAGGAAAGTGTCAAAATTGTGGTAATAGATGGTGTGTAATATAAACAACTAAATTCTTGATTCAAAATATTTTTTCAAATCAGTTACTTTCATTCTTTCTTGTTTTGCACTGTCTCTTTCTCTGACTGTAACTGTGTCATCATCAAGTGAATCAAAGTCTATGGTTACACACCAAGGAGTTCCAATTTCATCTTGTGCAAAATATCTCTTTCCAATGTTTCCCCTGTCGTCCCAAGTAACAACCATATGCTTTTTAAGATCCTTGTATACTTTTTTGGCATAATCAACTAGTTCTGGTTTATTGTGCAGTAGTGGAAAGACTGCAACTTTGTAGGGAGCTATCTTGGGGTCAAGTTTTAGATACACCCTGTCCCCGTCTTCCGTATAAGCATCAAAAAGAGTAATACCAGTTAGTCTTGATAGTCCAAATGTTGGTTCTACTACATGTGGGATAAATTCTTCATTTGTTTTAGTGTCTGTGTAGGTCATGTCTTTTCCTGACTTTTCTTGGTGGTTTTTAAGATCAAAATCAGTCCTGTAAGCCAGTCCAAACATTTCCTTCCAACCAAATGGGTACTTATATTCGATATCTATTGTTTTTTCTGAATAGTGACTTCTTTCAAATTCTTCATGTTCACGCCATTTTAATTTTTTCTCGTTTAGTCCAAGTGAGAGTGCAAACTCCCACATTTCTTTTTTCCACATTTCAAAAGTTTCTTTCCAATTTTCAGGCTTTATGAAATATTCAAATTCCATTAAGTCAAACTCTAAAGTTCTGTGGAGCATCTGACCCATTGTTATTTCATTTCTAAATGCTTTACCACTTTGTGCTATACCAAATGGAACTTTAACTCTTGTACTGTTTAGTACATTTTTGTAGTTTAAAAATATTCCTTGTGCTATTTCACCCCTAAGATATGCTTTTGATTTAGATCCTTCCAAAATACCTATTGAAGTTTCAAAGAGAAGATTGAATTTCCTTGGTTTGGTCAGTTTTTTTGACTTACACTTTGGACAAGTTAGTTTATTATCTTTAATAATAGTGTGGAGCTCTTCCATGGTTAACCCTTCCACTTTTTTGTTGTCCATTTGATCCTCAATTATGTGGTCTGCCCTTGTTCTATTGTTGCAATCTTTGCAGTCTACTAGTGCATCAGTAAATCCATCTACATGACCTGAAGCTTCCCATACTTTTGGATTTAAAAAAATTGAAGCATCAATACCCACTATCTCATCTCTGTCTAAAACAAATCTCTTCCACCATAGATCTCTGATATTATTTTTAAGAAGAACTCCTACTGGTCCAAAATCCCAAGTGTTGGCTAGTCCCCCGTAAATTTCGCTTGAAGGAAAAACAAATCCTCGTCTTTTTGCTAGTGCTCGAACTTTCTCTGACAGATCCATACAAGAATTATAGCTTAATTAATGTCTTTATAGCAAAATGCAAACTATAACCAATTAAAAAAACCATTAATACTACAAAGATAAACCCATAATATTTGCTTTTCTGGTCAAAGTATTCTATATTACAAATAACTCTAACAGCTAGGGTTTGAAAAATTTGACATAGGAGGCCATGATGACAGTTGAAAAGATCGAGCTATTTGTTATTACAACTTACGTTTTTTTTACTACCGGGGCAACCACTTTTTGGTTATTCCCCACAGAATTAAAGAGTAAGAGGAAGTTTGTGTTTTCTTTTATTGTGGCTTCATGCGCCACACTATTGGCAGGCATTTTTGTCTACCGCAATTTATTTGCAAAATAGAAAACATATACTTAAAAACAGGGAAAATCTAACAACAGGCGTATTCCCTGGTCATTTTTTGTAAAAAAATGATTTCTGTTGTTAGTGTTAGTTCTACAGGAAAAATACAACAAGTTTTGTACTGTTGATGTAATTACAAAAGTACTTTCTTTCCAACTCTAATTGAATTAATTTGCCTCTCCAATACAACCTCTAGTGCATAATCTGGATCAATTAATTTTTTATTTCTTGGCCAGTAACCCAGGTTTGTAAGTAGTTCAAAAATAAAGTTTTCTTTTAACTTTTTTAATTTTGTTTCAGTTTGCAGCTTTTTTAAATTCTTTTGCAATATGAAAAAAACAGTATCGTTTTGTTCTTCTTCTCTGGTGATTTTGGCAACTACCTCACAAAAATAGTATGCAAGAGATACTTTTTTTAAACTTGGTCTTATTTCTTTGTAATCGTTAATAGTTTCTACTTCAGTTAATATGCCCATTCCTTTTGTTCTGGCCGCTGAAAAACTCACTTCTGAAAAAACTTCCACATGTCCCCTTTTTCTGCTTTTTATCTTTCTAACTGCCTTGGCCATGAGAGTTAATTTGCCATATTTTTTTGAGTAAACAACAATAATTCGATCTGCTTCAGAATAATTTCTCTTTGAAAGTATGATTGCAGTGGAAGAATAGTTTCTTGGAACCATTTATATCTTGACCCTAACTTCTCGGTCAGTATTGAGGAAAAACTCATCTTCAAACTTATTGGTTCTTATAATATAGAGTGGTTTGTCTGTTCCTGGTTGTTTTTGAATTAACATTTTATAATCCCCATTCATTTTAAATGGCAGTGAATACTTGAAAGTTACTTTCGAAACTCCTTCTGGTCTTAATTGGAAGTATCCTGAAAATGCAGTCTTTCCGAGCTCTTCCACTGAATCATACTGTTTTTCAAGTCCTTCTGCATCTATTAGAGTACTACCTTGGGGCACATAAATACGCACCCAATTAGGAAGAACTGAGTTCAGCCATCCATCATATTTTTCTGGGTTTTTATAGGTGATTGTTACTGTTTTTATAATCTGGCCATCCTTTGCCACTTCAATTTCCTGCTCTACTTCTTGAGTGACATAAAGGTTTGATTTCCTTCCTCCCAAGTTTGAATCATTGATATGCAAGTAATCTCCTTGGTAGTCTTTTATCTTGCCCCCTATTCCAAAGTCAGATACAGCTGTTTGTGCTTTTTCATCGTAAAGATAGAAGAGAACATGTTTTTCAATTAGCGAGGTAAATACCGCGTTAAAAAGCCCGGGGAGCTTTTCTTTTGGTTGTGCCATGGCGTTTGCAAGTATTGAATTCATCAAAGGTCCTATTATTTTCTTTCTATTATCATGGTTTGGAGGAGTTAGAATTATTTCTCCTGTTAATGGGTCCCAAATGATAGGGCCTTCAACATCAGCAAAACTTTCTAGTTCATAAATAACTTGAGGACAATTACATTTTGGTTCAATTT
>JADHUT010000028.1 GCA_016784385.1 Candidatus Microgenomates bacterium | reverse complement strand
ATATGGATATGGAGCCGACAGAGAGAATAGAAAGAAATGTTGGTGGTGCAACCTTAGAGTTTGATCTTAGAGATTTATATAAGAGACGGAAGATGCGTAAAGTAGAGAGGGGAATGGATGGAAAATTGGTGGTTAAAGAAGGAGAATTGGTTGATGGTAAAAAGTTTGAATGGAAGTAAGGTTTATTGTTTGAGTAGCCTGTTTATACCTATGGAGTTTAGTTTATTATCTATCTCTTTTATCATTTGCTTGAATTCATTTATTGGCTGAGCGGTGATATAAGTATCACCTAGGCAAAACACAATTCTTCTGGTAAGTAAGAACTTAACCGATTCAGGGGAAAATTGAAGTTTACCTAGATACTTATTTAGAATATTCTCTACTGCTTGTTGATTTTCTACAACGAACTCCCATTCTCTAGGGTTCTCTAATTTTTCAAAGAATTTTTTTACAAACTCTTTGTCTTCAAATGGCGTGTTAGTTTTTTCTAGAATGGTGATGACTTTTAAACTTTCTTGCAAACCTGGATCGAGCCCTGCTTTCACTGATAGATTTCTTGAATCAATTTCGTAATCAGCATAAGCTTGGGCGTTCTTTCTGCCATAACCTAGAAGTACTCCTCTAGTAATGATTTGGGCCTTGGAAAGATTAAGATCGACAGCAAAGGGGCTAAATAGATAAGATAGTTGGTCGGTATTTTCAGTGTTTATGATTATCCCACTTTCTTTTAGTATGGTTTTAGCAGCTTTTTCGTTAAACCATACGCCATTTTGGAATGTTAATCCGGTTTTTTCTATTATGGCTGGAGTTGCAAATTTGGCTGTGTCGATACTTATAGTAGCAGGCCTAATACCTAGAATGACTGTCAATAATCCTAAGGCACCATCTTTATTATTTTGAAACAGGTCTATTTCTTGTGGAGATAGTTTGGACCAAAAGGCTGAAAGTTTATCTGTTAGGTCTTGTGTATCGTGTCGTTTTAGAAGATCGATTGGTAGGCCAAGACTGAAACTGGGAATTATTTCTGGTTGGGGGAGTGCACTGGATTCTTGACTAACAGGGATGGTTAAAGATGTGTTTGATGCCTCTTTGGAGAGATATTTTGCGCCAGGACCT
Source organism: Candidatus Microgenomates bacterium (assembly GCA_016784385.1). Classification (GTDB taxonomy): domain Bacteria; phylum Patescibacteriota; class Microgenomatia; order UBA8517; family UBA8517; genus BS150m-G53. Next base: position 5,317 of record JADHUT010000028.1, on the reverse strand, counting down.
GTGGGAAGAATCAGATTTGCAAGTTCGTAATTGTTTGGAAGATTAATTAATCTGTTGGGATTATTTTTGTTATATTCGTGTTGAACTAGTAACTCTTTTATAAGATAAGCGATTTGGTCGTTTGAGTATTCTAAATTTTCATTGTTGGGAAATTTGGGAATTTCAATTGCCAGAATGAAGTATTTAGACATGTGTTCTACGTCCATAACTGGTGGTTGGTAGGTGGAGTAGTAACCTGACTTAATTTTTTGTGTTCCGGGAACTGATCTTATTTCTATTTGTTTAGTTTGAAATAATTCTTCTAGTTTAGAGACCGCCTCTGTCCAACTTGTTTCTAGTTGATTGGGAAAGGGGGTATCGGTGCGACCGGCTACGGCTTGGGAAAGTGTTTCCGTGAAGTCATTTATTCGTTTCTGTTCTGTGGTGATCGTTCTTTCTTGGTGTTCCATGAATCATTATTGTACTGTAAATTACCGTGTGGTTGCATGATACTTGACAAACTATGGGGTATGTGGTATATTGGTCTTTACATTAACATAAATGGTGAACAACACCGCCTTGATCCTTTTTCAAGTTTCTGTAGGAATGGTTAGCTTTTTGCTACCTAAAGAAACGTTTGAGAGAAAGGGTATTTATAACCGGCCAGTTTAAAGGAGCCGGATTTTTGTTTTTTTATCCAACCGGCTCGTTTATGAGGCCGGTTTTTTTTGTTAATTAAGTACATTAAAAGGAGAATATAATGAAGAAAGCTGGATTTGGTTGTATGATCGTTGTGTGGACCCTGCTGTTTTTTCTTGTGGTGACCCCGATAGGCATCGTTTTGATGGCTTTTGGTGTTCCGTGGGTTTCAATGGCGTGGGTTTTCAACATAATGTTTATAGTTGAAGTATTTTTAATTGTTGGTTCAGTTTTTCTGTAGTACTTTGGGGGGCTAGTAGGCAATGATAAATAATTTTATTTTGATTTGTCTACGACGCCCCCCCCTTTTTTGATATACTGTTTTTATGAGTAAAATTGGTGATGGGGAAAGTAACAGGACTGAAGAAATTTCGCAAGATTTTCATAATCATGCTCAAGAGATAGTTGATGAGAGTCGTGAAAGGGCAAAAAAGGTACGTAAGGAGTTTGATGATGCAATGGATGAGAAAAAAATAGGGAGTGATAGAAAAAATAAAGAAACAGAGAAAATGAGAGACAGAGATCCAAATTGGTGGATGAGCTCCAGGATGAAAGCAATTGTTGAAGAAGGAGATAGAAGAGCTGCTGAGAATTTGGAAAGAGAGAAAAAAGCGTGGGATGATGTGATGAAGTATTTTGATGACATAAGAAAAGCGCAAGATATTGGATTTGATGAGACCATTGAAATGTTTCAGATACATGCAGTCGTAAGTGGAGTGAGAATTGAAAAGACGGCTAGGAACCAATTGTTAACTGAGAAAGATGTTGAGATGGTTGGAGAAGAGCTTCCAATAGAAGTGATTGAAGAAAAAGTAACAAATTTAGCTATTAAGCTATTGGGTTTGGATGGTATAAATATGCGTGAAGATGATAAGAAAGTGTTGGCAAGAATGGTATGGGGGAGAGAGATGATAATTAAGTCAATAATTGATCAGGGTGTGGTCGAGGGAGTAGCGGTTACTAGAGGAGATGTAACCAAAAACATTGACCTTTTGACCTTTTCTTTAATGGAAAATTTAGGTCTAAGCTTTGAAGAGACCAGACGCAGAGTTAGTTCGCTTAGCGGCATTATGGCTTCAGAGGAAGGTAGAAAAAAAATGGTGAAACAGGCGGCAGAGGAAATGGAATAATAATTGTAAAGTTAATAATTAATAAATAAATAATAACATCATGGCTACAAAAACAAGTGAGCAGAGTGAAAATGGAGCAAGTAATGAGGTGAAAGATAAGTTGAGAGATGATTTGTTGACGCAATTAAACAAGAAGATAGAGGAGATGAAACTTGGAACTCCAGATGAGGAAGTGATGAAGAATTTTGAGGAGCTGTTATCCGTTTTGCCGGAAGGAAAATTAAGACAAATGGCGGGTTCGTTGGAAACGGCGGCAAATCTTTCTGGTAAAAGCCTTGGTTTGAAAAGTAAGGTTGATGATTTTTTGTGGAGATTGGTTAAACCAATGTTGGTGGTCGAGGTTCCTTGGGTGGCACTGATTCCGGGAGATGTTAATGGTAAGCTTTTGTCTGCCATGATTAGAATTCAAGGCAGGATACAAGTCTCTGGACTAAAAGGAGTCGTAGCTATTGGAGAGAAGATAAAGAAAATAAAGGAAAGGGGTGAGGGTAGTGAAAAAATTGTTAAGGTGGTTTTGGAAGAGGGTGACCCAAAATATGCCATTGGTGAGATACTTAGTTAATAATTATATAAAAACATGGTAGCAAATATAGAAGAGTCTGATGAGGGAGTTGATAGGGGGAAAGTAGAACGTGAAGAGAGGGGAGCTGAGGAAGCCTCTGCTGAGTATGCTGAAAAAACTGCTGCTAGTGAGAAAAATTTTGGTGAAAAAGTAAAAGGAATTTTTGATAAGGATAATTTGACTAAGATGGCCCTTTTGGAGGGACTTGACCTACTTCCTTTCTTGGCTGGTTATTCTGTGGCTGATTTGTATGTGGCGGTAGAAGGTTGTCTTGATGTTTATAAAGGAGTAGTCGAGAAAGACGCTGATCGAATTACCAAGGGAGGTCTGAAGGTGGCTGTTTCGGCGGTACCTGGGTTACCGGTGGCTGGAATAGGACCGGTATTAGATAAATTATTGCCAAACAAAGAAAGACCTGTGGAGGATGATAAATAGATATGGATGAACAAATAAAACAAGCCTCAGCAGAGAAGATTGAAAGAGCAGAGATGCTTTTGCTGAAAGCTGGTCTTGTTTCACCAATGATGAGATTTATGTGTGAGTCGATAATAAAATCAAAATCGGAACCATCTATTGACGAACTAATTACACATTTACAGCAATTGGTGGCTGAAAAGGAAGTGGCTTATCAAGAGTTTAAAGTGAAACTGTCTGCCGCATCTAAGAAATTAATATCTAAGAAATAATGGAATACCAAGGTTGGTTAGATAATTGATCGGTCAATAATTATTTAAAAACATGACAGTAAGAAGAAACGAGTCTAGAGTAGAGGATGGTGAGGGGAAGAATTTGGCGGTTGAGGTAATTGACAGAGAGAAGGGTGTGGATAGTGGTTATTTGAATGAGGTTAAGAGAGAAATGGGTAGTTTATTACCAGAAGATGGTGGTGACATTGGGGTGGAGGGATCTGTTGATAATGATCCGGTGAAAGATTATTTAAGTGAAAAATTGGAAGATAGAACGAAGGAGAAAATACCGTTGGCGAGTTGGGAAGGTTACAAGTACTGGAAAGGACTTGTACAAGAAATTAGGGAGGACACTAGTGTTAATATACTTGTGAGGGAAGGAACGATAGCTCTTCTTTGGGCAGCTTATGCTTTTGAAGTATTGAATCAACTAGGTTCAAAAGTGGCAGATGGTTTGAATGACAAGTTTAGCTCTAAAGAAGTGGTAGATAGATACGTAGCCGCGGAAAAAGAACTCGATAAGTAATATTCAGGGATGGTTATATAAACCAAATGATAACTTATAATATTGTTTTTTGTGATTGTTTGTGGTATAATGTGGATTGTACATTTATTCATATTTGAACAAGAAAGGAAGGAAATGAACAATACACTATTTGTGGTTTTATCCATTCTGGAAAACCTAATCCTGTTAATTCTATTTTTTATGATTTTTGGTGATAAATTGAAAAAAAGGAAGAGGTTTGGAGTTTGCTCTAACTGCGGCAAAGCACGTGGGGAAGAAAAGACAAACTTCTGTATTTATTGTGGAATTCGTTTGTGACGGACTAAAGACTAATGTTGTTATATAAATGCTGGCAATTTTGCTGGTTTTGTAAACATTAGTCTTTTTTTATGTTTAACGTTTAAAGTTGTAGAGAATAATAAGTAAAGACGAAGCAGAAATATGTAAAGCGAGTGAAAAGGATTTTGATGAGTGAAGCCGGGGAGAGAATAAGATATATTGAAGTGTATGGAAAGTTTGGATGTTTTTTTAAATAAAGGAATGTGGGTGGTGGTGTGGGTTTTTGGGGTGGTGGCTGGATTAGTACTAATGTGGTGGGTGAGCATAAAGATATATAAGTTTTGGATGAGGTTTAGGGTGGTGCGGAATCATAAAAATGGAGTGCTATTAAAGGTTACGTTGCCAAAATACAGACATGTAAGTGATGCTCCTAACGAAAAGATAGCTCAGACTAAGACCAAGACAAATGTGGCAGAGCAGATGTTTGCAGAGTTGCATGGAATTATTCCCTCTGACTGGAAAAAACATTTGGTGTTTCGTGATACGTTAAGTTTTGAGATTGTAGCAACGGCCACAGAAATCAATTTTTATGTATTTGTATCTAAAAGACTGACTAACTTTGTAAAAAGTGCAATTTTTGCAGCTTATTCTGAAGCTGAGATTGTAGAGGTAGAAGATTATTTTGAGAGTTTGGTGAAAAGACCGCATGAAAGTGGTTATGTGAGATTGATAGGACCACAGTATGGGCCAATTAGAACCTATGAGACTATGGTGAATGATTCTTTGAATCCATTATTGAATAAGATGGTTAATTTGAGGGGAGACGAGATGCTGTCAATACAGTATTATTTAACCCCGGTGACAGGCAGTTGGAGGAAAAAAGCATATTCATATTTAAACTTCTTGAGGAATACACAAGATATTGAAGCGCAGAAAAAGGGGGTGGGGGGGAACGAAACAGCCACCGCTTGGGTGGGAGATACGCCGCAGCTGGCAATAGATAGAGATTTATATTCTGGACTGGAAAAGAAAATGGGTAAACTGGGTTTTTTGGTGGGGATAAGGGTGTTGTCTGCTGCAAGTAGTGTGAGTGAGTCTAAGACTAATTTTGATTCAATAACCAGATCTTTTTCTCAGTTTAATACCCCACCATTAACCGTATTTCAGTCGTGTCAGTTTTGGTTGGGGATGAGGGGGTTATCGAGTTACTATAAACAAAGAGTGCAGCCTTTGATTGACTGGCCCTTTTTTAGGCAACAGTTTGTGGCAAATACGGAAGAGATGGCTTCTTTGTTTCATTTCCCCGGGGAAGAGATAAGTTCACCCAAGATAGCTTGGCAGAAATATAAAACGGCTTTGATCGGCGACGTAACCCCCGACAAGGGATTGTTTTTGGGTTATAACAGCTTTAGGGGAGAAAGGAAGAAAGTGTTTATGGATAAAAAAGATAGAAGAAGGCACTTTTATATTGTTGGTC
>JADHUT010000027.1 GCA_016784385.1 Candidatus Microgenomates bacterium | reverse complement strand
TTTTATGTAATTCATATTGCTTTGGTTTAGTTTTCACTTCCAACTTTGTAAGCCTTTTTTTCATTTCTCTAAACTGAGCATCAGTTAGCCCAGTACCGATTTTCGTAGTAGTTTTTATTTTATCTCCATCAGAAATTCCAACTAAAAATCTCCCCATTCCAAACTCCGCTCTCTTTCCTTTTCCTACTGAATATCCCATCACCAAGCAATCAACAGTATCAGCTACTTTTGCGATATGCGTGGAGGTTTGTTTCATTTTTACCCATCTCCAACCAGTTCTACCTGGAACATAACTACTATCCAACTTTTTAACCATAATTCCCTCGTAACCTTCACTGGAGTATTTTTTGTGAAGTTTCAATATTGCTTTCGGGTCTTTGGTTTCGCTATACTCCACAGTTTTTATTAATGGACTTTTTACTATTGTTTTTTCCAAAATACTCCTTCTTTTGGAAAATGGTTCATTCATTAAACTCTTCCCATTAATACTCAAAATATCAAAAACAAAAAATGTTATTTTGGTCTTTTTAGATACATTTCCGATGTTGTGTTTTCTTCTTCTGGTCATTGTGGCTTGGAAGTTGGCCATTTTTTTTGTTTCCTCAGTCAACCCAACGGCTTCTGTATCTAAAATTACACTTTCTGCATTAATGTATTTTCCAAGTTCTCCAAGCTCTGGAAACATCCATGAATTTTCATTCAAGTTCCTTGTAAATGCCTTCACAATACCTTTCGCTTTATCTATATGCAGGGAAAGTCTAAGTCCATCTAATTTTGGTTCAACTGCAACCACTCCCCCCATTTTTTCAAGCATTTCCTCGGGTGTTTTAATTCTTGCTGCTAAAAGTGGTAGTACTGGAACACCCACAATAGGTTTTATGTCTTTTGTTGCTTTTTCAATACCATTTTTTTTGACTTCACTCAGTAATATCCCTACATCTGGCAGCACAAAATAGGTTTTTTCTAACTGTTTTTTATGGGTTTTATCTCCTGCAATCATCCAAGATATTGCGTCCAGCATGGTGCTATCAGAAAACCCAAGACGGAGTTTACCCAACATTATTCTGACAACAAATTTTGCACTCACAGGATCCAGAGAATTTAGAAGTTTTACCGACTTTTCTACTTTTCTTTCTTGGCTTTTCTCTCCACTGTCTTGGGCAATATCGGCAAGAGATTTGTGCACTTGTATGATAGAGATATTATTTCCCTTACTCTTTTTTGATTTTGATAAATGCTCTACAACGTCCCCCAAATCACCTGACTTTCTGTAAATATCAATAACCTCCTCACTGCTTTTTTTATAAGCCTGGGAAACTGCCCTTATCATCATTTTGTCTGCAACGTTGAAAACAATTATTTTATATTTAGGAGCTAACCCACCAAGAAGCAAATATACTGCCTGGGCTGTTTCTTTTTCTTCTAGTTTCCCAAAAAGTTCTGATAGTACCTTGGTGATTTCAATTCTGGAAGAAATTTTTTCAAGCTTGGACAGAAACTGCGCAAATTCAGAGAAATTCATGTTGTGTATATATTACACTACCTGGGACAATAATTTTTACTAGACAAAAAAATGCTTCGAAAGAAAACTATATCAGAAACTTAGAGGAAAAAAAGATATAGGCAAATACAACCATTGAAATAAATATCACTCCAAAAAAAATACTAATAAACCCGCTGTATTCAGAATGAATACATTTATGTATTCCTTCACTCGTCAAAGTAAAACCAAAAAGACTAGGGAGGATTAGAATCATATATAAAAATTGTGGGTCTTGGCTATTCATTTTTTTATTTGCCCTGTATTACATATCTGGTTGCTTTTGTACTTCCTTCTTTTTTAATAATGCCTTTTTTGATTAAATCTGTCAGATCTCGCAGTATTGTGTCTTCCGACACCATGTCTATCACATTTTTAAGATCACTCATTGGAGCCGAGGTTTGATCTGAAATGTATTCCATTAGTCTCATCTGTCTGTCTGAAAGTGTTATTTGTTCTCCAAACTTAGTTTTCATCCTTGTGTCCAAACTCAACTTTCTCACTTTCTCTTTTACTTTTGATAGCTCCACTGCAACAGTTTGAGTGAAGTACTCAAGCCATGGTGTAAGATCCCTATCAGCTATGTTTGGAGCCTGTTCGTCAACTTTGAAAAGTGCATCATAGTAAGCTCCTAAATCATTGTCAAAATGCTCTTCCAACGAAAAAAGCTTTTTGATGTTATACCCTTCTTTCATTAATATTAGTTGGGTAAATGCTCTAACTGCCCGGCCATTTCCTTCAACAAAGGGATGAATTGCAACTAAGGTGTAGTGGGTAATACCAGAACGAAGTACTGGATGTATTTCTTTTGCATTATTCGAAGTCAACCAAGAGAGAAAATCATCAATTAAATATGGAATTTCTATAAATGGGGGTGGTTTCAAAATTACATTTCCAGTCCCCTCTTCTTTTATAACCACCTGAGTATTTCGTAAAACTCCAACCTTGTCATCTGAAACAATTTTCTCTACAGTGCATCGGTGGATGTCTAGTAACATTTCTTTTGAGTATTCCCCCCTTTTAAATGCCAAATCATCCAATAAATCCATTGCATTGCGATAGTTAATAACTTCTTGTATATCACGAGGCTTTCCATATACTTGACCTCCTTCCATAATTTTTCTTGTTTGAACCAAAGTTAAATCATTTCCTTCAATATGAGTTCCATGATGAACAGTTTTTGTTCTAGCCTCAGTTTGGAATTGTTTTTCGAACGATGGAACCAGTGGTGCATTTTCAATAACTTCACGACTTGCCTCAACAACACCAATGTTTTTTAGAATTGTATTTGATATACTGTATTTAGGAGAATACATATAATCTATATTACCGCAAAACCTGCGGAAAAACCAGAGATATGTGGACAATAAAAAAAAGTATGAAAAAATTTAAAAACGAAACCAAAACAGTGAAAAAAGAAATTCTTGAAAAGATGCTTACACTAGCCACTTCTGGTTTTGGACTAGTTGCAGCCCTAGCCTGGAATGAGCTTATTAAAGAAGTTGTAAGCCAATACATAAAACCACTAGTTGGTGGGGCTTCAGGGATAATATCACTGGGGATCTATGCAGTTATAATTACAATACTGGCAGTGCTGGTTACTTATAATCTTTCGAAACTGGTTGAAAAGTTTTAGTCCTCTTTTCGTTCCATGGCTTCAAAATAGGCTTGTGCACCAGTCAGAACTGGTGAAGGTAACCCTTGTGTAGTACCCTCCATTTCTCCAGGAAAAAAATTTGGAGGTGGCTCTGGAACAGCGTCATCTTTCTTATCCTTAAGCTTTGCTATTTCCACCTCGGTAAAATACTTTTTATTTTCTGGACCCCCTCTTGTAACAATCCATTTTTTTGGCATCTTACAATCTTATAATATCACTCTTTGAAAAGTTTTCAACAAAATGTTCGTCTGCTGTGGTCATTATTGTTTGTTGATCTTTGATTTTTTCCATTACAATACTTCTGTGTTCATGATCAAGCTCTGAAAAAATGTCATCAAGAAGTAGGGTTGGTATAATTTCTGACTTTACTTTCATGAAAGATAGTTCTGCAATTTTAAGCCACAATACTCCCATCCTTTGTTCTCCCCTACTACCATATGAGGAAAGGTCTAATGGTTTTATTTTTTTGTTTTGTATCTGAAAAATAAAGTCATCTCTGTGTGGGCCCACCAGTGTAGTTGCTGAAGCTACTTCTTCATTTTTGTAACTCTCCAATCTCTCCTCGCTTATGGCACTTTTATCATAAACAAGGCTATATTTCTCATCATTTATTTTATTTGTTGAATTTACAAACTCTATAAATTCTTCCCTGGCTCTACTTATATAATCTCCGTTTTTAATTAGTAGCTGATTCCAAAATAGTAAGTGAGACCTGGAAACCCATTTTCTGTTGTGTACCATATCTTCTCTGATTCGATACAATAGTTTATTTCTTTGTCTTACACCTTTCTCATAAGAGGCAATTGATCTTTTGTATTCACGGTCAACCTGAGATAGCACAGTATCTAAAAATTTCCTCCTCAGGCTGGGAGATTGAGTAACAAGATCAAGGTCTCGGGGCACAAACAAAACCACATTAAAATTGTTTGAAAAATCAACCATTCGTTTTCCTGATCCGTTAACCAAAAGTCTCTTTTTTGCAACTTTTTCCGGAGCTCCTTTTCCAATGTTTAAGAACCCACGGGTTAAAACTATTTCCAGGCTTGCCTGCCCCGCGGAGCCCTTGCCTGTTATTCTAGTTACTTCTTCATCATGGTTAACACACTCCTCTGGTTTTGAAGACTTAAAACTTTTTCCAGTAGCTAGAAAAAAAATACTTTCTAGTATGTTTGTTTTTCCGCTTGCATTTGGTCCTACTATTACCGTTATTCCTTCATCAAACTTAATTTCTTTTTTCTTAAAGTTTCTATAATTTTGTAAAGTTATTTTAGATATCATTAGGCAAAAGTATAATACAACTATGCGCGCTGACCTACAAATCCACAGTTTAAAAACAGTTCCTTAAAATAAGATATAATTGACCCACATGGAAATAAGTAAAAAAGGTGTTGAACCAATAAACATAAAGGGGCCTTCACATTTGGCGGGCATTCTTGAACTTGGAAACAAAGATGGAGGTTTTTTTATAAAACAATTAGAAGCTGGGGTTTAATTACCGATATTCACACGGGTGGTGGAAAATACCAAATAGAAATTGAGGCCGGTCTAAATCCATCTGGTTTTTGGCAAGAACAGATATTCAAAGCACAAGCCGAGTCTTACCAGGCATTATATGGAATGTTGAAAAAACCGTCCGGAGAATGGGAACAAGATGCAAAAAATAAAATACATGATTTAAGAGAAGTTTGTGATAGAACAAAATGGGTGGTAGACACAGTATCTAGAGTTCTTACAAAAAACTCATATGAAAGAGTGGATTTGTTTGAGGAATTTGGGGCTGTCTACTTTTATGAAAAAGATCCGGGAGTGGTTAGAGTTGGTAAGGTCCAGGCTCGAAAGGGTGGAGAAGTTGAAATACTAAGAGGATGGGCCACATTTAAAAAAGGTAAAATTCCAAAAGACGGTAATCTTACTACTGTTTATAGCGTAAAAACATTATCTTTGGATCCAGAAAAATATCCACAGGATATCAAAAGCGCGTTGGGAGAATCGGATTAATATACCTTTTTATCTCACCAATAAAGACTTCTTTTGAAAATCTCTTTGCGTTTGTAATTAAAGTTTTTTTGTTCCATTTTGTTTTTTTTATTTTTCCAATTGCAGTTTTGAGTGATTTTGTTGATATTTCATTAATTAGTACACCCGTCTTTCCTTCTATTACACTTTCTTTAAATCCTCCCCCATTGTATGCGATTACTGGTGTTCCAGCAGCTTGTGCCTCAACTGCAGTCATTCCAAAATCTTCATCTTTGGCTAGTGCTATAAATGCCTTTGCTTGAGCCATTAGTTTAAATTTTTCTTCATCTGATATATATCCAAGTAATTCAACTTTTCCTTTATTTGTATTTTTAATCCTTTTTTCTACATCAGAAAAACCATGAGCTTCCCCGACTATTTTTAGATTTATTCCAAGTTTTTCTGCTGCTTCTACTGCTACTTCAATTCCCTTTGCGCCAACAAGCCTTGAAACTATTAAATAAAAATCTTTCTTTTCAATACTCCTTGTTGCGTTCATTATTTTTTTAACTTCTACTGGTGGGTAAATTACAGTGGAGTTCTTTTTGTAAAATTTTTTAATTCTTCCGGCTACATTTTTGGAGTTTGCAATCCAGTTAGGAATTTCTTGAGCAGTCTTAAAATCATACAATCTCATAAAATGACCAACTATCGCTGCGTATATTTTCACTGGCCATAAACGAGTGAAACCAACTGAGGTTTGAAAACCATACAACCATCTTGGTGGAGTATGACAATAACTAACCACTTTTGTGTTTTTTCCAACTTTGAACCCCCTCGTAATGTACCAAGAGCATGAAGTAATTACGAGGTCATATTCAGACAAATCGAAGCTCCCCCAAATAGTCGGAATCAAAAAACGAAGAGGGCTATACAGTTTTCCAACTTTCAAAAATGAAGATAGCTTACTTTCAATAATCTTTTTGCCAGTGAATGCCTTGTCTGCTGTGGATCCTTTAACTCTAAATGCAGTATAAATAGGGGCAGTAGGATACATTTCAGTGAGGGTTTTTAAAACTCTCTCTGCTCCACCGTATTCTTTTAAATAGTCATGTACTATTGCTACTTTCATCTGATTGATTTTAACACTCTTTTGACACCTAAAATAAACTTATTTGCCTTTCAATTTCCAACTGTTTGGAATATGCAACTACTCTTTTTGTCAATGTTTTAAAACCATACTGCTCGAAAAGTTTTAATACTTCCTTCGATCCTATGTCCCAATCATCCATCTCCTTAAAATTAAATTTCATCGGAACATTGACTACAATTTTTGCTAGTTTGAATGACATATCTCCGCTTTTCTTACCATCTATTAATTTCTTTCTAATTTTTTCTGGAATATTTTTTATATTTTTATATATATTTTTATAATCTCCGTATTCGTCCAATAGGGTGTTTGCAGTTTTAGGACCAATCCCCACTACCCCCTTGTAGTTGTCAGAAGGGTCTCCAACTAGGCCTTTATAATCTACAATTTGGTTTG
>JADHUT010000026.1 GCA_016784385.1 Candidatus Microgenomates bacterium | reverse complement strand
GGTTTCTATAACAAAAGATCATTGCCTGGTCTGTTTAAAAAATGGAAAAGTCGTTACAACCAAAGGCAGTGATGTAAAAACTGGAAACTACTTGCCAATTCCTAGGCAAGTACATACTTTAAACCAAGTCAATAAATCAAACGCTTATTTAACCGACAGTTTCCTTTTGCTGCTTGGGTTAATTACAAGTGAAGGTCATATAGGAAAACGTGTTGCAATTTACAATATGGACAAACCAGTTCTAGACACTATTACTAGAGGAGCAAAGGAAATAAATGTACCAATTTCACCAATCTATAACTACCCACAAAAAACTCAAATAAGAGGTTATTATTTCAAATCAAAAGATTATCTCAAAAAAATCAACAAAATCGGAGGGGGTGGATTATCAAGTGTAAAAAGAGTGCCCGGACCTATCTTCTCACTCCCCAACGAAAAGGTTTCAAAATATTTGAAAGCATATTTTGAAGGCGATGGGACAGTTGGTGCCCATGAAATATCAGCAACAACAAAGTCAAAGGGTTTGTCTTCTGACCTGTTGTACCTACTTTCAATGTTTGGAATTATCGCACGAACCAGTATTGTTAGAAAAAGAGCAACTAACGCTCCAGGAACAAGAAAAAGAACTTATTATCAAGTAACTATTTCTGGGCAAGACAATATTCAAAAATACATTAAAGAAATTGGGTTTATTTCAAAAAGAAAAACTGACAAATCCAAAAAATTATTAAGGGGGGGCAACACAAATGTAGACATTGTTCCCGAACTACAAGGTGTTTTCCAAGAAATTCGCAAAGAATTATATTCATCTAGTGAAATACCTGCCCCAAAGAAATTCTCAGAAATTATGTTGGGAATATATAAACCTTCAAGAAAGGAGCTATTAAATATGGTTGGACATATTAAAAACCGTGTTTATGAAATTGAAAGCCTTGAAAAAGACGGTCTTTCAAAACTCCGTGCACTACCAACTGTTCAACAAATTATAGACAAAGGAAAAGACAAAAATACAAATACGCTTCTCTGGAAAAGACTTGGTCATTCATGGCAAACAATAAGAGCGGGGGTTATGCCATATACAAAAAATGCATTATCTGCAGCCAACATAACACATGGTTATGAAGTAGAGATTGATGAGGTAGGCAGGTCTTTATATAGATGTTTTAAATTTACTGGTGAATCTCTACAAAAGTATGACCCACCTCTCTGGGAAACAACTCTTTATAGAAATGCAAACGCAAGATATGAAAAAATATTAAAAGCCAGGGACCATATTTCGGATATTTACAACAAAAAAGTAAAATCTCTAGACAGAATAAAAGAAAAAATTAAATGGCTAGAAACTTTAGCCACCTCAGATCTGTTCTGGGACCCAATAGTAAAAATTCGAAAAGTGAAAGCAAAACACAAATATGTGTATGATCTTCAAGTAGATAATTCTGTATTTTTAGCAGGTCACGGTGGGATGTTTGTACATAACTCATACTTTGTGAAGGCAGAAGCTGTGAGATCTTTAATGATTGGATCGGAAGCCATTATTTTAGACCCAGAAGCTGAATACAAAAATCTTTGTGAGGCGGTTGGTGGAGAATACATTTCATTTTCATTTAACTCACCTGCAAAAATAAATCCATTTGACCTGGCCCAAATCAGAGAAGAAGGAGAAAATCAATTGGGGCTTAAAATCCTTTCTCTCCACTCCCTTTTCAAAGTAATCATGGGAGAGATTACTCCAACACAGGAAGCAATGCTGGATCGTGCACTTATTATGACTTACAAAGCAAAAGGTATTACTACTGACCCCGAAACACAAAGCAAAGAACCTCCACTTATTGAAGATCTTTACAAAACTCTAATTGGAATGGAAGTTCCTGATGCTCTTGACTTGGCTGCTCGTATTGAAAAATTTGTCAGAGGATCTTTTGCTGGTATTTTTGACAAACAAACAAACATTGATCTTGATAATCCTTTTACAGTTTTCTCTGTAAAAGACCTGGAAGATGCACTTCGCCCAATTGCCATGTTCATGATTCTTGACTACATCTGGACGAGAGTAAAACGAGATATAAAAAGAAGGGTCTTAATTGTTGATGAAGCATGGCATATGATGAGATATCCTGACACCGCACAGTTTCTCTGGTCAGTAGTAAAAAGAGCCAGGAAATACTATCTAGGTCTAACCACCATAACCCAAGATGTGGAAGATTTTCTAGCTCAAGACATAGGTAAGGCAATTGTCACTAACAGTGCCCTTAGACTTCTCCTCAAACAGTCTCCTGCTGCAATAGACAAGGTTGGAGAAATTTTCTATCTCTCTCAAGGAGAAAAACAATTACTCCTTGCTGCAAACATAGGAGAAGGAATATTTTTTGCAGGACCTCACCATGCACCAATAAGAATTGTTGCCTCTGAAATGGAACACAATTTAATTTCAACAAAACCACAAGAGACAACACAACAAACTGTTCCAAATGTAAAAGCTTGGAATAAACAAGACTAAAAAAACTAATCATGGATGAACCACAAACAAAGATCCAAAAAATCTCCACCAGCACACTAAGAGAATTGCTCGGAACTCTTGAAGCTGTGTTTCCAACAGAGTTGGGGGTAAAAGATTTCTATGGTAAAGCACAAACTACATGGTCCATACCTGAAATTGGGCTTGCGTACAAAAGTACCCAAAGCAATAAAGACTTGGAAAACTGGATTGAAGATTTAACAGAACAAAAAAACATCAGGTTGGCATATGCAAAAATTTTTGAAGAAGTAGAAGCAAGAAATGTTTCAAAAACAAAAACACCTGAATACAAAGATGAAGGAGTCACCCAAACAACAATTACAGAAAAAACTCATGAAGGGGCTTTCAGGGATGCTGATAAAATAAGAGAATCAACAGTACGAGCAAGAGAGAGGGCAAAAAAAGATGTTCAAAGAGGAATTGAAAGACAACAAGAACTTTATAAACAATCTTTAAAAAACAAAAAAGTTGTTGTTGTTCCAACTGAAGAAATTTCTACAGTTAGTTTAAACGAAACCGAAAAAGAAACTTTAAAGACATTCTCTGAAAAAGCTAAACAAGATCCTGCAACAACAAAAGAATTTATAAAAACAAAAATAGAAGAATCAATTGCTCAATCATCACAAGAGTATAAAAAGAATATTACACCTCCAATCATAGAAAAAACTGCTGTTTCTATAACTGAAAACTTGAAAAGTCTACCTAATTACAAATCCACAACCGAAATACCAAACAAAATTCCAACAGTGCACCCTGCTTCACCTCTTGTTGCATTAACAATGATTAACAATGAAAAATATAAGGGGTTAATAACAGATAAACAAGCAAGAGAGAAAATAGTTGAAATGGCTCAAGCAGTTGCTCTAGGACTTGAAACAGAAGCAACAGTTAATTACGCTGGCGCAAGCGTGGTCTTTGGTCCCAATATTGCTTCAGCTTTTTATGGTCCAGAAGATGGTCACATCACTCAATTTGAAATCGCTGACAATCAAGAAGAGCAAAGAGATGAAGGAATAGAACTTGATGTAGGCGAAATTTATGATTACGGCGAAAAATTTTTAGATACTTGGAAAAAGATTTCTTCAAAACAGATCGTTGCAGACGAAGTAGCAACAACCACTATGTCATATATACCAACTTATACCGCTTCAACAGGAACTATAACAGCCAACACAAGTACTGTCTTAACAAAAGCATTACCTGCAATTGGGGCCGCATATGGCTTAAGGCAAGGAGTTTTATTGCAACAATGGGCAACGTCTGGAGGAAGAATGCTTCCAGGAGGAACGCAATCAATCCTGCAAATAATGTCCTCTGGTGTTGCGTCAGGTCAAACTTCTTTCACCACATCATCTTCTGCTTTTATAATGTCGGAGCCAATAGGGTTCAGTGTTGGTAAATTTTCTGTTGGATTTGTTACCGGCACACAACCGCTGTCGGGTACTCAAGTAGCGGTAGGTGGCTTCAAAATCGGCAGAGATGGGTCGATGTTTATTGGTTTAAAAGAAGGCACAAAAGTATCTATATCACAAATGTCGTCTCAAGCAGGTGCCAAAGGGGCTACTTCTACTCTTGCAAAAGTAGGTTCTCAGATTGCAACAAAGGCTTTACCGGCTGCTTCAGGATTTTTAACAAAAGCATTAACTTTTATTGGAGGACTTAGTAGCTGGGCAACTGCTGGATTGAGTCTGGTTGGTGGATATTTACTTGGAAAAGTTATTGAAAAAATTGACTGGGCAAAAGTTAAAAAAGCAATGCCTTACATTGCAGGTTTATTAGTTGGTGCTCCAGTATTTGCTTTTGCAGGACCAGTTGCTGGCGCAGTAGCAGGGATTGGTACTCTTGGAATTTTAGGTGGAACTGCAGGATTAGCTGCTGCTGGGGCAGGATTTGTTGGTGGAATCAGATTTCTTTTTAAAAATTTAATAGGGCCATCAATAATTGCCCCAATTGCAATTACAATGTTGGTTCTTCCTGTGCTCGTAGCTTTTATATTGCTTGTAATTAACTCAGGAGCATACTTGGTTCCACCTGCCCCAAGAGCATCAGAGAGTGGAAATGTTATTGTTTCTCCCTATATTGATGTTATTAAAAAACCAAATCCTCCTGGGCCGTTTGAAAATTCAGATCTGCCATTAACAGTTGAATATAGTATAGAAATAAAGGCAAAAAAGGGCCCCTTGTCAAATATTGTAATTTCATACAGTTGTAATGTTATCAAAGCAGATTCTTCTACATATTGCCCGGAACCAGAGCCTTCATTGCCAACGACCGTTGAAGGAGGAATTTCACCAGTACAATCGTTTGTTTTTACTTACACACAAACATATGACTCTCTCAACTTTCAGGACTCATTTGTAACAGACACTGTAACAGTAAAGGCTGATTCTGTTGAACAACCTGGTGTAGTTGCTGCGGGATCCGCAACTATAAAAATTGGGGAACCACCAGAAGAGTGCCCAGCAATTTGGCCTACAAGTCATGGTTATATTACACAAGGAGCAAGAACTCCATCCTCTTGTGGTAATAATTGTTCACACAAAGTCCTTGAAGCAATAGACATCGGAGTTAGTGGGGTTGGAGTTTTTGCTGGACATTCCGGTATAATTACAACTTCGCAACACGATTCTTGTTTGGGTAACTATATACAAATTGAATCTAATTGTGGAGGAAAAGATTTTGTTAGTAGATATGCTCACTTAGAAGGCCCTAGTGTTAGTGTTGGGGATCAAGTTACAATGGGTCAACAAATAGGATTGAGTGGAAACACTGGCAGTTGCACGACCGGGGCACATCTACATTACGGGTTCAGATATACTGATGGAAGTAAACCTAGTTATTCAAGTAGTCCTCCATATATGATGAGTCCATATATTCCAAGCGATGTTCCTAGAAGTTGTAAAACAACTGTCGAATGTGGAGTATCATATTAAACACAATGAAAAACTTTATAGAATTTGTCAAAAAAAATAAAAAAGTGATTATTTATATTGTAATTTTACTGGCAATAATTATTTTTTCTGTTTACCTTTCAACAACCAAAACAACAAAAGAAGAAAAGATTGTATTGTCTCCCCCCAAACCAGATATATCTAAAAGGATAGACGGCAATTTGCCAATATCTTTCAATATTAGTGTAAAAGATTTTAGTATTCCAGAAAAACTTCCTTTTTTGAAAATTCTTTTCAAAAAACCCTCTGAAGATGAATCTCAAGATCTTGCAAAGAGAGTTGGTATAACAACAGCTCCAAATATTTTTAGAGATGCCAATAAAGGCATAAAATATTATTGGAACACTATTGATTACAGTTTGATAATTACGCCACAAACTTCTGTTGTAAAGTATTTTTCAAATAGTTCAAAACCCCCTGCAACAATCGATAAAAATCTTACTGAAAAAGAAGTTATCGAAAGAGCAAAAAATTTCACAGAAAATATTCTTTCTATCAACAAAGAAATTCTAAAAGCTTATTCGGTTGTGTATTACACGACAAGCGACACGTCTGAAGGTTTTACAAAAACAGATAAAGGTAATGCAACACTATATCAAGTAAACATTACAGACAATTCAACTGGTTACAACATTCTAACAACAGAAGCCGATAACCCATTAATGTTTGTGCAATTATTACCAGACGGGACAATATATTCTTTCCAGGGTGTTCTTTACCAAAACATAACAAAAGGAATTACTGAATACCCCCTAAAAACATATAACGATATAATTGAGAGTAAAGATAGGATAAACATAGTAAACATATCAAACGACTATTTACCTTTAGTAGATTTAAACATTAAAGATTTCAACGCTATAGATATCAATGAAATATCAATATTTTATCTATTAGACGACAGGAGAAATC
Organism: Candidatus Microgenomates bacterium; assembly: GCA_016784385.1. Classification (GTDB taxonomy): domain Bacteria; phylum Patescibacteriota; class Microgenomatia; order UBA8517; family UBA8517; genus BS150m-G53. The sequence continues at coordinate 523 of JADHUT010000026.1, read as the reverse complement.
CAGAATTGCAACCTATATTTTACTTAAAAGGAGATGTTTCAATATCAAATTCAACAGCAGACAAAGCTAGTTTCTATCTACCAGCGTTCAAATAATTACCCCTGCACTCTAATAGACATTATCAAATGAAGAAACTTTGGATCAGTTGGATCTATAAATTTGCCTGGTGAATTTGGGTTTGTAAGTTCAATATCCAAACTTTCCCCTTCCACGACTTTCAAAAAATCTTCCAAGAATTTGTAGTTGTATGCAATTTCAAGATCAGTTTTTTTCTCTTCTGTGTAAACACTTACTTCAACATCTGTAACTTGTTTACCAGAGCTTGCACTCTCAGCTTTTACTTGTAGTACATTTTTTTTCAAATTAAGCTTCACTATGTTTCCGGATTCTCTTGCAAATACAGAAGCAAGTCTAATAGCTTGCCCTAGTTCGTGTTTATCTACTGAAACTTTGTAAAGCGCTTTGCCTGGAATTATTTTTTCAAAATCAGGAAACTCCCCTTCTATTACCCTACTTGAAAAAA